>CAZINF010000005.1:0-51236 GCA_964540555.1 uncultured Syntrophus sp. | reverse complement strand
GCGTCGGGGGAATCATGACCGCCTCGGATGCCCTTGAATTCTTCATCACCGGGGCGACGGCCATACAGGTCGGTACGGCCAATTTCGTAGATCCTGTTGCCGTATTGAAGATCCTCGACGGTATAGGGGAGTACCTGATCCGTCACAAAATGGCGAACATCGCAGAGCTGATCGGATCGCTCGATACCGATCCATTGACGACCTCGTAAAAAAGTCACGAAAGACATGACCGGGAGCGCAACTCGCAAGCCCTGTCCTGTGGGTAAGGCGCTTCACCTTGGGACGTCTGCGGAAACCGTTCGTTCCCTACAGCATTCGTTTGATCTCTCCCATCATCGCGTCGAGGCGCTTGCCCGAAACGGGGACAGCGGTCTTCAACTCCTGGGCGAAGAGTGACACCTTGTACTCTTCGATCAGCCAGCCGAACTCCTCGATAGCTTGCCGTTTCGCATCCGAGGTATTCTCCGTGAGTTCCTGGCTGGTTTTTTCATGCCACTCGACGAGTTTGGAGATCTCCTCGCCCCGTTCAAGGGCCTTTTCCAGATGAACGGCGCCGCGCTCTGCGCGGATGGCGAGGGCGCGGAGATACCGGCCGATGTGAACCAGGCGTTCTTCCCCATAGCGGATGAGAAAGTCGGGGGGAAGGAGCCGGGAGAGTTCATCCCGCTGTTCCGACAGGAACGACAGAACCGGCCCGTTGCCCCGGTTGGGGCCCTCCAGGGACCGCAGAAGCTCCGTCGTCTCGTAAAGGGCCTTGATCAGCGGGGTGGCCTTTCGAACCATCGCCTGACCCAGGGGCAGGATCTGGGAGCGGACCTTCTCGACATACCCCTCGAAAGACGCCCCGGTCCGGATGTCCGACTCGAAGAGATCGTGCATGACTTTTTCAATGAGGGCGGCTTCCAGGACCTTGACGCCTCCGAACGCCGACGCCCAGATCCTGAGATCACCCGCGGGGGAGGTGCTTTTGCGCAGATGTTTCAGCTCATCGCGAAGGCGCAGCGCCAGAAGCGCTCCGACCCCCTTGCGATGGGCCTGGCGGGCCTCGGGATCGGTGTGGAAAAGCCGGATGTCGATGGCCGTCTTTCCCGCGACCAAAGCGGGAAACGCAGCCGGGGCGTGCAGGTGGGGGGGGCCGTCGGTCAGGGTGATCCGTTCCGGAAGGTCTCCGAAGCCCCAGGCGGTCAGATCGGCCTTTTCCCAGAACAGGCGGGCTTTAACAAAGGCCTGCGATTCCTTTGCCCCGGGAAACTCCTGCCGGAGGATGCCGATATCCCGTCCCGCGGCCAGTTCGCGGTCTTTTCCGTCCATAACGGCGAAACGGAGCCTCAGGTGATCGTCAAGCTCCTCGAGCGGCCATCGATCAGCGGGGATGTCCACACCGAATTTTTTGTAGATGAAGCGGCTCAGGGCAGCAGGGAGAGTTCCCTGCCGCTCCATCTCCGCCAAGATGATCTCTCCGGTGTGAACGAGCGGCAGGAGCCGTTTCCGGTATTCCTTGGGAAGCCCTTTGAGTAGGGCCATCACCTTTCCCCTCACGAGACCCGGCACCGCCCAGTCCATGGGGGCGTCCCGGATCGAGGGGATGGCGTGAACAGGGATCTTCAAGGTGATGCCGTCCTCGGGGTTTCCCGGATCGAAACGGTATAGGCAATCCAGGCGCCAGCTTCCGGTCGAAACTGTTTCGGGAAAAAGGTCGATCTCTCCCCAATCCGGGGCTTTGACAAAAAGGTCCTCCTCCTTCATCCGCAGAAAGGCGTCACCCTCCCGGTCGCGGATAAGGCGCTGCAATGTTCGAATATCAAAGATCCCCGGAAGCCGTTTTTCATAGAACCGAACCATCGCCTCCTCATCGGCAAGAAGGTCTCGACGGCGGACCTTTTCCTCGAAGCTCGCGATCTTCTTGATCAGCTCCTGATTATGGACGAGGAAGGGGGGCGGCTTTTTCACCTCCCCCTCAACAAGGGCGCTTCGGATGAAAATTCGGGCGGCTCCATCGGGATCGATGCGTCCGAATGACACAGGCCGGCCGGTGATGATGGCGAGGCCGAAGAGTGTGACCTGCTCGGAGGCGACGACCTCGCCCCTCTCCTTTTCCCAGTGGGGGGCCGAATAGGTGCGCTTGCAGAGAAGGCCGCCGAGCTCCTCCAACCAGTCGCTCTCGATGTTCGCTGCCGTCCGGGCGAAGAGGCGCGAGGTTTCGATTATCTCCGCGGCGACGATCCAGTTTCCGCCGCGGTTGAAGAGGCCGGAGCCCGGAAAAATCATCGCCTGGCGTCCCCGGGTGGCCGTGTAGAGGTTCTTTTCCTTCTTCTGGGCGATCTGGCCGAGATAGCCGCTCAGGATGGAACGATGCAGGGCCGCATAGAGATCGGCCCCCTGCTTTTTCGGCGTTGCGTCTTTCCGGGGGAGGAACTTCTGCTCGGCCAGGATCGAGAGGATCTGATCATGAATCTCCCGCCATTCCCTCATCCTCCGGTAGGAGAGATAATGGTCCCGGCAGAATCGGCGCTGACGGTTCTGCGATTTCGCAGATTCGCTGTGATCCCAATAGCGCCGCCAGAGGCCCAGCAGGGAAGAGAAATCGGAAGCGGGATCCTTGAATTTGGCATGCGCCTGATCCGCCTGCGCCTCTTTTTCGGCAGGTCTCTCCCGCGGATCCTGGATGCTGAGGGCTGCCCCGATGACGACGATCTCCCCGAGACAGCTCTCCTTCCGTGCTTCAAGAATCATGCGCGAAATCCGCGGATCAAGCGGAAGCTGCGCCATGATGCGGCCCTGCTCCGTCAGACGCCAGGGATGGGTGGGATCACGTCCATCCTTGTCGTTGGTTTCGATGCCCCCGAGTTCCAGAAGGGTCTCGATCCCGTCACGGATGCTCTTCTGGGCGGGTCGGTCGATGAAGGGAAAAGCGTCGATGTCGCCCATGTTGAGAGCGAGCATCCGGAGGATCACACCGGCCAGGTTGGAACGGAGGATCTCCGGAGGGGTGTAGAGGGGCCGGCCGAGATAGTCATCCTCCCCGTAAATACGGATGCAGACGCCGTCTCGGACTCGGCCGCATCGGCCTTTCCGCTGATCGGCGCTGCTTTTCGATATGGGACGGACCGGAAGGCCGGCCGTCCGCGAGCGGGGGTTGTACTCGGCGATCCGTGCCAATCCCGAATCGATCACAAACCGGATGCCGGGGATGGTAATCGAGGTCTCCGCCACGTTGGTGGCTACCACGATCTTCCTCATCGTCAGGGGACGGAAAACCTCCTGCTGCTGCGCGGCGCTCAAACGCGAGAAAAGCGGCAGGATCGCCGCCTCTTCCCGGAAACGTCCGGCAAGAAGATCGCAGGTTTCACGGATATCCTGTTCCGTCGGCATGAAGATCAGGATATCCCCGCGCTCCCGCCGTTCCACGAGATCTTCCACCACTCGCACAGCCGCCTCGATAGGGGTGATTTCCCCCTTCTCTTCCAGTTTGGGGTCGAGGGGTTCATAACGAACCTCGACAGGATAGAGACGCCCGGATACCTCGATGATGGGGGCATTGCCAAAGGCCTTGGAGAATTTCTCCGTATCGATGGTTGCCGAGGTGATGACGATCCTAAAGTCGCTGCGACGGGTGAGAATGGTTTTCAGGATACCGAGAACGAAGTCGATGTTGAGGCTCCGCTCGTGGGCCTCATCGACGATAATCGTATCGTATGCGCGAAGCAGGGGATCGGTCTGTGTCTCCATGAGGAGGATGCCGTCCGTCATGATTTTTATAAAGGCCTCGCGGGGCGTCCGGTTGTCGAAGCGGATCTTGTAGCCGATGGAACGGCCGATACCCTCACCCATTTCCTCGGCGATACGCCGAGCGACGCTGGTCGCAGCGATACGCCGCGGCTGCGTGCAGCCGATCATACCCGCGAGACCGCGGCCGGACTCCAGGCACATCTTCGGGAGTTGTGTGGTTTTCCCGGAGCCCGTCTCCCCGGTAATGACGACGACGGGGTGTTTCCGGATGGCGGCGATAATGTCATCCTTTCGCTCCAGGATCGGCAGGGTGGGGGGGTAGACGATCCGGGGGAGGCGAGAGCGGCGGGCGGCGATTCTTTTCATCAAAGCAGCGGATCTGGACAAGGGTCAACCTTTTTGTTTTTCTTGAGTGCGGCTGGATCATAACCGTCTTGAGGCAGGTTGTCAAAGGTTCTGGGAAATTTCCAAGAACTTTGAAAATCTAACTGTCCTGTCATTCAAGACTCGTTCTGATTGCTTTTCATTATATTTTCATATATTAATTAAGACGACCTCGTAAAAATCCAAAATCTCTCCCCTTGACGGAGGAGGGTCAGTAATCCCCTCCCGCCAGGGGGAGGGGAAAATTGGGTGAAGTATGCCGCTAGTCACCTTTTATTTTCAGCTCCACCAGCCCTTCCGTCTCCATCCGGAGAGGGAGAAATTCCTCTGGGAAGAGAAGAACCGGTCCATTTTCCTCAAAGTGGCCGAAAAATGCTACCTGCCGGCAACCGCAATGTTCGCGGAACTCGTTGCAGCCCATCCCTCCTTCAAGATCACGCTCGGCATGTCGGGCGCCTTTCTCAAGCAGGCCGAGCTCTATAAGCCCGAGCTCATCGGGTTGCTCAGTGATCTATACGCCGCCGGTGAAAAGAACCGCCAGGTCGAATATCTTGATGAGACTTACTATCATTCGCTGACCAGCCTGTTCGAGGATCCCAACAAAACCGAGTTCCGGGAGCAGGTGTCGCTGCACCGGGAGATGATAAAACGGCTCTTCGGGATCTTTCCAACTTCTTTTCGAAACACCGAACTGATGTACAATAACGACATCGCCGCGGTCGTTGCCGATATGGGCTATCGCTCGATCCTCTGTGAAAAGCGGGATGACATGTTCACAAAAGAGGGGGCCGCAATCTCACCCAATGCCGTCTTCCGCGCGCGCAATGCAAACCTGATCGTCATCCCCCGGAATAGAGAATTGAGCGACGACATCGCCTTTCGGTTTCCCCACAACCCGCTGACACCGGAGCAGTACGCCCAATTCCTCTCCCTGATTGACGGAGAGGCTGTTATGCTCGGTTACGATTACGAGCACATCGGTGAACACATCTGGAGCGAACGGGGGATTTTCGAGTTTTGGCGGGGGCTGCCCGGCGCGCTCGAAAAGCATCCGAACCTGGTCATGGCGACACCAACCGAGGTTGCCATGCAGTTTCGGGAAACCGAATGTCCTTTTCTGGATATCCACGGCCTTTCCACCTCCTCCTGGGCGGATGCAGGCAGAAACACTTTCGGTTGGCTGGGGAACCCAACCCAGTATGATCTCTTTCGGGATATCGAGCGGATGGAAACGGCGGCACACCGAGCGGGGAGGGAACTGCTCACCCGCTGGCGCCATCTGACGACCTCAGATCATGTCTATTTTCTCCACGAGCGGATCGGAGAGGATCATGCGGTCCACGCCTATTTCAACCCTTACGAGGGATCCATCGCCCGTCCCACACATATTTTGACGCGAAAGATCGACGACCTGGAAGCAGCCGTCAAACATTTCATGATTCTGAAGAAACATGAAAAGACGGCGATCCTCATCATTTCTCCGGAGACCGGACGACTTCCGGAGGACATGGGCGGTCTCGCCCGTTTCATTTCCGGAAAGAGCGGCGGACAGGGGGAAGTGGTCTCGGCCCTGTGTGAAGGTCTCGGTGAACGTGGTCTGAATGTCCATCTGGCGATCCTCAATCTCAAACAGAGGTTTCAGCGGGAGGCCCAGATGACCGAAATGCAGTGGAGGGATGTCCGCTACCGAACCGATTCCGAAACGATCCATCTGGTCAGCTCTTCCATATTTGCCGACAATCTAAGCGCATATTCCGGCGATCCGATCCTTACGGCAGTTGAATTCCAGAGGGAAATCGTCAATAATATCATTAAAACCGTCCGAGCAAGAAACGAAGGAAGATTAATCATCCACAGCCATGATTGGATGGCAGGGGGGGCGATCACCGCTTACGCAGCGGCCACCGGTCTGCCTGTCCTCCACACACTGCACAACGTGTTCACGGCCTGCCTTCCCCTGGACCTTTTGGGAGGGATCGGCCTGAAAAACATCGCCGATCGACTCTTTCTTTCCGACCACGAGGGGAGAACCTGTATCGACTGCCAGGCGACGGCGATAAAAAACGCGACCATGATCAATTTTGTCGGTGAGCGGTTTCTCAAGGAGGTCGTGGAGGATTACTTTCTGGACAGGGATCTGGTTCCGTCCAGCGTCCGGCAGGAAGTAAAGGAAAAATATTACCATGATGCGGCCCGGGCGATCATCAACGCCCCCTCTTCCCGGATATATCCGGAGCGTTGCGAAGCACTGATCCGGAAGTATAGCCCCGATGATCCGGTCATGGAGGCGAAGCGCGATAATCTTGTCGAATTCCAGAAGAGGACCGGGCTCACTGTGGATCCGAATGCCCTTCTCTATTTCTGGCCTTCACGTCTGGATCCCTTCCAGAAAGGGGTCGAGCTCCTCGAAGAAATCATGCAGCCCTTTGTTGATAAGCATCACGATGTCCAGATCGCTATTGTGGCGGACGGGATAGGCAATGACCGGACGCACGCGGACCGCTTCGGCGGGATCGCCTATCATTCCAGCGGGCGGATCGCCTACCAGCCCTTTAACGAGGAGCTTTCCCTTTTGGGGTATGCCGCCGCCAGCGATGTCTTCGGCGCATCGCTCTATGAACCTTGCGGTCAGATCGACCAGGTGGGGAATATCTTCGGGGCGACCACCACGAACCGCGATACCGGGGGATACCACGACAAGATCCGTGAACTGAGGCTCAAAGAAGACGGCTCGACCCAGGATGTGGGAAACGGTTTCCTGTTTCGCGATTATGACGCCGGGGGCCTCTGGTACGGATTGGAGAAAAGTGTGGCCTTTCACCATCTGTCGCCCGAGATCCGGGAAAAACAGATACGGCGGATCATGCGGGAAGCCCGCGAACGGTACAGCCTGGGCCATATGATTGCCGAGTATATCAGGATCTACGAGAAGCTCAATAACGGGAAACCACTGGTTTAGGGAAAAGGGAAAAGGGAAAAGGGGGGACAGCTCCCGATTATTTTTCATTCCTCCGAGAAAAGGTCCGCGGCCTCCTCTGCGCTTTTCACCGGCTTTTCCGGGTCACAGGAAGGAACAAAATAATCGGGAGCTGTCCCCTTTTTTGCAAGGCTCTTCTTCACCTTGAGGGCGATGGCGCGGACACGCCGCATCGCCTCATTCTCGTCGATGGTCAGAAGTCGTCGGTTCTTCATCACGAGCTTGCCGTTGATGAGGACCGTTTCCACGTCGGCGCCTCCCACGCTATAGACGAGGTGGGAATATTCGTCGTACATGGGCGTCAGGTGGGGCTTGTCCATGTCGACGATACAGATGTCCGCCTTCTTTCCCGCTTCGAGGGCGCCGACCAGCGCATCCAGACCGAGGACCCTTGCTCCATCGCAGCTCCCCATCCTCAGGACCGTCCGGGCAGACATGACCGTCGGGTCAAGAAGGGCCACTTTTCCCAGTTTGGCGGCGGTATCCATCTCCTGAAACATGTCGAGATTGTTGTTGCTCGCGCAGCCGTCCGTCCCCAGACCGACGACGATTCCCCGACTCTGCATGGCGGAAACGGGCGCGACGCCGGAGGCCAGCTTCATGTTGCTCTCCGGGTTATGGACCACCTTACATCCGTGGTCGGCAAAAATGCGCATATCCTCCCCGTCCATCGCAACGCAGTGAAAAGCGATGAACCGCTCATCGAGAAACCCGCCTTCCATCAGGAATCGCGTCGCCCGTCTGCCGAATTTATCATCGAGCTCTTTTGCTTCAGCCCTGTTTTCCAGGAGGTGTGTGGCAAAAGGGACATGGTAACGGTCGGCCAGTGCCTTCGACGCCTTCAGGAGATCCGGCGAACAGGTGTACAGCGAATGGGGTTCGACCATGATATTGACGAGGGGATCGTCGGCCCATTTTTGTATGAGTTTCTCCGAGTAGGCCAGGCCTTCCGCCGGCGATTGGAAGCTGGGGGAGGGAAAATCGAAAAGAACTTCGCCCACAAGGCAGCGCATTCCCGCCCCTTTTGCAGCCCGGGCCGTTTCCTCCTCGAAGATGTACATATCGGAGAAGGTGGTCGTTCCCGATTTGATCATCTCGGCGCAGGCAAGCAGACTTCCCCAGTAGGCCAGTTCCGGATCCACATTCCGGGCCTCGGCGGGAAAGATGTAGTTGTTCAGCCATCCCATCAATTCCATATCATCGGCGATCCCGCGGAAGCAGGTCATCGCGGCATGGGTGTGGGCGTTGACGAGTCCGGGCATGATGATCGAATCCGGGACATCGATCCTTTCCTTGCCATGGAAAGAGGAGAGAATCTCTTCCTTGCCTCCCACAGCGACAATGGAATCCCCGTCAATAGCCAGAGCGCCGGGATTGAATTTTGAATCGTGTTCATCCATCGTCACGATGGTTCCGCCGATGATCAGGATATCCACTGTTCTTGCCATCTTGCCTCCTTGAATGACCTATCGCACTACGGAAAATAAGAGCGTTGCGCCGTGCAAGCGGCGAGGGATGTAAGGCGGATAAACGCCAAACTGGTTGTTTTCAGGAAGATGATCACCGCTAAGGTCTGCAGGATACCCAATGCGGGGACCATGATCACCCCGACCAGAAGCGATCCGAGGAAGGCCCCTAAAAGGTCGGCAGCGTAAAGGGTTCCCGCGGTCCGAACCATCTCTTCTCCACTACGGGAAAAGAGGCTGCCCGCCAGGGGAAACTCGAGTCCAACAAAATAACCTGCCCCTGCGCTTGCCGGAATGAATCCATATTTCATCACCGAAAGGATGTTCTGTCCTTGCCCGGGAGAGTAGGAAAAAGCGAGGAGGATCATCTCCAGGGCGGCAAAGAGGATGATGAATAGTTCTATTGCGGCGAGGGCGGCGCCGGGATTCCGGATTTTTGCCAGCTTGCGGTTCATGATCCAGCTCCCCCAGGCCAGACCGGCCATGAAAAAAGCGATCAGAAGCCCGATCCAGTAGTAGGCGTGACCGTAGAGGGTCTGAAAGGCGAAGATCAGAAGCACACCCGTGGCCATTCCGAAGAAGCCTGTTGTGCTTACAACCCAGACGAGCGCTCCTTTCTGCCAGTTTTCCCTCCCTTTTCTCCCCATGGCCAAAGCTGCGCAGGTCAGGATCAGGAGAGGCGCGGCAAGGTGCCACAGGCGCAGATCCGCCACACTCCTCCAAAAGACTTGCAGGGCAGGGTGGAACTGGGCGTTCCAGTAAGCAATGCCGTAATAGAGGCCGAAGGGATAGGCATCCCGGTTCAGCTTTACCGCCTCTCCCCGATTCAGGGAATCATTCAACCATTCCAGACGATTGGCTTCGAGCTTCAGGCGGATTTGAGGCGCCCGGAAAAATTGAGTGGGTATTTTTCTCTCTTGCAGACGCTCGATCAGCATTCCCGGCGACGGCGGCCCGGCGCCGGCCGAGGTAAAAGCGAGAATAAAATTGACCTCTCCCGGAATGATATGGACCGAAGGAAAGACCATCTGTAAAGACCGTCTGATAGAGAGATTGAGATCCCTAATCTCCCGGCTGAGGTAGGTCTCGGAGCCGGGAAGGCGGAGAGCCAGAACGCCGTTATTCGTCAACGACCGTAAAATCTCGGTGAAAAATTCCACCGTGTAGAAGCGATTCAGTTCCAGGGTGGAAGGAGGGGGGAGGTTAAGGAGTACGGCGTCGAATTTCTGAGACGTTGTCTTTATGTAAAACCGGCCGTCTACGGTATGAATGCGCACCCGTGGATTTTCCAACTCCCGGCGGGTGAGAGGGGTGAAGTGCTCCTTAATAAGCTGGATCATCACGGGATCAATCTCTGTATAATGCACCTCATCCACAGGGTGTTTGAGAACCTCGGCGATAACCCCGCCCGGGCCTCCGCCGATGACCAGAATGGTCTTTGGAGAGGGGAGCGAGAGTATCGGGTAATGAACCATCTCCTCGGCGAAGGCAATATTCGGGATCGGCGCGGTGCAGACGGGTATTCCATTGGAGAAAAATGTAAGCTGCTCTTCGCTTCGTCCCACAGCCACATTTCCGTAGGGGGACCAGCGCGACTCCAGGATCTGCAACCCCTTCCATTGCCGATCCAGGGATGCTTTCTCCAGGCCGCCGGCGCCGGACAAGATCAAAAGCGCGATATCGGCAATCAGGAAGAACCAGAGGAATCCTGCCATGACCCTCCTCTTGACCCCTTTTCCTTCCCCGATTGAGAGCAAAAGAATCCCGCAAATCAGGTTGGCTATCCCCAGAAGAATGGCCACCTCGAAGGAGTTGAAGAAAGGAATGAGAAGAAAGGTGTAGATAATTCCCCCGACCCCGGCGCCCAGCCCCTCGTAGAAGTAGACCTTCCCCACGGAGGGGGCGGGTTTGCCGGTAAAATCAGAATGAAGCGCGCAAGCCCGGGTGAACAAGACCCCGTCAACGATCCCCAGGGGCGCCAGGATGACGGCCGTCCAGACAAATATCTGCAGAAGGCTTGCACCCTCGCCGATGGAAAGTCCCATGATGTCGCGAAGAGATCGTATGGCGTAGATCGTCAGGGGAAGCAGTAGAGCGACAAGCAACTGCAAAAAGGCATACCCTTTTTCAGAAGCGGCGCCCTTCAACCTTCTCCCCAGAAAGAAGCTCCCTGCCGCCTCCAAGAGCAACCAGTTGGCCAGAACAATGGCTATGGAGAGCTCGTTCCCAAGGAAAACGACCAGTAGTTCACGAATGACCATCACCTGGGTGATGGTAAAGGTAAATCCCATGAGAAGCAGGGCGTAAAGGAGGGAGACTCTCATAATGCATTCTGTTCAATGAATTGTCCGGCTTCCGGCGGCGGAATCAAAGATCATCGATTTACGTCCAGATGCCGGGAATGGGTTTTCCACAGTACCCGCATTTTCCTCTCTTCAGATGCATCTCCCCAACCATAAACCCTATCCGTCGGATGATCATCTTTCGGCAACGAGGGCAGAAGGTATTCTCCCCCTCGTGGCCGGGAACGTTTCCGATGTAAACATATTCAAGCCCGGCCGACAGGGCTGTTGACCGGGCTTTTTCAAGGGTGGAAACCGGGGTTGGGGGTAGACTCTGGAGTTTATACAAGGGATAAAAACGGGAGAAATGGATCGGTGTATCGGCGCCCAATTCCTGTTTTATCCAGAGACACATCTTTCTTATTGCCGCCATCTCGTCATTTACCGTGGGGATCACAAGATTGGTGATCTCCAGGTGGATTTTTTCCTTTTTCAATGTCTTGAGGGTCTCGAGGACCGGATTGAGGTCCCCGCCGCACAATATTCGGTAAAAGGCATCGGTAAACCCCTTTAAATCGATGTTTGCGGCGCTGAGCACCCGGCACAAACCGCGAAGGGGTTCCGGATTGATGAAACCGTTGGAGTGGAAGACATTGAGAAGCCCCCCCTCTTTTGCAAGATTGCCGGTATCCAGCATGTATTCGTAAAAGACGACTGGCTCCACGTAAGTGTAGGCCACCGAACGGGCTCTCATCTCCCGGGCCTTCTTCACCACAATCTCCGGCGGGAGATCGTAATTATACAGGTCCTCCGGAGAGACCTGGGATATCTCCCAATTCTGGCAGAACTTACAATGAAAATTGCATCCCGCCGTGGCCAGAGAAAAGGCAGTCGTGCCGGGAAGGACATGAAAAAAAGGCTTCTTCTCGATGGGGTCTAAGTGGGCCGCACAGGGATTCCCGTAGACCAGGCTGTAATATTTCCCACCCCGGTTTTCCCGCACCCTGCAGAACCCCCGCCTGCTTTTTGGAACCCGGCAACGCCTCGGGCACAGCCCGCATTGGATTTCTTCTTTATCCAGCGAGGTGAAATGGGCTGCAAGTTTGGTCTTGATAAGCCCCTTTTTGACCATTTGCGCCCGGCCGGTGTTCGGAAAACCCATCAAAGACGCCGCCGGGATCAAGGAGAAGCCCGCCCCGCAAAAACGCAAAAACTCCCTTTTCGTCATGTGTTGACCGGTCATCGCTTTATAAATGTCGTATGAGATGTTCAGTTTGATCGAGAGCGACGGTAAATTCTGTAAACCCCCATAGATTTAGAGTCGAGGTTGGTTAAGCCCGCTTTCCTGGCCCAGTCGATCGCTTCCAGGAATTCCCCCGCGGTGATTCCCCTGGCGATCTCCGGATATTCATAGGCCTTGTACTCGACGCGGTATTGAGGCATGATGTTCACATATGTGGATTTGGTAAGATTCTCCGCTACCCATGCGACAAATTTTTCGGTGTCGGCCACCCGGTTGGGCATGACCAAATGACGGATGAGCAGCCCCCGGAAGGCAATTCCACTTTTATCGCTCTTGAGTTCCCCTACCTGCCGGTGCATTTCCAGGACCGCTTTTTTTGTCACTTCCGGATAATCGGAGGCGCCGGCGGAGTATTTCGCCGCCTTTTCTGGATCCATGTACTTAAAGTCCGGCTTGTAGATATCCACGACGCCTTCTAAGATCTTCAGCATCTCTACACGCTCGTACCCGCAGGTGTTGTAGAAGAGGGGAAGACGGAGCCCCTTTTTCAGGGCAATTCTGGTGGCGTTCAAGATGTTGGGCATTGCATGGGTGGGAGTGACCACGTTGATGTTATGGCAGCCCATCCTCTGCAGTTCGATCATGATCTCCGCCAGGCCTTCGTCCTCCATTTCCTTCCCTTTGCCTTCGTGGGAGATCGGCCAGTTCTGGCAGAAAATGCAGCGCAGGTTGCAGTGGGAGAAGAAGATCGTACCGGAACCGTTTACTCCCGTTATCGGTTCTTCCTCGCCAAAATGGGGGTTATGGCTGAAAATGACCGGGCGGACCGGCGCCCGGCAGAATCCCCTCTCGCCCTTCTTGCGATTCACCCCGCATCGCCGGGGACAGAGCTGGCAATTCTCGAAGTTGTTGTAGGCTTGCGCGATTCTCTGGGCGAGTTTTCCCTCTCTTTCCAGTTTCATATAGCCCGGCTGCCATGGCTTTTCCTTTGGTTGCAGGCCATGGAGTTCCGTTGGCGCGAGGAGCGCCGTCCCCCCGAAAAGAAAACAGCTTTTGATAAAATCCCGACGCGTGAATGCCATATTGACCCCTCCCTTCTTTTTAGGGTGTTGTCATATTGAGCGCATGTTCATGAAAAACCATCCAGCCGGCATTTTTATGTAATTCTACATTGTAAGAAGCTGAAAGTAAAGTCTCCAGACCGAGTTTACGCCGCAGGCTGTGAATCTTTCGCCAGGTTAAGGATGAGCCCGATGAGCACCCCGACCACAAGGCGGGGCTTAAAGGGTTGCTCTCCCGGTTAAAACGGTCGCAGGAAAAGCTTCCGCGTCAGGCGCCCCTGCCCGCTTTTTTGACGACCTTCGTTCCGATTTTCCGGACCTCGCCCATGACCGCATTCAAATCGATTGTGAGGAGACGACGATCTTTCATAACCACCTTGCCATCGATGATGCTCGTGACCACATCGGCCCCAGAGGCGGCATAGACGAGGTGGGAAAAAGGGTTGTATAACGGCGTCAGATGCGGTTTGTCCATATTGACCAGGATGATGTCCGCGCATTTGCCGGGGGCGATGGATCCGATCCGATCGGCCATTCCCAGGACCCGCGCCCCGCCGAGTGTGGCCATCTCCACGACCTTCTCCGCACAAAGAACGGTCGGATCGTCAGAGAAGGCCTTGTGGAGTTTCGCGCACATGGCCATCTCGCCGAAGAGATCGAGATTGTTGTTGCTCGCGCTGCCGTCGGTTCCCAAACCCACATCGATCCCACGGCGCAGCATTTTTGGAACGGGAGCGACACCGGCGGCGAGTTTCATATTGCTCTCCGGGTCGTGGGCCACTTTTACGCCAAATTGCGCCAGGAGGTCGAGCTCATCCTCTTCCAGCCAGATGCAATGGGCGGCGATGGTGGCTTCGTCGAGGAGATCCAGATCTATGAGGTGATGAACCGGTTTTTTCCCGTAACGCTCCCGGAGAAGGGAGACTTCCTCACGGGTTTCTGCCAGATGGATGAGAAATAATGTCCCATTGCGCCGTGCGGTCGCTTTGATCGTCCTTAAAGTTTCCGGTGAGCAGATGTAGGGTGAATGGCAGACCAGCGCCGGGGTGACGAGCGGCGAACGGTCGCGCCATTTTTGCATGAAGTTTTCAGCAACGGCGGCGTGTCGGGAAGGGTCCGGCTGGTCGGATGTCGGGAAATCGATGAAGCCCTGGGCGACAACGCCGCGCATGGCTGCCGCGATCGCTGCCCTCGCAACGGAATCCTCGAAGAAATAGCCGTCGCAGAAGGTCGTCGTTCCGGAGAGGATCATCTCGGCCATGGCAAGCATGGAACCGGCATAGACGGTCTCCCGGTTGATGAAACGGCTCTCGGCGGGAAAGATGTGGTCGTTGAGCCAGGTCATCAGGGGAAGGTCATCGGCAAGACCACGGAAAAGAACCATCGGGAGATGGGTGTGGGTGTTGACCAGTCCCGGCAGGACCAGGCACCCCGAGGCATCGATCACCTCGCGCGCCTCTGGCAAGTGTTCCGAAGGAAGATCCCCTTTTTCGACAAAAATGATTTTGCCATCCCGGATGCCGATCAGCGGCGCCTCAACAATATCGGCAGACGCCTCCATAGTAAGGAGCGTTCCGCCGGTAATCAGGATGTCAAGTTCTTTGTTTGGCCCGTCCATATTGAACCGCCCGTCGCTTTTGCCGGCAGGCTTACACAGATCGCATAAATTTTCCAGTGGAAACCATCCTGAGCCGGACAGGAGGGTGGAAATCCGGCCGGCGCAGACAGAGATGAAGTTACATCGAGCAGGAGAAGGAGAATGTATTTCTTGACACTGTTTTTTAGAAGGCATATAAAATTTGCATTGATGATCGTCTTGCCTGGGTGGCGGAATTGGTAGACGCAAGGGACTTAAAATCCCTCGGTCCTTGAGGCTGTGCGGGTTCGATTCCCGCCCCAGGCACCAAGAATATAGGCGGAAATCAAGAGGTTAGGCATTGACAGCCTTCCCTCTTTTTCTTTTGATATTTGTGACTGTGCCCGAAACTGTGCCCATTTGTGCCCGTAAATACGTTTCTGTCTTTTGCGATGCAAGTCTCAAATCTGTGTCGCTGACGATGTTGTAACGGTCAAAAACTGACCTCGTTTTGTGTCCACTGACCATCATGGCGACCCGCTCCGGTATCCCGGCACGGACCATGTTCCTAACTGCCGTTCTCCTGAAATCGTGAAATAGACGCTTGCCGATCTCTGCCGTCTCACAAGCCTTTGTCCAGGCTCCCCGGAAATCCTTCACGGGACCGCTTTTTGATTCGTTTGTGAATACATAGGGGACGATCTCCGTTCTTTTCTTCCGGGCTTCCTCTTGCCGTTGAAATGCCTCCTGCAATTCTTCGTCAAGATAGACCGTCCGACCTTCATCGTTCTTCGTATCCCCTACTTCAAGTCTGACTATCCCATTGGCAAGATCCACTTGCGCCCAGGTTAGCCCCTCGATCTCTGACACTCGCCAGCCGGTCTTATAGGCAAAGGTGACAAACCCTTTCATATATTCCGGCAATGCACCCCGGAGCGCCAGGAAATCGCCATGCTCAAAGAATCCCTTGCGGACGTTGTTTTCCTTGAGCATCGGGATATAAATGACGCGGTCCACTTTCGGTGGTGTCTGTCTTGCGGCAAGATTGAAGATCCTCTTTAAGGCTGCCAGTTCCCGGTTGACCGTGGCATTTTCTGCTCCCTCGTCAATGCGATTCTGGATATAGGCATTGATCTTTGGGGTTGTGATGTTTGTGACCTTTGCACCGTCAAATGAGGTTTTCAAATGGTTCACGCTTCTTTCGGCTCGGACCAATGACTTCTTGCCGTTGACTCTGTAATCGTTCAGGAAATCATCACAAAGGTCATTGAATTTGATCCGGTCGAAATAGACACCGGGGATTTTGCCTTCCGATATTTCTCCCTCCCTCTTTTTCAGCAAGCGTTTCGCATCGGATTCCTTTCTCGTTTTACAGGATTCCCGATAACTTTTCCCGTTGCGATAGTATTTCACCCAATAGACTACTCCGCGCTTGAATATGCTACCCATGAAATCAAACCTCCTTTCTCGAAAGTAAATGCCCGAAGATTTCTCCCGGTCCATGAGTGAACCGCCCGCAGCGTCACCACTGCGGGAATCTTCAGGCATTGTTTAATGGTCGTCTTTTTCATGGCTCACGGTTCGGAAGTAATCTTTATATCTACATAACTACATGCGTAGCTAATGTCAAGAAATATCTTATTGATACCTACACATGAAGGTGATAAATGTATTTTATGAACTCTGATCGGAAAACATACAACACCACTCTGAAAATCGATCTCATAAAGAAATTGAAGATCTTTGCTGTCGAAACCGATAAGCGCCAAAACGATCTTATTGAAGAAGCCATTGAGGATCTGCTGAAGAAGTACGAGAAAAATACAAAAATCTATAAATAGTCTTTCTTTTCAAATATATTTACTAAAAGGAAGTCTTTATTATGCAAGTATTTTTATCTTGGTCTGGTGATAGAAGTCGGCGTACAGCTGAAGCAATGAGTTTTTGGTTGAAACAAGTGATCCAAGTATTAGACCCTTGGATGTCTCCGGATATCGAAAAAGGTAAAAGATGGAGTATTGAGGTAGCAGGACGATTAGAAAAAGCAAATTTCGGAATCATCTGTTTAGACAAAGATAATTTAAACGAAAAATGGATTTTATTTGAAGCAGGTGCATTATCGAAAATGATCACAGAGTCTAATGTATGCACATTCTTATTAGACATTGGTTCTGAAGATATTGAATCACCTTTAGCAGATTTTCAAAATACAAAGTTTGAGAAAGAAGATATGCGAAAATTGGTTCATGCTTTAAATTCAGCGTGTTCCAAGGCAAATGATCGATCGTTAGAAGAAAAGGTACTTGATTGTTCATTTGAAACATATTGGCCACGTTTAGAGGAAGCATTAAAAAAGATAATTGCTGAAGCACCGCCAAAAAGCGAACCCCGAAGAGATCAGAGAGAAATGTTAGTAGAAATCTTAGGAATCGTTCGATCAATCAACCGAGAAATGCAAATGACCGACTTTGTTTCTTCATTAGTTAGTGCGAAGTTGAGAGCTGAACGGAAAAACAAGCTTACATTAGGACTTGCTAAATTTCTTGCCGAAACTCCATTATACGATAATAAAGAGGAAGAGGAAGAGCCAAGTCCAAGTCCAAGTCCAAGTCCAAGTCCAAGTCCAAGTCCCTCAGGAGGTTTCCTAAGCAGAAGAGAAGAAGCCGATATGATAGAAGAAATATCAAAAAAAGGGAATGGTTGAACTCTATCAGATATCGCCATCTTCCGGTTAGGCACCCTACCGCCGCTTGAGCGGACACTCTGTTTCATCCCTCCCTTTCGGGATTTGTTTTCTCTCGTGATTTACAACCGACTTCGGGCTGGTTGTTATCGCACCCATTCATAATTTTCAAAGATCAATAGTGGTATTGGCACCGGTTGTTTTCGATCCACGAATCCATATCTCTGATGTCCAGAAACATCCGGCGACCATCCCGGATATAGGGGATCTTTCCAGTGTAGACCATTTCCCTGACGGACCATACGGTGCGCCCCAAGTATTGACCCGCCTCGGGGATGCTGTAAAGCCTCTTATTCAGTTTTTGCGAAGGATTGCTAATCCTCTGCGTCTTCATAAGTACCCGCCGTTAATAATGAAAATCATACCATGTGCCCACGTTGTGCCCAGCTTTCACCCCTGCCTACCCATCCTCTTTATCGCGTTTTGTCACGGAATCCGCCGTCGATGGTCCGGCATATACGCTCACACCGTCTTGAGATAGCCAGCGCCCCCCTTATCTGGACAACCGTATCCTCGCCCTTTTTGCTCCGTGTCCGCCTTCGCCGTGGTTGCCGCTGGCTTTCTTCGTAGCGCCGAAGGACATTCTGAATTCTTGCTTTTATTTCCTCGCGGTTGTCTGTCATGGTTTGAGTCTCTTTTCTGTTTTGTTGTCTGGCATTCACACGCCTCATGCGCCGCCGTCGCTTTTAATGACTTTTAAGAGATAAAAAAGAGACCTCAAAAAACCATATAGGTTGGCATATTCTATAAAGGGTGTGGAAAAGCCCACCGTCGAAAAAGAGGAAAATGCCCTGGACGGTGTGGAAAAGCGCACCGTCGCGCTCTCCTTGGCACTTCTGACGGTGTGGAAAAGCGCACCGTTGACGGTGTGGAAATCCGCACTTGAATTTAATTTTATCCCGCCTTCTTCATCCTGAAACTTTTCCATTGGTCAGTGAACCGAAAATAATTACGTTTACGAAAAAGACCGCCCCTCTGAGTTTTTATGATGAATCCATGTTCCTCAAGCTGTCTCAGTGATCCTGAAAAAGTATGGCGGTCCATGAATCGTTCCATCTCGTCGAATGACAGAGTAATTTCATCATTATTTTGCGTGACGCATTTCCCTTTAAGGTGGACATACGCAACTCGTGCCGGATTCGATATTGCCTCCCATGCCTCGCTCTTAAGCATCTCCTTCAGGATTGCAGCGAATGGCGGTAATCTATTTTTTTTTCTTCCCGTTGACATGGTCCCCACCCGTCGTCATCCGCCGCCCCAGCTTGTGATTGGAAGGGAAACCGGGGTGGGGTGCCCGGCTCGTCGGTCTGCAAAACCTATCCCATCCGTTCATCATTGATCTTACGTTTAACCTGCCTCTTCTTTCTGATCTTACCGCACATTTCATCCCACTGCGGGAGTCCGAGGGGAGTTTGATTGTTCAAAGTCCAGCGTTGCTTCTTACGAGGGGGTGGTATTTTGCCTTTCCCTGCCCTTATTTTTGGCTTCGACTGGGCTGTGTTATTTTTGAGCCACTGTTTTAACTTTCCTAACCCCGCTTCACGCCGAGGATCGCAGGATGTAATCCGTTCGAGCTGGGCGATGGCATTTTCCACAAATATGATCGCATCTGGTGGCATTTTGGGCTGTGGCGCTGGGCTCGGTATTTTCTGTTCTGCTATCAGCATTCCTCGCATGGTATTGTATCCGAGAATATCCGGAACGTAGGGTTTCACCTTCTCCACTGCATCGGCGAGTTGGCAATCTCGTTTGATTGTGGCAGATGAGAGTTTATCCGCCTGCGGTGTCGGCAACACTGCTTCGATGATCCCTTCCGTGCGTTCAAATTTATTCTGCTCCTCATCGCTTTGGCGCTCCTCTTTCGGTGCTGTCAGCAGCTTGTGTGCATCCGTCAAAAGCGACACGCTGTCGTTTTTGAGTTGGTCTCGGTTATCGTGGATCTTCATATACCGCTGCGCCGTCCTGATGTTGAACCCGGTGTTTGTCTCGATCCATGCACTAAAGTCTCCGTGTGGCAATTTAGCCTTGACCTCATGGAGAATCCCGCCCGCTTCGATAGCCTTGTCGAGCACCATCCGCGCCGCCCCCATGATCTCCTCGTGGAGCTGTTTCAACCTCTCCGCCTGTGTTGCCTGCTGTATCGCGGTCATAGCCTTATCGCCTCAAGCAATAACCCTGGATAGCACTGCCCGGTGTCGTTTTCTCGATGGTTCCTTTTTTGCGTATAGACACATCTGAATCTTGATTATCTTTCCTCATCAAATAGCTCCCCTGCTTCAGCTTTCAGAATGCTGGCCCAGCGCTGCTGCTCGTTAGATGACAATTTGTCGCGCCCCCGAATAACCCTCGAAACTCGATCCTCCCGCGCACCAACAGCGACGGCGAAGTCCCCCTGGGTGCCGAACAGCAGAACGATTTGCGACTTCAATTTATTGTTCATAGTTTCCTCCTTATTGATACTATGCCTACATCGCAATGTTACCATTAAATAATAGTAACTATGGGTAAAAAAACACTACTCGCTTCCGATACGCTTTTTTGCCTTCGCAAGCACTCTTTCAAGCCTTATGTACGTGATTACCGGTGATAGAAAGTGCTCAAGCATTTCTTTAATGGAAGACGAAGAACTTTCTCTGTCAGTAATCCGGAACATGATATTGGTTAAAGTTCCTTCTTCGTTATCCATAGAGAAAATGAGCGAAAACCCATTTTCCCATCTACTACCTGTAAAAAAATCCTGTAGATTTTCGTGCTTTCGGATGTGGTTCATGATGTCGAGTATCGTGTCGAGCCGCAGCTTATACGTAAGAAGGACGTTCACAAACGAAAACTCAATAAGGTTTTTCTCGGAATATGCCCGAACAAACCCTCGCCCCTGTGAGGGTAGGACTTCCGGGAGGACAAATCCCTGATCGACCCACGATTGCACAACAGAAATTGACCTGCCGATCCGTTTTGCGATGTCCTGTTTGAGGTAAGCCTTCATTGAGTTACCATCCTTTGATATAATAGTTACTATAGTTAAATGAAAGTGTCAAGAAAATTTTTTATTGCCCATAATGAAGGGACAAAGCGGCGTGGCAGTCGGATGATCGGCGGCGGCATGGAAGGCAAGTGCCGAAACCGGGCAGATCAGGCAGGAATAGGCAGTTCCCAGTGATCTCAGGCAGCCCCGGCAACTCGTCAGGATGGCGCACAGCAGACGATCAGGGCAAAGGGCGACTGTCAGTATGACTGGAAAGCAGGGCGACATAGGCAAGATAAAGGGCAAGAGGCAGGGGCGACGCAGCGGTCGGATGATCGGCGGCATGGACGGCAGGTGCCGAATAAGGGCAGATCAGGCAGGAATGGGCAGTGCCCATCGATCTCAGACAGCCTCTGCAAAGCGTGAGGATGGCGCACAGCACACGATCAGGGACAGAGGAGCACCTTTCACCGCTACCCTCTGACCGTTACGTCCATCTCATTCTTTGCAATCCAGTTGTAGAGATTAACAACGGATGTCTTATATTTTTTCGCCACCCGTTTTTTCGGCACACCGTCCCGCAGTAATGCAACGATTTCCTCTTTATGCTTGTCCAGTTTGCTTTTCCCCGGACCTTTCGGACGCCCGAGTTTTACGCCCAACGCTTTCCTGACCCTCAACGCTTCCGTCGTCCTCGCGCTGATAAGATCACGCTCGATCTCGCTCGCCATTGAAAACACCATTAACAGGATCTTGCTTTCGATGCTGCCGTTGAGCGTCCAGTTATTTTTTATTGCGTGGATGTTGATCTCCTGGCGCTTCGCCTCGCTGATGATCTCCATGATTTCCAACATCGAACGCCCGAGCCTGCTGAGTTCTGCGACAATGAGCCAATCATTCTTCCCCAAGGAGTCGATCACCTCTTTGATCTTTCGTACCTTCCACGATACTTTCCCCGAGACAACCTCCTCGACAAACTCCACGTTTCCGAGCCTATGATCGTTCGCATAGGTGAGGATGTCCGCTTTGTTCTTTACCAGATCCTGACTGACCGTGCTGACCCTGAGATAGCCGACCACCTTCTGCTGAGTCTTTTGTTTCTTGACCTGCTTCTTGTTCATGGCTACTTCCTCCTTACGTCAATTTTGCCAATGATAAATAGAATATGCCGAGAACTGACTAATACTTTACTATAACATAAATAGAATGTCAAGTGTTATATTATGTCGATAGTACCACACTATAAACGTTCGTTTATTGTTTACGCGCAGTCGTCTGGTAATTTCCACCTACGATGCCGATTCCACATAACCGATGACGTATGATAGCACCCCTCCGCTTCTTCGATTGGTTGAACGAGCGACGGCGGGAAGTGGAAGGCTCAGCACTCGACGCTTCGGAAGATGGCGCACGGCTCACGACGATGGCGCACAAACGACGATCAGGGCATGGGTGGACGCTCTCTATCCCTGCTGTCGATCATCTGTCATTGGCGACACGGGCAAGGCGAGAGAGGGGGCAAGGGCAGCATGAGGGGGGCACAGCGGTCAGGGTAAAGGGTAGAGGGTGGTTAGGGTAGAGGCAAGGCAAATGGCGCAGGGTAGAGGATAACCGGCGACGGGTGACGGCGATCAAGATAAAGGAAACAAGCGGCGGGAAGTGGACAGCTCCGAAGATGGGACCCAAAAAGGGAGGCCGGGGGGGAGGGGGGGGGAGAGGGTCATGGCGAAAAAATGGGACCCACGGTGGCGTAAACCGCCAGTACAAAGCGCCTCTGGGATTTTGGCGACTTTTTCCGTAGATTTTGTTTTTAATTATTTCCTATTTTTTGAGGAAAAGCGTTTTACGAATACCCATGCCCGGTGCGGGCACAACGGCGATAGTAGCGAGAAGTATCGGATAGGTTCGGGCGGAAATCTTTGCTACCTTTCACATGGAAATCAGCGACGCTTTATCAAGGGGAAAGGGTTGTTGGCTGGAAATGGCAACACATACAACTGTTGATGGCGCGGGCCACCGACGATAGACTGAAAATAAAGCGGGCTATTCCGCAATGAATGAGGTGAACCATTTAAGTGCATCTCTACGCGGTCACATCTGTAGCTGCAATGCTATTGAAAAGATTGCGCCCGTCTTCCGTAAGCCCCCAGCGCAATCCAGTCCTTATGGGAGCCTGAATGACCAATCCGTTATTTGAGAGCCAGAACAGGGATTTTTCAACTGAGGGTGTGGGAAGACCTGATCCCTGAGAAATGCCCCTCGGCGTGCGCCAAGTATATTTAGAATTTCCAAGAGTTCTCACAACCTTTCGAGTGTCCTCATCTAAGCCGAATGCTTTCACCGAGAACAGTGATGTCTCAGGTTTTTCTGGCGGCTCAGCGTCTTTCGCAATCATTGCCTGAAATTGTACTTGCTTCATTATAGCCTCAAAGCCCGCGCCTTTGAATCTTTCTATCTTATCTATATTGGTAAAGGCGAGAGCTATTGCTGCTGCCAATGTGCAAAGTCCCATTTCGGTCGGCTTTCCAAACCACCCAAAGGCAAAGGTTCCACCTATCAGCAGAACAAATGAAAATACTTGAGCTATATTATTCACCATTCGCAAACCCCCGATCATCCGAAAAATTCTCCTCCCCAAATTGCACGTTCAACCCATTATCTGCTAATCGGCGGAAAAGTCCAATGGATTGTTTCCCCCTGATGCTTGGCTCAGCCCGCGCCCTGATCACCGATCTCGTTGCGCTACCAACCCGGAGAAAGCCAGCCCCGACCCTGGGGGTGATTCTATCCGAATGAGGACTCCAATTTCAGACTCGATGGTCATGGATGGGGTGGCTCCTCGGATGGTATGACGTCCTGGTTTGTTCCTTCATTCCTGCCTCTCACGACCTTGCATCGCATCCTGTTGCTCCAGCCATGATATCGCCTGGGATCTACCTATGAGCCTTGCTGTGGGCATCCAGGAGCGACGATCTGCCCCGGTTCCCCTTACCCATACCCGTGACTGTTTGATGGCTGTGGCTCTTGTAGGGGCTCGCTGGGGAGCAAAAGTCGGGGTGTTCTGGAGTCCCCCCCTGCTGCCCGAGGGGAAGGATGTTTACCTCGACCACAACCCCATACACAGGCATTTGAGCGATAAAGGAGGAGGAGCGCTCCATCTACCTATTATGGGAGCGCCACTCACGCCCTGGCAGAAAATCTCCGGGACATCCCCGCCCTGGGTCGTCCAAGGTCATCTCTCTGCAACACAAATCCATTCCCAGGAAAATTCCAGAAAGAATCTCATAAATGACCTCTTTCTTCCGTGGTGGAACGGATAATTATTGACAAACTGGGTGATCAGGTGCATTTTTAACGACAGTCCCAAGTTTCTTGTGGAGGAGATGTGGCTTCGGAGATTTAGTGATATAAACCTTCAAAAATTGAAAGGAGTCCTCAAATGACACAAGTTCCGAATAAAGTAGCCGCGAGAATATCAGCAGCCATCAAGCGTTTTCAGCCGATTATTGCTTCAGCAAAGTCGCGGGATGCCAACGAGTCAGATACGGTCATCATCGTTACCGATATGATGTCTGAAGTGTTTGGCTATGATAAGTATTCTGAAATCACGTCTGAGTGCTCAATTCGCGGAACATGGTGCGACCTGGCTATCAAAATTGACGGAACATTTGAATATCTCATTGAAGTTAAAGCTATCGGCTCGGATTTGAAAGACTCTTATGCAAAACAAGCCGTTGATTATTCTGCTAATAAAGGAACGGATTGGGTTCTTCTCACAAATGCCGAAATCTGGCGTATTTATAAAGTTACATTTACCAAACCAATAGATTCAGAGCTTATTGTTGAAATCAATTTCTCATCACTTAATCCGAAGAAGCCCTCAGATATCGAGCTTTTGTATAACCTAACGCGGGAAGGGCTGATGAAGTCGGCTCTTGGCGAGTTTCATACACAGCAGCAAGCCTTGAGTCGTTTCTTTATGGGTGCGTTGGTCGTAAGCAATCCTGTGCTCGAAATGATACGGCGAGAGCTGCGGCGCATTTCTCCCGATGTCAGAATTGACATAGATCAAATTAAATCTGTGTTGGTAAATGATGTGCTGAAAAGAGAGGTCGTCGAAAGTGAGAGAGCAGAGGAAGCACGGAAGAAAATCAATAAGGTTGCTGGCAAGTTGTTGCGTGATAGGGCAGCAAAGCAATCTAACGAACCTGAAAAACAACCGGAGAAAATAGAAGCCAAACCGGAGCGTAAGGAGACTGAATCCGAAGTCTAACAAATCAGGGGTATCGGTGCGATTGTAGCAGGAATTTCAAGTAATCCTGTACATGACATAAGAAAGGAAGGATGGAACTATGGCAAACATGAAAAAGGTTTTTATTGCAGTCATGGTGATTGGGTTAACATTCACGACTATCCCGGTATTTGCGCAGTCGGGTAAAGAGGCTTTATTCGGATTGAAAAAACTACAGGCGAGATGTCAAGCGGGTATTTCTTACAGGGATTATAGCAATGCTGTTGCTGATGCAAAATTTCCTGCCAATTTATTTATGGAAAGTGCCGATGCCAAAAAATCTCCAGAATTAACGGACTCCATGAAGGTAGTGATGAGGCACTATGAATATGCCGGAAAACTTTGGACTTCAAAAATATCCGCAAAGTCTATCTTATCCGATAAGGACCAGTGGATGTTGAGTGAGGGGCTTATTACAAGTAGTTCATCACTTGGACGAGAAGTTAAGGAGTTATACCCACAAGCCAAAGGATCAGGAGAAGATTATCTGGTCGATTATTTACTGCCAATCATTTGGAATGAAGCATCAAAGGAATTAGAGAATGCAACAAAGTTATATGCGAAAATGGAAGAAGACGCATCGAACAATAACAATATCGATAAATTAAAAAAGGAAAATGAAAAACTAAAAGCAGCCACAGAAATTGAAAAACTTAAAGCAGAAAATGAAAAACTTAAAAAACAATTAGAATCGATGACTCCTAAAAAGAAAAAATAAACTGCTGTACGTCTGATGGAAGAAAGGATGGAATGAATTATAGCAACGTGAAAGCAAGTGCTGGAAATCTTTACGCCGACAACGGGGAAAGTAGGACATCAGGATCTTGTCCCGGAACTGACAGATAGATACCCACGGGTTGCGGAATCCGATTCGCACCCTTGGGGAGTACGGGGGGCACATCCGTTATGACCCCTTCAGGAAAAGATGCAAGGAGGCTAATCCGATTAGTACCCTTGGGGGGCAGCAACAGAGTGTGGATTCCGTCCCCACCTATCGGAAATTGCCCACTGGTGATGACGCCGACGCCTTACGAAAGTGCGTAATCGCCCGAAGATCGACAGAATCAAAGGTTATGGGTAGTCCCCAGCGATCTCAGACAGCCCCACCAGCGCGTCAGGATGGCGCACAAGCGACGATAACGTATGGGGGCGACAGGAAAAGGGCGACGCCAGGGCAACGGCAAGGGGAAGGCAACAGACAGGGCGACACTACGCTGGGTAAAGGAAGGGAATAAAGGGAAGTGCAAGGCATAGGCTGACCGATGGCAAGAGAAGAGCGGAAGGACTGGACGGCTCCGAAGTATGGGACCCAATCTGGAAGGGGTAGGGTAGGGGGGGATACCATGAATTTGGAAACCTGAGTCTCACCTCTGCTAAATCCACACATACGAAGTACCATTAGAATTTTAGCGGGTCTTTTTATGGAATTCGGGTTTTTATTTTTTCTTAATTTTTTGTGAATACCCCTGCCCAGCACAACGGCGATAGTTGGCGAGATGATCCTCCTTTCACATGGAAATCAGCGAGGCTTTATGAAGGGAAATAAGGGTATGTCGAAAACTGTCTCCACCTACAAAGCAGTGGTTTTTGATTCGGAATTGAGGTGAGGATTACCAGTTATAGTCATCAGATTTACAGGTCTTCATCGAAACCCTTCTGCTGGTGATCAAAAGGGATGGGAAGGTGTTCGTATTGGGCCATGACGCATGCTCAGCAAAAAACCAGATTGCCAATTTTGTAGCGACCAGGGCTCTGCCCTGTACCCGAAAGAAAATAATCAAAGAACCAAATGACCAAATAGTCTATTTGCCAGAACGCACCGGGAGAGCCCGGAGGGTGAAGTCGTAGGACTGGTGAGCCCAGTAACGCTTGCCAATGTGGAAACGGAACTCGGCAGCCTCGGAACCGCGTGTTTCGGAAGCCCAAGGGCAGCAACTGGTCAACTTGATCTTATCTTTATGAGCGCCACTTGCATACAACTCCGCCAATTCATTCTGCGTCGGCATCCGCCAGCCAGTATCACCACCGCCACGATAATTATCGCAATAACTCTTGGCGTTCGCCCAGTTTATATCACTGCCGTTATCCTTCGCCGCCCACATCAGGTTCGTTTTTGTATCCAAAACAACCCCTTCCTTGGAATCCATGAAACGGATCATCACCGGCTCGGGCAACATCTTCGTCTGCCCTTCGGGACCACTATCTGTTTTGATTTTCTCTTCCTTTTTCCAACGCTCGGAATAGAGAATCAATTGATATTCCGATGTGGGAAAGAGTTTGCCAAACTTGAAAGTGCCGTCGGCGCCGGTCGTGGTCTCAAACTGCTCATATCCCTTGATCGGTTGTGACATCTTGGCCGCCACCTTTACATTCGCTAAAGGCTGCCCCTTGCCGTCCACCACCTTGCCCTCCAGGCTTGTTGACTTGCCGCAGCCAATAACGAACATCATTAAGAAAACAACCAGCAAACTCCCTATTTTTTTCATAACTCTTCCTCCGTTATAAAAATTCGGTGTCTTTATCCCTTACCATGATCGCCGAGAACAGAACATTATTGATAACGAATTGTAATGCAGCATTTTTGCCGAGGTTGCCATCTTACTAACTTCAGGAAGGAGCCCTCGCCCCCGCTCATCCGAAAACCTCCCTCCCCAAAACTGCACGTTTCAACCGATTATCAGCAAATCGGCGGAAAAGTCCAATGGATTATTTCCCCCTGATGCCTTGTCCAGCCCGAGCCATTATCCCTGAAATCGATGCGCCTGATCATCCGGGGAAGGTCAGACCCGACCCCAGGGGGGATTCTATCCGAATGAGGAATCAAATCAGGACCTCGCCAGGGATGGAGGGGCGACGTCCTGGGGAGACCGGCGTGGTGATGGGATAAGAGCATGAACCCGAAACCTGCCTCTCCACCTTCGTCCATTTTCGTTGACATCCTCGTTATTTTCCCTTACCCTGAGTCAGTCCGATTCTATAATTCTCAAGGGTACGCTATGCCCATAAAAACATTCTCCATAAAAGTCCATAAACAAGCGAACAGACATAAGGAATAGGTGCCCATGTTTGAACAAGCATTCAAAAACATTGACGACATCCTCTGGAAAGAAGCGGGATGCACTACGGAACTCGATTATACGGAGCAGACTTCTTGGCTCCTCTTCCTGAAATACCTTGACGGGCTGGAGCAGGACCACGCCGATGAGTCGGCACTTGAGGGTAAGACCTACACATTCATCCTCGACAAACCCTTCCGCTGGGAGACATGGGCAGCCCCCAAGGGGAAAGATGGCAAGCTGGACCACAACAAGGCAATGATCGGCGATGACCTCCGTGATTTCGTCAACCTGAAACTCTTCCCCTACCTTCACGGCTTCACACAGAAGGCTACCGGCGCGAACACCATCGAATACAAGATCGGGCAGATCTTCGCGGAGATCAAGAACAAGATCCAGAGTGGGTATAACCTTCGCGAAATCATCGACCATATCGACGAACTGCGTTTCCGCTCCCAGACCGAGAAATACGAACTGTCCCACCTCTACGAAGCCAAAATCAAAAACATGGGTAATGCGGGAAGGAACGGCGGCGAGTATTACACCGCTCGTCCGCTCGTCCGCGCCATTGTTCAGGTCGTGCAACCGAAACTCGGCGAAAGCATCTACGATGGTGCGCTCGGCTCGGCGGGTTTCCCCTGCGAGACGTTAGACTACCTGAAGAAAACCTATCCCAATCGTACCGTCGCGCAGGATCGCTTCCTCCAGACC
This sequence comes from uncultured Syntrophus sp., assembly GCA_964540555.1. GTDB lineage: Bacteria > Desulfobacterota > Syntrophia > Syntrophales > UBA5619 > JAKAFS01. The sequence goes on along the minus strand of CAZINF010000005.1, from coordinate 22,752 downwards.
CGCACGTTCTACGGCAAGGAAAAGAAGTCCCTCGCCTTCGTCATCGGCATTATGAACATGATTCTGCATGGCATCGATGCGCCGAACATCATCCACACCAACACGCTCACAGAAAACCTCGCCGACATTCAGGAAAAAGACCGGTACGACATCGTCGAGACTAATCCTCCCTTCGGCGGTAAGGAACGCAAGGAAGTGCAGCAGAACTTCCCCATCCGCACCGGCGAGACTGCCTACCTCTTCCTCCAGCATTACATCAAAATCCTCAAAGCCGGTGGTCGCGCTGGCATCGTCATCAAGAACACCTTCCTCTCCAACACCGACAACGCCTCCGTCAGCCTCCGCAAGCACCTACTGGAAAGTTGCAACCTCCACACCGTGCTCGACTGCCCCAGCGGCACGTTTCAAGGATCGGGCGTCAAGACCGTGGTGCTGTTCTTCGAGAAAGGCGCACCCACCCGGAAGGTCTGGTATTACCAGCTTGACCCCGGACGTAACATGGGCAAGACGAATCCGCTCAATGATGACGATCTTGCCGAGTTCATCGAATTACAGAAGACCTTTGCTGATTCTCCCAAGAGCTGGAGCGTGGACGCCAAGACCATCGATCCGACGACCTTTGATCTATCGGTAAAGAACCCCAACGGCAGTGAAGAAGTAACGCATCGAAGTCCAGAGGCGATCATGGATGAAATCGCTGCGCTGGATGCCGAGAGTGCGGAAGTGCTGGCGAACATCAGGGGGCTGTTGTGAAGAGTGGGTGGCAGACAAAGACGCTTGCTGATTCCTGTGACGTCTTCGCAGATGGAGATTGGGTTGAAAGCAAAGATCAGTCACCAGAGGGTATCCGCCTTATTCAAACCGGTAACGTTGGTCAAGGTGTCTTCAAAGATCGAGGAGAAAAAGCCCGTTATATCTCAGAAGCGACGTTCAAGCGTCTGAGATGCACGGAAATCTTCGAGGGCGATTGCCTCATTTCACGGCTACCCGATCCGGTTGGACGGAGCTGCCTTTTGCCAGAAACCGGCGAGCGGATGATTACCGCTGTCGATTGTACGATTTTGCGCTTCAAACCAAAGCAACTCATCCCTGAGTTCTTCAACTTTTTCTCTCAGTCACTTGATTATCTCAAGGCTGTCGAAGAAGAGACAACAGGGACAACGAGGAAGCGCATAAGCCGGAGCAAGCTGGGGCAGGTTGTTATCCCCGTTCCCCCGCTCCCCGAACAGCAACGGATCATCGGCACCCTCGACGAAGCGTTTGACGGCATCGCCACCGCCAAAGCCAACGCTGAAAAGAACCTCCAAAACGCCCGTGCCCTCTTTGAAAGCCAACTGCAATCTGTCTTTACCCAGCGCGGCGAGGGATGGAGGGAGAAGACACTGGGCGATGTGGCAGAAGTAATCGCAGGTCAGTCCCCTGAAGGGAAGTTTTACAACACCGATGGCAAGGGTTTGCCCTTCTATCAAGGGAAGAAGGAGTTCGGCGAGAGATTCATAGGCGCACCGACAATATGGACGAGCCAGATTACCAAAGTCGCTTTGGAAGGTGACGTACTGATGTCCGTGCGAGCGCCAGTTGGTCCGGTCAACTTTGCTACTCAAAAATCCTGCATTGGTCGTGGCTTGTCAGCAATTCGCAGCGGAAAGGATTCAGACAAGAACTTTCTTTTCTACTTTTTGCTATCGAAGCAGAAAGAAATCATCGGTAGTGAAGGTGCCGTCTTTGCGTCAATAAACAAGAAAGACATCCAAAGTATTGAGATTGCAGTACCTCCACTACCCGAACAGCAGCGGATCGTCGAACAACTTGATTGGCTACGCGCCGAAACCCAACGCCTCGCATCCATTTACCAGCAGAAACTGACCGCACTGGAGGCATTGAAAAAGTCACTTCTCGACCAAGCATTTACCGGCAATCTATAGGACCGCCAATGAACGAAGCCGAAACCAGAGCCGAGCATATTGACCCCGCCCTGAAAGTGGCTGGCTGGGGAGTCGTCGAGGGCAGCAAGATCCTCCGCGAATATCCCATCACGCCGGGTCGTATCGAAGGACTCGGTCGGCGAGGGAAGCCTCTCATCGCTGACTATGTTCTGGTCTATCGCAACCACAAACTGGCTGTGATCGAGGCAAAGGCGTGGGAGAAACCGCTGACTGAAGGTGTGGGGCAGGTCAAGGACTACGCAGAAAAGATAGCCGTGCGCTTCGCCTATGCCACCAATGGACAGGGTATCTATGGCATCGACATGGGGACTGGCAAGGAAGGCGAGTTTTCGTGCTACCCTACACCGGACGAACTCTGGAATCTGACCTTTGCTGAAAAGAATGCGTGGCGTGACCGATTCGCCGCCATACCTTTTGAAGACAAGGGTGGTTCGCATCCCAGCCGCTACTATCAGGACATCGCTGTCGAGCGGGTGATGGAGTCGATTGCTGAGAATCGTCCAAAGATTCTACTCACCCTCGCTACCGGCACGGGTAAAACCTTTATTGCTTTCCAGATTGCGTGGAAACTGTTTCACAGCCGCTGGAACCTGAGCCGTGAGCCGTCGCGCCGTCCGCGTATCCTCTTTCTCGCTGACCGCAATATCCTCGCCAATCAAGCCTACAACGCCTTCTCAGCCTTCCCAGAGGATGCGATGGTGCGGATCGAGCCGGATTCCATTAAGCAAAGAGGTAGAGTGCCTACAAACGGCAGCATCTTCTTTACCATCTTCCAGACCTTTATGAGTGGTCCGCCAAAAGACGGCGAGCCCTCACCCTATTTCGGCGAATACCCACCCGACTTTTTCGACTTTATCGTCATCGACGAGTGCCATCGCGGCGGCGCAAACGATGAAAGCAACTGGCGCGGCATTCTGGACTACTTCGCCCCCGCCGTGCAGATGGGTATGACTGCCACTCCCAAGCGCAAGGATAACGTGGACACCTACGCCTATTTCGGTGAGCCGGTCTACATCTACTCGCTCAAGGAAGGCATCAACGACGGCTTCCTGACTCCCTTCAAGGTGAAACAGATTTCCACGACGCTCGACGAGTATGTCTATACGCCCGACGACACGGTGGTCGAAGGTGAGATCGAGGTGGGTAAGCGGTACGAGGAAGAAGATTTCAACAAGATCATCGAGATCAGGGAGCGTGAGAAGAAACGGGTCGAAATCTTCATGTCGCAGATCGACCAGAGAGAGAAGACTCTGGTGTTCTGTGCCACGCAGATTCATGCGCTGGCTGTGCGCGACCTCATCAACCAGATGAAGACCAGCACTGACCCGAACTACTGCCAGCGAGTCACAGCCAACGACGGAAAAGTTGGCGACCAGCACTTGCGAGCCTTTCAGGACAACGAGAAGACCATCCCAACAATCCTGACCACATCGCAGAAACTCGCTACCGGCGTGGACGCTCGCAATATCCGCAACATCGTCCTCATGCGTCCAATTAACTCCATCATTGAGTTCAAGCAGATCATAGGGCGGGGGACACGGCTTTACGACGGTAAGGACTACTTTACGATCTACGACTTTGTGAAGGCGCATCACCATTTCAGCGATCCGGAATGGGACGGGACGCCGTTGGGTGAGGAGCCATGCGAGAGATGCGGCTGTTACCCCTGCCGGTGCATCAGGGAACCCCTACCGCCCTGTCTGTTTTGTGGCAAGCAACCTTGTGAATGCCCGAAAGAGCCTTGCCCGAAATGCGGTAAACGCCCCTGTGTGTGCAAAAAAAAGGCTAAGGTAAAACTCGCCGACGGCAAGGAACGGAACATTCAGCACATGATTTGCACTACCTTCTGGCATCCTGATGGTACACCCATGTCGGCTCAGCAGTTCATGGAGATGCTCTTTGGCAAACTGCCGGAGTTTTTCAAGGACGAAGAGGAACTCCGTGCCTTGTGGAGTGTGCCGGATACACGCAAGAAGTTACTGGAGGGACTTGCCGAGAAGGGTTTCGGTAGGGATCAACTTGCCGAAATGCAGAAGATCATCGACGCGGAGAAGAGCGACATGTTTGACGTGCTGGCACACATCGCCTATGCCATGCCGCCGCTCACCCGCGAAGAACGTGCTACTAAAGCAAAAGTGATTATCAGCACTCACTTTAACAGCAAGCAGCAGGTTTTCCTCGATTTCGTTTTATACCACTATGTCAGTGTCGGTGTGGAAGAACTCGACCAGAGCAAACTTAACCCGCTGCTGCATCTGAAATATCACGATTCGATTGCCGATGCCGTGGCTGACCTGGGACGACCGGAGGAGATTGGCAAGGTGTTCTCTGGCTTCCAGAAGTACCTTTATCAGCAACGGGCTGTCGCATAGCAGAAGGTGGCTGAAGGAGACATAAAATGATCGTACACGGATCAGACAAATACTTTCGTACCCCTTTCTCGGACGAGAACGAGATTGAAAACGTGGTAAAAGATTACGCTGAGTATCTCTTCGGCTCCAGCATCCTGTTCCTGCCCAAATCAAAGATCACTACACTCGGAGGCACCGGCACTATCCCGGACGGGTTTGTCATCAACGTAGAATCCGAAGAGTGGTTTTTGGTCGAGGCAGAGTTGTCCACTCATGGCACATGGCAACACATAGCACCTCAAGTATCAAAACAACTGGCAGCGACAGACTCCCAGAATACAAGAGATTCACTACTGAAGATATGTCTCGAAATGGTCAGGAAGGAGAAAGCAGCAGCAGACGTGTTTGCCGATCTGGACATCCCTCAGCTTGAAATACATGGAAAACTTCAGGCGATTATTTCAAAGCCGCCAACGATTGCCATTCCCATAGATGGCATCCCTCCCGATCTACAATCTTGGGTAAAGACGTTGAAGTTCCCCGTAAAAATATGGTTGATCGAAAAGTACCAATCACTTGATGGTAAATCCATTTTCTACTCAATACCAGACGAGAACATCCCCACACTTACGACGCAATCAGCGATAGGTGTGCCCCTTTCCACTCTAATGAATCGCCTTTCACAGCCCTATCAAGAGGTCATGCAGGCTGGTCTGATCGGAGAGGGACAAACAGTTCTCCTCGACTATGGACCACGAGGCAAGCCGAAAAAACAGTGGAAGGGGACGCTTCACAAAGATGGAGTCGAGGTTGACGGCAAGATCATGTCATTGAGTGCCGCAGCAGTCTACTGCATCCAAAAGTCCGGAAGTCAGCGAGGAACAGCCAATGGTTGGATCATGTGGAAGACAGAGGATGGAACGTACCTCAACGATTTCTATAACAAGGTATTCTCATCTCAGGCGAATGATGAAGTGACGAAAACAGTCTGATCGGGTAAAGGTGACTGGCGATTATCTGAGGGCGTTTGGATTTTCGCCACTCATGGCGAAACCTAACCTAATCCCTGAAACATCGTCGAAAATAGCGTCAACCACGTTCCTCTCGAATGGAGGGGGTGGGATCGGTTCCTGCCCCTTCAGGAGTGCACGAAATGATAGTGCTTTCCCATGTCAGACCCACCGGATAGAGGAGATGTCAGGGTTGTCACTGACGAGCAGGGGAGCCGTGGTGGGTGCCAAAGGATGTGGCGGAGGCGCTGGGGTACACATGGAATCCGTACCTCATAACCAATGTCCCGAAAGAACGGAAGGGGAACAAACCGATTGTTACCCCTTGGGGAGTGCAGATAATGATTACGCTTTCCGAGCAGGGCTTTACAGGCTTGCCTGCACCAGCAGGACGAAATAGGCGGAGCGGTTCACCCCTGGTCCACTGATGTCGTCCCCTCCTGCCGGACTTTCGGCGCATCCTCATTGTAGTTCCCCGAAGGATCTCAATGGGTTTGACATCGGTAGTTGTTATGGTATAATGATGCCCCAGCGGAGGTTACGAATATGATAGAACAATCACCCAGCTCCAACACCACCCCAGACCCAACACAACCCAAACCAAAACGCAGTGGCGGTGTCCAACCCCGAAAGCAAGCCAACAAAAACCGCGCCGTTGTAAAAATGCGCCGGAAAAAGATTATCAAGGATATTCTGGCTGGGAAAACGAATCAAGAGGCTGGAATCGCAGCAGGTTTTTCGCCAAAGACCGCCGCTCAACAAGTATCACAGACCCTTCGTAACCCTATCGTACAGAACACGCTCATAGCCGAGATGGAAAAGATCGGAATGGATGACGCTTTCTTTGCTCAGCAACATCGCGATCTTATCTTGGGTACAAAGATCATCAGCGCGACTATCATCGTCCCCGGATCAGGCTCCGACCTTCAGGACGCCGGAAGTATGAGCAAGGATTTCATAGAGGTTCCTGACCTTCAGGCAAAGGCGAAAGGGCTGGAAATGGCTTACAAATTAACCGGACGCTTCACGGAGCGCCACGAAATTGATGTCAAGCCGCCCGTGAACATCATCATTCGGAAGTTTTGTTCACGCGGTACGCCGCCCACGGAGGGCGCACAGGGATGAAAAAGCGAACGCCAGAGGAAAGTGCCGCATATTTCCGAGAGTACCGCACACGGAAAAAGGCAGCAGCAGGAGCACCAGCAACACCCCTGCCGAAAAGGGCGCAATCCCCTGACTGCCGCAACACCCAGTCCGCAACACCCGCACCCGTGATCGCAACACCCGCCCCTTGTCCGAACTGTGCCGCCCACTCCGCTGCGCTGCAATCGCTCAGGAAAGGATATCCATGCTGGAGGGACAGCTCGCCGCCGCCCGCCGCACGGCTACACCGTCTCATAAGGTGAAAGAAGATGACGCCGAGGCTCTCAGGCAGCGAGTAATAGCCGCAAAGGTGGACCGGATCAACAATTACGGAAAGAACCCGGTCATTGGCAGAGCAGCTCTATGAAGGATACAGCAACAGCACCACGGCTCACGAGGATGGCACAGGACAAGAGATCGGTATGGCGGCAAGGGGAAGGGAAGGGGAAGAGGAGGGGCAGCAAAGTAGGGAGATAGACGTGTCTGCAAAAAAATCTTATGTGCCTAAAAATGTGCCCGTCACGAACAAATTGGACCGAATTCAAGCCAACTGCTGCCAACATGAAAAATCTCATCTTCCCTTGACAAATCACGGCTTACCCTGTATCCACGGGCGACAGAGACCGGGGACTTTAAGCCGTGTATTTGACTTAAAATCCCTCGGTCCTTGAGGCTGTGCGGGTTCGATTCCCGCCCCAGGCACCAGAATTCTCGAAATTGATCAAGACAAGGAGAATTGTGCGATGAATGCGTTTTGTTGTGAACATATCTAAATACCCTGGAAAACTCACTGAGAAAAGGAGAGCATATGAAAGCAATCGCCCCTGAATGCAAAAAAATAAAAACGACAATTATATTAAAACAAGATTACAAAATTACAGGTGAAGTCGTTGCGTATGATAATTATAATGGTAGAATTTCCGACGTGATCAATTATGACAAAAAATTTGTAAATATTACCGGAGTAGAAGTGAGGTCAACCGACGATACGGTTATTTATAAAGGCAACTTTCTGTGTTTGAACAAGGACTCGATACTATTCTTTTACACAGAGGAATCTTAGCTGGCCAGTAAATTGATAAGAAAAGGAAATTTTAGATTGCCCGCCTTTTTTCCCGGCGCTACATTACGGGGCATGCGCCTCGAATCCAGACCAACATCCTTATCTCATTACACGGGACGGCATACGGCATTTCTTTTGTGCCTTTTTCTATTAGGAGCAACAGATCTGCACCCCGCGTCACTGAAAGATGTGCAGCATCTAATAGGGGGGAAAGACACTGTTCTGGTGGCATCCCCCCGCGGCAAGGTTTTATTGGAGAAAAATGCCGGTACAAAACTGATCCCGGCCTCGGCTTTAAAAATTTTCACTTCCCTGGTCGCTCTGCACTATTTGGGTCCGGAATACCGGTTCATCACGGAATTCTATCTGGATCGGGACGACAACCTCAAAATCAAAGGATATGGAGATCCCCTCCTGCTCTCCGAGACGCTGCGCGAGACGGCGGCCGCTCTTTCCTTGAAGATCGGCAGCTTCAACGATCTTATCCTGGATGATTCATTTTTTAACGCGCAGCAGGTTCGCGTCCCCGGAACGACGCCATCGTATCAGCCCTACGACGCGTCTAATGGCGCTTTATGCGTCAACTTCAATACGGTCTCCTTCAGACAGCTAAACAACGCTTATGTAAGCGACGAAGCGCAAACCCCCCTTTTGCCCTTTGTCGAGAAAAGAATCAGGGCATCTTCGTTGGTGAGCGGCCGGATTATCCTGTCGCACCAAACAAATGAAGCCACACTCTATGCAGGACATCTGTTTAAATATTTCCTGACCCACGCTGGAATAAAATCACAGGGGGAGATCAGGCTCGGCCGTGTGCAGTCGCATGTCGACCGGCTGCTTTTTACATATACTTCTCCCTTTCCGGTAAAACAGGCGATAGGAAAACTTCTGGAATTTTCCAACAACTTCGTAGCCAACCAGCTTCTGGTTGCCAGCGGTGCAAAGGCCTACGGCGCTCCCGGAAGTCTGGATAAAGGGGTCGCAGCCGCCTTGATATACGCAAGAGAGGTGCTGAAAACGGATACTATTTCAGTAGCTGAAGGTTCCGGGATATCGAGAAAAAACGAACTTACGGCCTACGACATGCTGAAAGTTCTTAATGAATTTGAATCGTACCATCATCTGTTGCGGCAGGAGGGAACGGAATTCTATAAGACGGGAGCGCTTGACGGCATCAGATCGCGGGCTGGTTATATCGCGGATGGGAAAGGGGAACTCTATCGGTTTGTTGTAATGATGAATACACGGGATAAGACAACCGACGCCGTCATGAAGTCGATCCGCGGCTTTGTCGGGCGGGCATCCGAGACCCCTCTTACTTCCTTTCCCGTTGATTCCCCGCGTTCAACCTCGGGAAGGTTTCAGGTCCTCCCGGAACATCACAGGTCATTTATACATTGCATAAAAATTTGAATATGATAATAACAACGCGGCGATCTTTTTGAATGACGATGTGTCGCATATAAGGAGAAGTACAAGCAAAGATTTCATTACATAGAGGACGGGAATATGACAGAGTCGGTATCAAAGGTAAAGGAGATGATCGCATATCAGGATGGTTCGATTGTCAGTAAGGAGATCATCAAGAAAACGTCGGGGACGGTGACCATATTCGCTTTTGACCAAGATCAGGGATTGAGCGAGCATACGGCGCCTTTTGATGCCTTGGTGCATATACTCGATGGCGAAGCCGAGATTTCTATATCCGGTGAGCCATATCGTCTGAAGGAAGGTGAGATGATCATTATGCCCGGAGGCAAACCGCACGCTCTGAAGGCAGTGAAGCGATTCAAGATGATGCTGGTGATGGTCAGATCCTAAGGATCGTATGAAGATCACCGACTGCAATGCGTGCTTTGCGGGTCGGTGTTCTCGATTATTCCATTTCCCTGTCGGCAGTGTACGCGGTTTTGCCGGCGCACGATGACGATTTTGCAAAAGAGGAGATTTCCGAAGGAAAGACGAAACGGACGGCCCGTTCGTAGAGCAGATAATCCCACGCCCAATTGATGAGAACCATGATCCGGTTGCGGAAACCGATCAGGTTGAAAAGGTGGATGATCAGCCAGAGGAGCCAGGCGAAGAAGCCGGTATACGTTCGGGAGCCGATGGCCACACCTGCCGTGTTGCGGCCGATCGTGATCATCGAACCCCGGTCGCGATAACGGAAGGGGAGGGGGTCTAGCCTGGCTATCTGACGCCCGATGTTCTGTGCAGCGGCGACAGCCGACTGTATCGCAACCTGGGCCACCATCGGCAGTGGGTCTCCGTCTGCCTCGATGCGGGCGAGATCACCGACCACGTAGATTTCCGGGTGAGCGGGTATTTGGAGGGTGGGTAGAACGGACACCCGCCCGTCGCTGCCGGTGGGTATGCCCGAGAGGGATGCCAGAGGTTCCCCCCGTACACCGGCAGTCCAGACGACGGTCCGCGTTGAAATGGTCTCTTCACCGTCGAGGACGACCGATTCCGGAGTGACCTCCACGACCTTCGTCTTTAAACGCACTTCAACGCCCATCTTACCGAGCCTCTCGAGTGTGTAAGAGCGGATAGACACCGGCATGCCGCCGACCAGCCTGTCCGTACCCTCCAGGAGGATGATCCGAACGGACCGGAAATCGACGTTCCGATAGTCGTTCACCATGGGACCGTGAATCAGTTCGCTCAGGGCGCCGGCGTACTCGACCCCCGTAGCGCCGCCGCCCACGATGACGAATGTGAGAAGGCCGACATCTCCGGTCTCATCCGTCTGCCGGGCAGCCCTTTCGAAACAGCAGATGATGTGGTTTTTCAAGGCAACGCCCTCTTCAAGGGTCTTCAAGAAAAAGGCGTGATCCCCGACTCCCTGTATTCCGAAGGTATGGGATACACTCCCTGTGGCCAGAATCAGATAGTCGTAAGGAAAAACTTGATTGTCCGTTTCCACCATCCGTTTTTCGACATCGATGCGCCCGGCATGGGCCAAAGCAAAATCGACTGTCGGGAGGTTTCTAAAAATGCTGCGGACGGGATAGGCGATGTCTTCCGCTTCCAGTTCGGCTGCAGCCACTTGATAGAGAAGGGCGAGAAAGGTGTGGTAGTTGTTCCGATCGATGACCATGATGTCGCAAGGCTTTTTCGCCAACGTCCGCACGGCCCACAGGCCGCCGAAACCGGCGCCGATCACGACCACTCGAGGCTTTCCGCTATTGTCCATTCATTTTCCTTTTAATATCCTTTATCCTTGTCCACTTCGTGCAGAAACGGTTCGCCGATCAGATACCTTCTGAGGTTTTCACAAAAAATATCGGTGGCGCGCCATTCATAATCCGGCATATCCCCGGATATGTGGGGACTGAAAATCACGTTCGGCAGTTCATAAAATTTGCTTTCCGGAGGCAGGGGTTCCTTGACGAAAACATCAAGCCCCGCGCCGGCAATCCATCTTTCCTCGAGTGCACGAACCAAAGCCTCTTCATCAACGATGGCGCCCCGGGCGACATTGATCAGATAGGCGCCCGGCTTCATACCCTGCAACTCCTTCTCCCCGATCATGCCTCTCGTTTCTTTCGTCAGCGGAAGCGCCAAAATGACAAAATCGCTTGCCGACAGCAGTTCCGGCAGTTGTTCCTTGAGATAGACACGATCCACTTGCGGGAATGGGGGTTCCGGTCCGGCGGATTTACGGATTCCGATCACCTTCATATCAAAAGCCTTGCAGAGGCGGGCAATTTCCCTTCCGATCCTCCCAAGTCCTATAATCCCCGCGGTCTGATCTCTGAGAAGCCTCTGCTTGTAACGTTTCCATTCCCTGTTTCGTTTCATCTGGAAACATGCGGGGGCGTCTTTGATAAACATCAGCATCATCTCCATAACCACCTCGCCTATCGATGTGCCATGGATTCCGCTGGTATTTGTCACGTATATCGGGCTTTTCATGATCTCTTCCGGCAACCTGTCTATGCCGGCCGTCATGGATTGAATCCATTTCAAAGCGGGGACCCTCTTCTGAAGATCTCCGGGAAAGTGGTGGATATATCCGTAAAGGATCTCAGCTTCCTGCAGGAGAAGATCCAGCTTCTCTTTTGCCGAGTGGTTCCCTTTGCGTTCCGCAACGATCAAGCTCGAAGCCTGATCAACAGAGATTCCCTTGCTTACCGTCTTAATTTTCTGTACATTTTGCTCGTCGAGCGGGGTCGTTAAAACAACCTTGATGAGTCTTTCAGGCATGGGGTTTTCCCTCGATACATTCATATAACGATTCATTTTTTCCGGTGAGAATAATGGACGGCTGCCTGTATGTCAAGAAAAAAGGCCGCAGAAAAATGGGCCACCAGGATGGAACGAACATGACGGCAGGTGCTTGGAAACAGGTATGCATTTGCACTGTCGATGAGTTATTTCTTGCTTTTCGACTAAGATGGAACGATAGATAAACGTGAAGCCCCGTATTGCGGGGGGGAGCTCCAGGACGTTGTCAGCGTTATCAAAAAAGGAACCGTATGGCGGTCGCACCATTTGGCAGACATGCACATTTTGAATCATCGGAAGAAAATCCCCTCTTCTGCCACGATCTGCCATCCCGGCCGTTGGCAGAAATGGGAAAAATTTTAGTCACCGGCGCCTCCGGCTATATCGGCGGACGGTTGGTTCCCGAACTGTTGGCCAGGGGATACAAGCTCAGGGTTATGGTCAGGGCTCCTTCTCCGGCATATCGGGAGTTATGGTCCGATGTCGAGGTTGTCGCTGCGGACGCCCTCGATTTAGATCGCTTGAGAATCGCACTCGAGGGCATCGACACAGCCTATTACCTGATCCATTCCCTGCTATTGGGGCACAAAGATTTCGTAGCGGCGGACATCCGGGCGGCTGTCAATTTCCGCATAGCCGCGGAAGAGAATCGGATCAAACGGATCATTTACCTCGGAGGTCTTGGCGACACACAATCAAAGCTGTCGCCCCACCTGCAAAGTCGGATACAGGTGGCCGAAGAGCTGAAAAAGGGGAAGGCGCCGGTCACGGTTTTGCGGGCGGCCATCATCATCGGCTCCGGGAGCGCCTCCTATGAAATTATACAGCACCTGGTGAAAAGACTTCCTGTCATTCTGATCCCGCGCTGGGCAACGACAAGATGCCAGCCCATAGGCATCCGCGATGTGATCAAATATCTGGTGGGGGTATTGGAAGTTCCTCAAACCGCCGGAAAATCATTCGACATCGGAGGAAAGGACATCCTGAGTTATTGTGAAATGTTAAAGACCCGCGCCCATCTGCTGAACAAGAGGCGGCTTTTTATCCCCTTCTTTTCCTTTCTGCCTTTATATTCTTACATAGGGGGGCTCATCACCCCCATCCCGGCGCCCATCACCCGCTCCCTGATGGAAGGACTGAAAAATGAAGTGATCTGCCAGAATGATGCCATTCGGAGATATTTACCGTTTGAACCATTGAGCTATAAAGAAGCCATCATCCGGGCAATGAACAGGGAAGAACAGGACAGGATTTATACCCGCTGGTCGGACGCCTATCCGCCGGCCCATGAATTGGCGCTGAAGCTGGCCGAGTTCAAAGGCGGTACCCGGTATACGAGTATGTATTCACTGTATACCCCCAAAGAGGCCTCTTCGCTTTTTAAATGTATCTGTATGATCGGCGGAAAAGGCGGCTGGTTTTCAAATAACTGGATATGGCGTCTACGCGGGGTGATCGACAATATCCTGATGGGGGTCGGGACAACAAGGGGGAGAAAAAGCCAGACCCATTTGAGGATCAATGACGTCATCGATTACTGGCGTGTCGAGGATCTGCAAAAAGATGCCCGCCTTCTGCTCCGCGCAGAGATGAAATTGCCGGGAAAGGGGTGGCTCGAATTTAAGATCGATGATGAGGGTTCCAGAAGAAGACTTTCTATTGTCGCCCATTATCAGCCGCGGGATGTTTTTGGAAAGGTGTACTGGTATGCCTTTTTATCCTGCCATCAATTTCTCTTTAACGATCTGATTAAACAGATTGAAAAAAGAGCCGACTAAAAAAACGTGCCAATGAGGTTGCCGGTGTCCGATATCCTCCATGTTTCCGGTCACAGCCCCGAAACGCTGCGCCGTCTGCTGGATGGCATGATCAACCCCTTTCCGCCCGGGGACACGGTGGGAATCAAGATCCACTGGGGAGAAAGGGGGAATGAGAGTTATCTGTCTCCCCTCTATACCCGAGAGATCGTCCGGTGGCTTCGGGAATCCGGGATCAAACCCTTTGTCTTCGATACCACCGTCCTGTATTCAGGCGGTCGCCGGACCGGTGAGGAAAGTCTGAAGACGGCAGCGGACCACGGCTTCACGGAGACCACTCTCGGCTGCCCCGTCCTGATCGGTGACGGTATGGACGGCCGCGACGTCCTGGAGATCCCTTCCGGTTATCGGCACTTTTCGATGGTTCAGGTGGCAGGGATTATCCGGAAGGCGAACGGGTTCGTGATCTTTTCTCACTTCAAAGGGCATATTGAAGCGGCGTTCGGCGGCGCGATCAAGAATATCTCGATGGGGTTCGCCTCCCGCGCGCAGAAGCAGCGAATGCACGCGGATGCCCATCCCCGCCTGAGAAAGAGGAAATGCACCCGATGTGGGGTTTGCGCCGAGGTCTGCCCGACGGGGGCTGCTGTCCTTCCACTGGAGGCCGAACCGGTTTACGACTTAAAGACCTGCATTGGGTGTTCCCAGTGCATTGCCTTCTGCCCGCAGATGGCCCTGAAGATCATCTGGGGGACGGATGTGAAGATTTTTCAAGAGAGGCTTGTGGAAACGGCTGCGGCGCTCTGGAAGGAGATCGGCGGGCGGTCTTTGATCATCAACGCCCTTTTGAATATCACCGCGGAATGCGACTGTCTTGAAGGAAAGCACCAAGTGATTGCAACCGATTACGGGTTTATCAGCGGCAATCATCCTCTGAGCGTTGATGAGGCCTCCCTCCGGCAGATCGGCGCCGAGCCCTTTGATCGCGCCCATCCGGGACTCCCATGGCCAAGGCAGTTCGAGTTTGCCAGGGAGATCGGCTTTACTCCCTGACGGCTTCGTAAAAAAGCCGGATGCTGCGTTGCGCTTCACCCTTCGTCATTGCGGCGTACGCAACAGTACGCCGCATGAATGGGGACGGATTTTAAATCCGTCCCCGCGCGCGCCTTGCCTGCAACCTTCTTACGAAGCCGTCAAGTCTGAGGAAGGTGTTTTTTACGATAGCGGTCGTTTTCCTTGACGACAATCCCGCGTGATTCAAGATCTTCCAGATGCTTTTTCATAAGGGCCCGCTCCCCGAAGGCAAAGAACTCTTTCGGCTCTCTCGGTTTCCCATAGATGATCCATGATTCGACTATTGCTTCCAGAGTAGACGGTTTTTCCAGTACGTCAAGGAGCTTCGCTTCCCTTTCCATTATGACCTCGCCAAACCGCTCCCAGAGTGCTTTCGAAGGCTGAACGAAGATGCCGGTTTCATGGCCGGTCATAACGGTCCTGGCAGGTATCCTCCGAAGGAGATCGATGGATGCGCGCGTCTGTTCGATACTTGAAAAAAGATCGCCATACCAGGGTCCGAAAGGGGTAAGGTCATAATCACCCGCAAACAGGAGGGAGGTCTCCTGGAAGAAAAAGGCCAGATGCCCGGGGGTGTGACCGGGGGTGGCGATGACATCTATCGAGAGTGAACCGAGGTTGATCGTTTCACCGCCGATGAGATGACCCGCGGGTTGCCTTGGGCGGTAATGAAACTGATCTGAGAGGACAGGTCTCCAGAAATCCTGTTCCTCTTCGGAGAATCCGTACCATTCGAGGAAGGTTGAGAGATCGGCCAGCGGCGGCGCATCCAGGGGAGATACCCAGAGGGGAAGGTCGTCGAAGAGGTCCAGGTGCATGAAGTGGTCCTCGTGCCAGTGGCTGAGCCAGACCATCTTCACCTCCTGCTCGGCTCGAAGCCGGATGAGTCTTTCCCGATCGGAGGCGGGATCGATGAGGATGCCCGCCCCCTCGACATAGATGGAATTGCAGTAAGGATAGCGTCCCCTGTTTTCGCCGGGAAGAAAACGGACCGGTCCTATTTTTTGCTCTTCCATCGTTATTTCCAGTGTACTTGACCGGTCGGGAATTTTACCCTATAGTCCCTCCCGACCCCAGAGGACTCATGTATTATACCACGGTAAAAGTCAATGATCGATTATGAAAATGAGCTGAACCCGGAACAACTCCGTGTGGTCATGGAAGAAAGGGGCCCACTTCTGGTCATCGCCGGCGCAGGCAGCGGGAAGACGCGGACGCTGACTTACAGGGTCGCCCGTCTCATGGAAAGCGGCGTGTCGCCCGAACGTATTCTCCTTGCCACGTTTACGAACAAGGCCGCCCGGTCGATGCTGACAAGGGTAGAGGACCTGATCGGCAGACAGATCGGCGGGCTGTGGGGCGGAACCTTTCACCACTGCGCCCACCTCACGCTCCGGGCCCATTCCCATCGTTTGGATTATGCGCGAAATTTTTCGATCCTGGACAGTGAAGACGCACGACAGTTGATAAATACATGCATAGCAGAGACCGGCATCGATGCAAAGGTGGAAAAATTCCCCCGGGGGGATGTCATCGGGGATATGATCAGTTTGGCCGTCAATACAGAGACCCCACTCTTCGATGTGATCGCCTCGCGATACCCCTTCTTTTCACACCGCGCGGAGGAGATTGCCGCTGTTGCCACCCGCTACCGCATCAGAAAGAAGGAGCTCAATATGATGGACTTTGATGATCTCCTCTTCAATTGGCGGGAGCTCCTCCTCAAGTTTCCAGATGTACGGGAGGCCTACGCCGGACGTTTTCTCCAGGTTCTCGTTGACGAGTATCAGGATACGAACCGGCTCCAGGCGGAAATCATGGATCTGCTTGCCTCCGGACACCGTAACCTGATGGTGGTGGGCGACGACTCCCAGAGCATCTATTCTTTTCGGGGGGCGAATTACGAAAACATCATGCGCTTCCCCGACCGTTACCCCGACTGCCGGATATTCAAGCTGGAGACGAACTACCGAAGCACCCCGGAAATCCTTCACCTTGCCAACCTCAGTATCACCAATAACGAGAATCAGTTTCAGAAAACCCTCCGGGCGGTCCGGGAACGCGGGCTGCGTCCCGTCCTTATTCCGGCCAGAAACGTCCTGCAGCAGGCCGATTTCGTCGCCCAGCGGATCTTAGAACTCCAGCGCAGCGGCATCCTCCTCGGGGAGATGGCCGTTCTCTACCGCGCCCATTATCACTCCATGGAGATCCAGATGGAGCTGACCCGTCGGGGGATCCCTTTCGAGATCCGATCCGGGATTCGTTTCTTTGAGCAGGCCCATATCAAGGACGTGACGGGGTATCTGCGGATTCTCGTCAATCCCCGGGATGAGCTTGCCTGGAAACGGGTTCTGGGGCTTTACGCAAAGATCGGCAAGGCCACGGCAGAAAAGGTCTGGCGCTATGTTTCCACCCTTTCCGATCCCCATGCGGCAGTCCTGACAACAGGTTTCAAACAATGTTCCACAAAGGGCGCCGTTCCTGGTCTCGGCAGGTTCCAGGAGACCTTCCGCACCCTGCAAGATGCCGGCGCCGCCGCTCCGCCGCAGCTCATCGACATCATTTTGAGAAACGGATATCTCGATCTTCTCCGGGAAAGGTATGCCGATGCCGCCTCGCGGGAGGAGGACCTCCTCCAGCTGGCAAACTTTTCCTCCCGTTTTTCTACACTCGACGGCTTCTTGAGCGAATTGGCGCTTCTGACAGGGATAACGGAGGAGAGCCGTCCGGAAGAGATTTTCGCAGACCGTGTCGTGCTTTCTTCCATTCACCAGGCGAAGGGACTGGAATGGACGACGGTGTTCATGGTCTGGTGCAGCGAAGGGATGATGCCGCTCTCCCGCGCCCTGAAAGAACCCGGAGGAGAGGAGGAGGAACGCCGTCTTTTCTACGTGGCGGCCACCCGTGCCAAGGACCACCTCTATCTCTGTTATCCGTTAACAGATTATGCGCGGGGCATGGGCAATCTTCCCGTGAGCCCCTCGCGGTTTATTCTGGAGCTATCACCCTATGCGGCCAGGGCCAAGGATCGTCCGTACGATCAATGGCTGATCGACGGGGAATAGACAGGCCTTACAGCCAGCGGTCCGATCGCGATTTTGCCTCGTACTCCCCCTTGAGGGCGATCTGGGTCGCTTCGGCGATATCCTCCGCGCGTTTGACCCAGTCCTCGAACTTGATATCGACGCCAAAGATCCCGACCATCTCGTCCCTCTCGTCCATGACCGGGGCGGAAACGGTGATGCAGAGCGCACCGGTCATCTTGGAGATATAAAATTCGGTCACATGGATCTTCCCGGACTGGAGCGGTTTGATAAACCACTCGCGGTCCGACTGGTCCGTGCCGATACCATAATTTTCGTACTTGGCCCGGTCGGCGATATTGGTGATGTTCCGGGTCGTTTTACGTCCGTTCATGTCCACGACATAAGCGAACTGGATGGAAGGATTCTCCTCGATGAACTGCTGCATCACCGGCTCCTGAAGCTCCGGTTTCATCGGCTTCATATCCGGATGGTCGATGATCTTTTTTACGACCGACACGGCCGCTTGTGCCGCCATGAACTTGATCTTATCCAGATCGGACATGAAGAGTTCGGGGAGATATTTTCTCACCCGTTTTTCCATTTCTTCGTTCGATATACTGGTCATCCGTCCCCCTTCATACTGCTCGGCAATCCACTTATTGATCCGGGAGACGCCGGGATGACGCTTGTCGATTGCTGCATCCTCGGTGAGCCCGAGATGAGCGTTGACCCAGAAGGCGATTCCCGCCTTGCCCGACTTGTCGGTGATCATCGGGATAATCGGCCGCTTCAGAAGTTTAGTCGTGTCGAAGATGTTGTAGATTTCTTCACATTTGATCAGGCCGTCTACATGGACCCCGGCCCTTGTCACGTTGAAATCGGCCCCCACAAAAGGCAAATTCGGCGGTATCCGGAACCCGATTTCCTTTTCAAAATAGCGGGCGATATCGGTGATGACGGTCGTATCGATCCCGTTTGAAGCGCCGTGGAGGCTGATGTACTCGATGATCAGCCCTTCCAGAGGGGGATTTCCCGTCCTTTCACCAAGACCCAGCAGCGTCGTGTTGGCGGCGCTGCAGCCATAGAGCCAGGCGGTGGTCGCGTTGATCAGGGCCTTGTGAAAATCGTTATGGCCGTGCCATTCCAAAAGAGGACCGGGGACCCCCGCATCCTCGATAAAGGCCCGGACGAGCTTGTCCACGCTGCGCGGCAGGGCCGCGCCGGGGTACGTCACGCCGTATCCCATGGTATCGCAGAGCCTGATCTTGATATCGATGCCGCTTTCCTCTCTGAGCCTCATCAGTTCGATGGCGAAGGGAATACAGAAACCGTAGATGTCTCCCCGTGTGATATCTTCGAAATGACAGCGGGGGATGATCCCCTCGGCGAGGATGGAACGGACGACAGCCAGATACTCCTCCAAGGCCTTCCGGCGCGTCATGCCCAGCTTCAGAAAGATATGGTAGTCGGAGACGGAAGTGAGAATCCCGGTTTCCTTCAACCCCGCCGCTTTGACCAGCGGAACGTCTTCGGCGCTGGCCCTGATCCAGCCGGTGATCTCCGGATAGCACAGTCCGAGGGACTGGCACTTCTCCACCGCCTCCCGATCCTTGGCGCTGTAAAGGAAGAATTCGGACTGACGGATGACGCCGTTGGGTCCGCCCAGGCGGCTCATCAATGTGTAGAGATCCACGATCTGCTGGACGGTATAGGGCGGCCGCGCCTGCTGTCCGTCCCGAAAAGTCGTGTCGGTAATGAACATCTCCTCCGCGGGATTGATCGAAATGATCCTATGGTCAAAATCGATCCGACAGACCTCATCGTAGGGAAAGACATCCTTCTGAAGGTTCGGCTCCGGAACCTCCTTGAGATCGAACTTCCAGAAATTCGTATGCTCGTGATCGAGCACTTTTTTGTCTTTGTTCCATTTTGCCATTGCTTCGGTCCCCTTTTATTGAAAAAATCAGGTTGCAATCTTGAGAGATAGTTCCATGAGCTGCTCCACGCTGACCGGCGACGGGGCGTCCGTCAGCATGCAGGTGGCCTTCTGGGTCTTGGGAAAGGCGATCACATCCCGAATGGACTCCGCCCCCGTCATCAGCATGATCATCCGGTCGAGACCGAAGGCGATCCCGCCATGGGGAGGCGTCCCGTATTCGAGGGCGTCAAGAAGAAAACCGAACTTGCTCCGCGCCTCCTCATCGCTCAGGCCAAGGGCCTTGAAGATCAGGGCCTGCACCTCTTTCCGGTGAATCCGGATGCTGCCGCCCCCGATCTCGGAACCGTTAAGGACCAGATCATAGGCTCGGGCACGGACCTTTCCCGGATCCGTTTCGATCAGACCAATGTCTTCCAGAACCGGTGACGTGAAGGGGTGATGGGTGGAGATGAACCGCTTTTCCGTCTCGCTGTAATCGAACAGGGGAAATTCGGTCACCCAGGTAAAGGCCAGCGCCTGAGGATCGATCAGACCCAGTTTCTTTGCCAGATGGATCCGGAGGGCGCCGAGGGTATCGCGAGTCACATTCGGGGTATCGGCCACGAAAAGGATCACAGCCCCTTCTTGAGCATCCATTTTTCCATTGATGGCCGCTACCTCTGCGGCGGTAAGGAATTTGAAAATCGGCGAAGTCCATCCGTCCGGAATGACCCTCGCCCAGGCCAGGCCCTTGGCGCCGTACTGGGCAACAAAATCCCTGAGATCATCCAGGTCCTTGCGGGAGAGAGAATTCCCGTTTTCGATGCAGACGGCCTTGATCACACCGCCGCCGGCGGCGACCTCCGCGAAGAGCTTGAATCCCGAACCCTTCAGGATATCCGTCAGGTCGCGGATTTCCAAACCGAAGCGCATATCGGGGCTATCCTTCCCGAAGCGGGAGATCGCCTCCCGGTAGGAGATCCGGGGGAAGGGGATGGTCAGTTCCCGGCCGAGACAGGTGGAAAAGAGTCGGGCCATCATCCCTTCCATGATCCGGAGGATGTCCTCTTCGGTGATGAAGGACATCTCCACGTCGATCTGGGTGAATTCCGGCTGCCGGTCGGCGCGGAGATCCTCGTCGCGAAAGCATTTGACAATCTGAAAATAACGGTCAAAGCCGGAAACCATCAGCAGCTGTTTGAAGATCTGCGGCGACTGGGGGAGGGCGTAGAACATCCCCTGGTTGACACGGCTGGGGACCAGATAATCCCGGGCGCCTTCCGGGGTGCTTTTCGTTAGGAAGGGGGTTTCCACCTCGATGAATCCTTCCTGGCAGAAATACTCCCGTGTCGCCGCTGCAACACGGCTTCTCAGGATGAGGTTCTTCTGGATCTCGGGTCTTCTGAGATCCAGATAGCGGTACTTGAGGCGGACGTTTTCGGAGATCTCGGCCGTACCATCGAGGACAAAAGGGGGAGTCTTCGACTCATTGAGGATTTCCAGGTCGTTTGCCATCACCTCAACCGCCCCGGTCTTCAGATCGGTATTCTCCATCCCCTCCGGTCGCCTGCGCACAACGCCCTTTACCGCAAGGACAAATTCGGCCCTTATCCGCCCCGCTTCGCCATGGCAGCCGGCGCTGATTTCCGGGTTGAACACAACCTGAACAAGACCCTCCCTGTCCCTAAGATCGATGAAGATCACCCCGCCGTGATCCCGGCGCCGGTGAGCCCAGCCCATCAGGGTGACCTCCGCGCCGGCGTGCGAGGCGTTCAAATTGCCGCAGTAATGGGTCCTTTTCTGAAGCGTCAAAAAGTCGGACAAAGTGATCTACCTCGCTATCTTCATGATGGTTTCCTCAAGATCGTCGAGACCGACCTCTTCCTGCGCGCTGGCGCGCATGTTCCTGAGAAGAGCCCGGTTTTCCCCGATCTCTCTTTCGCCGAGAATAAGGGTAAAGGCGCTGTTCAACCGGTTTGCCCTTTTCATCTGCCCCTTGAGACTCCGGCTGTCATACTCCATCTCCACCCGGATCCCCTTCATTCTTAAGCGATGGCAGAGGAAGAATGCCTTTTCGACAGCCTTTTCCCCAAGCGCTGCGATGAACAGGAGAGGACCTTCCGCGACGTCCCCTGCCTGCTCCGGAATGAGGGCCGCCAGACGCTCTATTCCGACGGCAAAGCCGATCCCCGAAATATCCGGTCCGCCAAGATCCCGGACGAGATGATCGTACCGCCCGCCGCCCAGAATGGCGTTTTGCGCGCCAAGAAATTCCGTGGTCACTTCAAACGTCGTTCGCGTATAGTAATCGAGACCCCGGACCATCTTTGCATTCACGGTGTAGGGAATCTCAAATAGGTTCAGGCACGCAAGAACCTGCGCAAAGTGATCTCGGCAGGCCGCACAGATAAAATCCGACAACCGCGGCGCCTTCGAGGTGATCTCTCCGCATGTCTCCACCTTGCAGTCGAAAACACGCAGCGGATTGGTTTCGATCCGCCGCCGGCAGTCTCCGCAGAGCCCCCCTTCGCTGCCGCGGAGAAATTGGACGACAGCCTCCCTGAAAGCGGGACGGCATTCCAAGCAGCCCAGGGAGTTGATCTCCAGATTGAGATTCTTGAGCCCGAAACGGCCAAGAAAATGGATCAGCATCAGAAGAAGCTCGGCATCGGTGTGGGGATCATCGGGACCCAAGATTTCGACATCGATCTGGTGGAATTGGCGATAGCGGCCCTTTTGCGGCCTCTCCCTCCTGAACATGGGACCGATGGTAAAGAGCTTGGTCACGGATTCGGCGGCATGGAGGGTGTGTTCCAAATAGGCGCGGATGACCGATGCCGTGGCTTCCGGCCTGAGGGTGAGGGATTCCTCGCCTCGATCGAGAAATGTATACATCTCTTTTTCCACGATATCGGTGGTTTCACCGATCCCGCGCCGGAAAAGCTCGGTCTTCTCCAAAAGGGGGATGCGGATCTCGCTGAACCCAAAGGCGCGAAAAACCTCGCCGGCTGTATCTTCGATATGCCGCCATTTCCCTGTCTCAGGAGGAAGAATATCCTTGAAGCCCTTGACGGCAGTGATGATCTCCATCGGTCACACTCTCTCCTTAGCCATTTCGATTTGAGCTGGTCTGCTTAGCATATCAACACGATAAACGCAACATAAATGATAAGGAACAAGTAACGATTCAGTCTCGAGAGGGGGGGGCATGTAATTTTCACTGGACTCGCCGAA
>CAZINF010000004.1:0-55512 GCA_964540555.1 uncultured Syntrophus sp. | reverse complement strand
CAGGCAAACTGGATTTCAGCAAAACAGGATTACCCACTTGAGATGAGAAAGAGCCGAAAAGATAAGGAAGTATGTGAAATGGCAAGAGACGAAAGAGAAGGAACTCGAACGGAATCAATTAGGTTTGTTTGAGTAAACATGACGTAAACTATGGTACCTTTCAGGACTTTAATTCAAGCCACCACCTCAGGTGGTGGTAGTTGACTGTTTTAGTTTAATAAATACTACTACTTGCAAATGTTTAAAAATCGAGGTTAACTCAAATTTACTGCATTTCCGAGGGATCAATCGTCAGAAAGTCAATGTTTTGAACTCTATTTTCGCTTGACACCGGAGGGGCGTTGCGGTTAAGGAGGCGCAGTTCATCGGAAAGTTTTTCTACGGAAAAACATTTTTTCATGTACGTCGGTGGGAAAACCGACGGAATAGATATGGAGGTGTCGTGAATGGATAACTTGACATTCGGGATTACGATGCTGATCTGCGGGATGGGGGGGACGATCCTGACCCTGTGGATCATGAGCCTCGTAATGGCCTTTTTGGGGAAGCTGTTCCCCGAAAAGTCGGAAAAGAAGGAGGCGTAGGTCATGGCGGATGCAATCGTTAACGGCCTCGGCGGCCTCACCGTCGGGTTTCAGATGCTCGCCATGGATTGGCGCAATACGGTCATGCTCCTGGTGGGTTTTGTTCTTCTGTACCTCGGGATCAAGAAGGACTGCGAGCCACTCCTGCTGGTTCCGATAGGATTCGGTTGTATCCTCGCAAACATTCCCCTTTCGGATGTGATGAGCCAGGAAGGATTCATCCGGGTGATCTATGACGCGGGCATTACAACGGAACTCTTCCCGCTGCTGATCTTCGTCGGTATCGGCGCGATGACGGATTTCGGGCCTGTGCTCGCCCGGCCCTCCATGTTTCTTCTCGGCGCCGCGGGCCAATTCGGGATCTTCATAACGCTGCTCCTCGCACTGGCGATGGGTTTCTCGCAGCTGGACGCGGTCGCCATCGGGATCATAGGGGCGTGTGACGGACCGACGGCCATCTACGTCACATCGAAGTATGCCCCGCACCTGCTCGGCGCCGTATCGGTCGCCGCCTATTCCTACATGTCGCTGGTGCCGATCATCCAGCCGCCGATCATGAGGCTCCTGACCACGAAGAACGAGCGTATGACCGTGATGAAGCCCTTGGCCAAACCGGTCTCCAAGACGACGAAACTTCTCTTCCCGCTGGTCATTACGATCCTCGGCGGCATCATCGCCCCAAAGGGTCTGCCGCTGCTCGGGACGATCATGCTCGGAAACCTGATGCGGGAATCCGGCGTCGTCAGCCGCCTGACCAAGGCGTCGGAGAATGAAATCGCCAATGTCGTGACCCTCTTTCTGGGTCTCTGCATCGGCGCGACCATGGTGGGCAGCGCCTTCATCAAAACCGAGACCCTGATCATCCTGGGGCTCGGTTTTGTGGCCATTTGTCTCGACACGGTCTGCGGCGTCCTGATGGGCAAGGTGATGCGGGTCGCCACCGGCGGAAAGGTAAACCCCCTGATCGGCGCGGCCGGGATCTCCGCATTCCCGATGGCGGCGCGCGTCGTCCAGAAAGAAGGGGCCAAATGGAACAAGAAGAGCTACCTGCTTATGCACGCCATGGGCGCTAACGCCGGCGGCCAGGTGGGATCGGTCATCGCCGCCGCGGTCATGCTGTCGGTCCTGGTGGGCATGGGGATCATCCGGTAACGGCAGCCGTCTCAAAGAGATAAACGCTGTCCTTTCCCGGGGCAGTGATTCAATACACAGGGCAGGGCCGTTTGGTCCGGCCCTGTCGTTTTAAACTGCGTCCGATTCCCCGGAGTACAGCCGAACGGATTGTTAAATCGACGGCCGGGGCGGACACACAGGAAATTTCTATGGCCAATCCCGTCCGGATGGGCTATGATCGTCATCATGATACCCATCGTTTCCATCTTTCTTATTTCGGCCATTTTTGGCGCATTTGTCACTTTTACGAACGTATCGGCCCTTGACGCCTGCACCCTGTCGGCGGCTGCGGGGGAGCGAGTCGCCCACGGGGGGTGCCTTATCGCCAAAAACAGGGATTGGATCCCCGAGAAGAGTGAAGTCCGGCTGGTGAGTTCCAGCGAAGGACGCCGGTTTCTCGGCCTCTTTCCCATACGCGACGGGAAAAGGCGCGGCTGCGTCGCCGGAATCAACGAAAGAGGGCTTGTCGTTGTCACCGCGTCGGCGGGCAGCATTCCCCGCGGGGAGAGAATCAAAGGCGGAAGCGGCCTGATATCGAAACTTCTTACCGATTTTTCCACGGTGGAGGAGGTTCTGGCAAGCGGGTCGCTTTTTTCCCGAACACACCCGTCGATGTATCTGGTCGCGGACCGCCACCGCACCGCCTGGATTGAAGTCGCCCCCGAGGGGAAATTCTCTGTTCGCAGCACCGGCAGCGGCATGCTGGCACATACGAACCATTATCTGGACGAGACACTGATCGATGCAAACAGGAAAATCGGCAGGAGCAGCCGGAAACGCCTGGAGCGAATCAGGGAGCTTTTGGAACGTCGCATGGCTCCATTGACATTGGAGGATTTCATCGCCTTCAGCCAGGACCGTCACGACGGTCCCGACGACAGCCTCTGGCGGACAGGGGGGAAGCTGGAAAGGGAACGAACACTTGCGAGCTGGATCGTCTCGCTCCCACCGGCAGCCCCACCGGAGATCTATGTCCGGCTGGCCAATCCCAGTGAACCGGAACGGACGATGCAGATCACGCTTGATGGACCATTCTGGAAGAAAAAGGACGAGATGATTTTTTAGAGAGACTCAATATGAACGGCATAAGGAGAATATGATGGATCAAGAACTGCCGGGTTGTGCGCGCTGCCCGTATGAACCACAGGGACGAATCTGCCAGAGCGAAGAAGGAAACGCGCCCCCTTTCTGCCCCACGGTAAATAGAGAAGCGATGATTGCAAGGGCGGTCGAAGAGCTGAAAAAACCGGAAATCCTGGAATTCGCCCTGCAGGCGTCGATCCAGGAGGGGGAAGGATACGCGGATAGGGAACTCGGTTATGCCAGGACAAGACCCCTCAAGCCGCGGATTCTGGAGATCATCGAGTTTGCCGGGAAGATGAAGTACAAAAAGGTCGGGCTCGCCTTCTGCGTGGGTTTGCGTAAAGAGGCCAAGGTCGTGGAGGGCCTTATTGCGGCGCACGGCTTTACGGTCGTCTCGGGTCTCTGCAAGGCGGGTCGGGTGCCGAAGGAGGCGCTGGGGATCCTGGATGGTCAGAAGATCAGGATCGGCTGCTTCGAAGCGATGTGCAACCCCATCGCCCAGGCGTTTCTGTTCAACGAGGAAAAGACCGAGTTCAATGTCATGATGGGTTTATGCGTGGGGCACGATTCCCTGTTTCTGAAATACTCGGCTGCACTCTGTACGGTCTTCGCCGTCAAGGATCGCCTTCTGGGGCACAATCCGCTGGCCGCCATCTACAATATCGACAGCTATTACCGGTCGCTCAAGACCCCGATTCACGGGGAGAAAGAGTAGGCATTCCCGAAGTCCGGCGCCCCATGCGGAGCTGGGGACGGTATCCGCTCTACCGCGCCGGTGGCTTGGCTATCCCTTGATCTTCTCCGCCAGGATGTCCGCGACGTGTTTCATCCGGACGCCGGGGAGCCGTTTGTCGAGGCCGCCCTGGATCTGGACCATGCAGCCCGAGCAGGCGCAGGCGGCGATTTCGGCGCCCGTCTCCCGGATGGCGGCGATCTTCTGCTCCAGGATCGGCATAGAGAGTTCCGCGTATTTCACCCCGAAGATCCCCGACATGCCGCAGCACTTATCTGCATCTTTCATCTCCACGAGCTCGCAGCCGGCGGCCTCAGGAGCCGGCGCGGCTCCTTTGACCAGCTCTGCGAGGAAGAGCGGCAGGTGGCGGATCAGCCTGCCCGACTGGAAAGGCTTCTGGCCGGCAAGGGCGACGATCCACTCGACGATATAAACCTTTTCAATCGTCTTGTTAATGTGTATAGTAACCCTTATTGATACACATAGGAGGCAAAGATGAGAACGACTATAGTTATTGATGACAACCTGATGGAATCGGCCCTCAAGGTGTCTGGCCTGCGGACAAAAAAGGATGCCATAGAAGAAGGGTTAAAATTGCTGGTGCAACTGAAAGGTCAGAAGGAGCTCAGAGGTTTTCGGGGAAAACTCAAATGGACTGGTAGTCTCGACGAAATGCGGTTGGACAAATGATTCTCGTTGATTCATCCGTCTGGATCGACTACTTCAACGGTAAAAAAACGGCGCAAACGGATTGGCTGGATTCTTCGCTGGGAAGCACCCCTATCCTCATTGGCGATCTTATCCTGACCGAGGTACTTCAGGGGTTTCAGAGAGATAAGGACTTCAGGATTGCCAGGGATCTTCTCTTACTTATCCCGTTCGTGCCGATGGGAGGACGGTCTTTGGGATTGGAAAGCGCGATGAACTATAGACTGTTGAGAAAACGAGGCGTCACGGTAAGGAAGACCATCGATATCATGATTGGAACTTTTTGTATTCACTATCAATTGACATTGTTACATGACGACAGGGATTTCGATCCGATGGTGAAATTCTTGGGGTTAAAGACAATCGACGCATCTTTAATCAGGAGGTCCCATGAGCGCAGACTATGATGTCAGAGGCTCCACCGCGATCATCATCATGAACAACCCGCCGGTCAACGGCCTCGGGCATTCGACCCGCAGCGGCATTTTCGACGGGCTGAAAAAAGCCCTTGCCGACAGCGCCGTAAGGGCGGTCGTGATCACCGGCGCGGGCAAGGCTTTCTCCGGCGGCGCCGACATCCGGGAATTCAACACGCCCATGATCTCCGCCGAACCGATCCTGCCGTCGGTCATCGCGGCGATCGAGGCCGCCGACAAGCCGGTGGTCGCCGCGATCCACTCATTGGCCATGGGCGGGGGGCTGGAACTCGCCTTGGGCTGCCATTACCGTGTGGCATCGCCGGGGGCGCAAATCGCCCTCCCGGAAGTGAAACTCGGTCTCCTGCCCGGCGCGGGCGGCACCCAGCGCCTACCGCGCGTGGTCGGTGTGGAGACCGCGCTGAAGATGATCGTTACCGGCGATCCGGTCCTTTCGGAAAAACTTGCCGGAACAAAGCTTTTTGACCGGATGATCACGGGGGACCTGATAGCGGGCGCCATCGCGTTCGCTGAGGAGATCGCCGAGAAGCAGCCTCTCCCGAAGGTGCGCGACATCAAGATCGAACTTCCCAATCGCGAGGCCTTCTTCCAGACGGCGCGCGCCACCGTAAGTGCAGCCGCGAAGCACTTCCCGGCGCCGCTCAAATGCGTCGACTGTGTCGAGGCCGCCGTCGCCAGGTCCTTCGACGCGGGGATCAAGGTGGAACAGGAGTGCTTCCTCGCGCTTGTGCAGACAACCGAGAGCAAGGCCCTGCGCCACTATTTCTTCGGTGAGCGAGCGGCGGCCAAGATTCCCGACGTGCCGGAGGATACGCCGAAGCGCCCGATCACATCGGCCGCGGTCGTCGGGGCCGGCACGATGGGGGGCGGCATCGCCATGAATTTCGCCAACGCCGGGATACCGGTCGTCGTCCTGGAGGTCAATCAGGAGATACTGGAGAAAGGGCTGGCCATAGTGCGCAGGAACTACGAAAGTTCCCTGAAAAAGGGCCGCCTCACCCAGGAGAAATTCGATCAAGTAACCGGAGCGATCCGCGGAACTCTGTCCTACGACGAGATTAAAAACGCCGATATCGTCATCGAAGCGGTGTTTGAAGAGATGGGTGTCAAGGAAAAGGTGTTCAGGAAACTCGACGAGGTGATGAAACCGGGCGCCATCCTCGCCTCCAACACCTCCACTCTCGACGTAAACAAGATCGCGGGCTTTACCCGGCGGCCGCAGGATGTGATCGGCACGCACTTCTTCAGCCCTGCCAATATCATGAGGCTCCTGGAGATCGTGCGCGGCGAGATGACCGCCATCGACGTGCTCGCCACTGTCATGGCGCTCGCCAAGAAAATCAAGAAGATCGGAGTGGTTTCCGGCGTCTGCGACGGTTTTATCGGAAACCGAATGATCGAGCAGTATGGGCGGCAGGCCGGATTCCTGCTCGAAGAAGGCGCTCTCCCGGAGCAGATGGATCGGGCGATGGAGGAATTCGGTTTTGCCATGGGACCGTTCCGGATGGGCGATCTCGCCGGGAACGACGTAGGCTGGTACGTCCGCAAACGGCGGTACTCCGAGAATCCGGATGTCGTCTACTCCAGGACCGCCGATCTGCTCTGCGAGATGGGGCGCTTCGGCCAGAAGACCGGCGCCGGCTGGTATGACTACAAGCCGGGCGACCGCAAAGCCTATCCGTCTGAAGCGGTGAACGCGATGATCGTCAACCACTCGAAGGAGATCGGCGTCGAGCGGCGCGCGATCGACGATAGGGAGATCGTCGAGCGGCTGGTTTACTCGCTGGTGAACGAGGCCGCCTATATCCTCGCGGAGGGGATCGCGCAGCGGGCGTCGGACATCGATATCATTTATATCACCGGGTATGGTTTCCCGCTTCACCGCGGTGGCCCGATGTTCTATGCCGATACTGTCGGCCTGTCCAATGTGGTCGCAGCGATGGAGAAATTCGCCAAAAGGCGCCACGGCGAGTTCTGGAAGCCGGCGCCGCTTTTGGCAAAGCTCGCTGCCGAAGGGAAAACATTCAACTGATTTAAGGAGACGATAATGCTGAAAACCAGACTTACGGAGTTACTAGGAATCAAACATCCCATCATCCAGGCAGGCATGGGTCCGTTCAGCAACAACAACCTTTGCGTCGCGGCAGCCAATGCGGGGATACTTGGCCTGCTCTCAACCAGCGGACTTCTTGACAGGGAAGGGCAACCCTGGATATACAATGCGTTCGTCGAGAGTGGAGAGGCGTCCATGGAAGACGATATAGCCAAGGTGCTCGAGAAGATCCTGAAGCGGACATATCGACTGACGAAAGACAGGGGCGGCATCTTCGGCATCAACGTGATGGTGTCGGCGGAAATACTCGATAAAGCGCAGCTCTTCATCGATACGGCGATACGGGTCCGTGAGGAGAACCCCGAAATGAAGAAGCATTTCAAGGTGCTCTTTACATCGGCCGGCGACCCCCTCCCCTGGCGCGAGAAGATCAAGTCCGCCGGATTGACGTGGCTGCACGTCGTACCCTCGGTCAAAGGCGCACTGCGATGCAGAAAAGCGGGGGTGGACTGCATCGTCGCTTCCGGGCACGAAGGGGGTTTTCATATCGCCTGGGAACCGGTCCACACCATGGTTTTACTGCCTGCCGTGATCGATGCAATAGAGGACCCGAATTATCCGGTGGTGGGGGCGGGCGGCTTCTGCGACGGCAAGACCCTTGCATCGGCGATTGCCATGGGCGCGGCGGGAGTGCAGATGGGAACAAGACTCCTGGCAACGGAAGAGAGCGACTTCCATCCCCTGTGGAAGGAACAGGTCGTTAAAACGGAGGATCGGGGAACCTTGGTGGCCCGCGGCGTCGTGGGGCCCGCCCGGTGGCTCAAGACCCCCTCCAGCATGATCCACCTGCAGAATACCCTCGTGAAGTCTCCCGGGGTGTTTACGGGCGTCCCCGATGACTGGAGCACGGTTCCGCTGGAATTGATCGAATATGAAAGGGCCGGCATCAAAGCCGTCTGCATGGGCGACCGGGAAAACGCGATGATGGCGGGCGGCGAATGCGCGCAGCGGGTGAACGACCTGCCCAAGGTTCAGGATCTGATTGACAGGATCATGAAGGAGGCCGACGATATTATAAGAAACATGCACAAGAATCTGGCCGGCTCGTAGCAAATCGAATTCAAAAACCCTGCAGGCATTATCAGGCCTTTGTTTTTTCGGTTTGTCTCTGCGAAAATCATGGGGAAGCAATTGCTTGACAAAAAAAATGAAGATGTGTACGAAATGCGCGCAAAGTGTTTTTAAGAATCCTATCCTACAGCGGGAAATGACACTATGAAGACCTATGAACAGATCAACGATCGTATCGAATCCGGGAAAGCCGTGGTGCTGACGGCCGATGAGATCATGGATTACGTGGACAAAAAGGGGCTCCAGGCCGCGGCCGAAGCGGTGGACGTCGTCACTACCGCCACGTTCGGCCCGATGTGTTCGTCGGGCTGCTTCTTAAACTTCGGACATTCCAAACCGAGGATCCGCATGTCGGAGGCATGGGTTTCCGATGTTCTTGTCTACACAGGTCTCGCAGCCGTTGATGTCTATCTCGGGTGCACGCAGCTTCGGCACGGAGATCCTGCCAACATGTATCCGCCCGGCGAGTTCCGGTATGGCGGCGGTCACGTGATCGAGGATCTCGTAGCGGGAAAAACCCTCCAGCTCTTCGCCCTCTCTTACGGCACGGACTGTTATCCGCTCCGGGAGATCCGTACCTACTTCACCATCCAGGACCTGAATCAGGCGATCATGGTCAATCCGCGCAACTGCTACCAGAACTACAATGTGGCGATCAACCGGTCGGACCACACGATCTACACATACATGGGCCAGCTCGAACCCCGTCAGAAAAACGCGAACTACTGCTCCGCGGGTCAGTTGTCGCCTCTGCTCAACGACCCCTACTACGAAACCATCGGCGTCGGCACGCGCGTCTGGCTGGCCGGGGCGCAGGGACATGTGTACGCGGAAGGAACGCAGCACGCCGGCGGCGTCGGCAGGACGCCGGATGGCGTGCCGACCTGTGGAGCGGGAACGCTGGCGCTGACCGGCGACATGAAGCAAATGCGAAAGGAGTTCGTCCGGGGCGTGAGCTTCCCCGGCTATGGAGTCTCGCTGGCACTGGGGATAGGAATTCCCATTCCCATCCTCAACGAAGAAGTCCTGAGACGCACCTGCGTGCGCGACCGGGATATCCTGGCCCCGGTGGTCGACTACGGTTCCGAGTATCCGCATAATACCGGCAACGTCATTGGTCACGTCAACTACGAACAACTGCGCACCGGCCGGATCGAGGTCGAAGGCCGGACGGTGGAGGTGGGATCGCTCTCTTCCTACTATAAGGCATTGGAAATCGCCAATCTGCTGGCGGATGAGATCCGGCGGGGTGATTTCCGGCTTGCCGCCCCGATCGCCCCTCTCAAGAAAGACACGAAAATGAAACCGCTTGCGAAAAGGGAGCCGCCCCGATGAACAACGACACCGTGACCAAAAAACTGATGTTCTACTTTCCCAAGTGCGAATGCGACAAGCCGATCATATACCACCTGGTCAAAGATTATCATCTCATCGTCAATGTCTTTCGCGCCAAGGTGACGCCGGAAGAGGAAGGGTACCTTGTGCTGGACGTCACGGGCACGGAAGAGGCGATCCAGGGCGGGATCGATTTTGTAAAGACCTTCAACGTCATTGTTAATTACTCCGGAAAGGGGGTTATCCTTGACGAGGAGCGCTGCTCCCATTGCGGCTACTGCGTCCCCTACTGCCCCCCCAGGGCGCTGAAAATCGAAGACAGCGCCACACGAAAGATCGCCTACAAAGAATCCGAATGCATCGAGTGCCTGGCATGCATCCGCATCTGTCCCTACGGCGCATGCACATCGGCGTTCTAACCGGCTGTTGAAAAACGCCCATCTGCTGCGTTTCCCTTATCCTTCGCCGTTCAACGTACCAACAAGTACGCCTCACGGCTCAGAATTGCGGGGGCCTTGCATCTGGACGTTTTTGAACAACCGGCAAAAGAGACTTTTTTCAACAGGATGCTAATACCAAGCTCCGTTATCCCCATGAACCGCAAACGGGTATATAGAACGTTCGTCCATAAAGAAGCGCTCTTCCGTATCTGCTGCGAACCGTTTGAAGCGGTCACGCAGGAGATCGTTCGGCAACGGGCGATTCTGGAGGCCTATATCCGGCGGCATCCCCTTTTTCACCATTCGCTTGAGCCCGTTGCGGTAAAAGTCGATGCACCCGAAGTCGCACGGCGGATGGCCCGCGCCGCAAGCACGGTGGGTGTCGGACCGATGGCCGCCGTCGCCGGCGCCATGGCCCAGCTTGCGGTCGAGGCCGCTTTGAGGGCCGGCGCCGAAGAGGTGATCGTGGATAACGGGGGCGACATCTATCTGCAGACCGTCGAGCCCGTGATCATCGGTCTCTATCCGGGCGAGTCGGAGCAGATCGGCCGGCTGGCCTTTTCCCTGCAGGCGTGCGACACTCCTTTATCTATCTGTTCATCCTCGGGGAAAATGGGCCACTCGCTGAGCCTCGGCTATTGCGATCTGGCGACTGTGGTCGCCAAAGACGCCGCTTTGGCGGACGCCGCTGCAACCCTGGCCGCCAATCTCGTAAAGACCGTCGGCGATGTGGAGCCTGCCCTCAATCAAATCGTTTCCATAGAGGGTGTCAGCGGTGTGCTGATCGTCAAGGACGGCCATGCGGGACTCGCCGGAAAACTTCCCTCTCTCGTGAAGATGCGCTAATGTCTTGTTGGTTAAGGAGAAGAAGCGATGAAAAAATGGTTCTCGGGTTGCCTGGTCTTGTTTTTTCTCCGGGCTGCGACCGGGATGGCTGCGGATCCCTGTCTGAAAGCCGGGGAGTGGCTGCCCAGGGGGCAGGACCATCTCCGGCGGGGCGCCTATAACGAAGCCATGGCGGCGCTGGACAAGGCAGTTGCGCGAGCGCCTCGGTGCGCAAGGGCCTATTACAGCCGCGGCCTGGTCCTGGACAAAACAGGCAGGCATGACCGGGCGATCGAGGAGTACTCTCTCGCCATCCTCAGGGACCCGGGTGATGCGGCGGCGTATTACAGGCGCTCCTTGGCTTACGGTAGGAAAGGCCATTTTGACCGGGAAACAGAGGACTACAGCAAGGCAACAGCCCTGCCCCCGGATATAGAACGGTCGGAAAGCGGCATGGAGAAATGGGATGACCGGGAAATTGAGGAATACTCCAAAACCGTCACGGATGACCCGAACGAAGCATGGGCCTACTATAGCCGGGGGATCGCCTTTCGCCTGAAGGGCCATGCGGAAAAGGCTGCCGGGGATTTTCGTAAGGCCCTGTCATTGGACACGAAACATGTCTGGGCCCTCTATCATCTCGGTGCGTCTCTGCGGACGCTGGGCCGACCTGACCAGGCCATCGAGGAGTACAATCGTGCGATGATGATCGATTCCGGCTTCGCCTGGGCCACGTACAACCGTGGCCTGATCCTGAGCAGGCAGGGCCTGTATGCCTCGGCAATCGAGGATTTCGATAAGACCCTGGAGACGGATGTCAATTACGCCTGGGCTTATTACGACCGCGGGTTTGCCTATCTGAAGCAAAAGCAATACGCACTCGCCATCGCCGACTTCACCAAAGCCGCGGCGATCGCCCCCTCGTTCCCGTCCGTCTACTACTGGCGCGCAACGGCGTATTTGGGGGTCGGCCAAAAAGGACGGTGTCGGGGGGATATGCGCAAGGCTGCCCGGCTGGGCAGCCCGGCAGCCCGAAAATGGTTGGCCGATCGCCCATAGACAGGTCCATCCATACCTTCGATTCGGGATATTGATTGGCAAAAGAGAAGGTTATCCACCACTGAGGAGACTATTACGGCACAGGATGCAGCTCGATTTCATGCTTTCATGGGCAGGAATAGAAGCTACCGAGCAAGAGGTGTCTGATGTTCATCAACCGCACTTAGTTCAAATACAAGTCTGCAGGGCGGATGATCGGGTCAGATCACTGAATGCGGTTCGAAAGGTGCACTGGTTTACCGCTCATTTATTTTGATGTGGATGCTGCTTGCTTCTTGAGCTTCCGGATTTGACACAATCCCAAGAACGGTATAGAATTCAAACAACAAATCTTCAAAGCGATCATTATTTTGCTATCTTTCCACAACCATTCGGTCATTTTGGAAAAGGGGCGCCATGGCGATTAAAAAATCCGAACTCTACTCCTCCCTCTGGAAAAGCTGTGATGAATTACGTGGCGGCATGGACGCCTCGCAGTACAAGGACTATGTCCTGGTCCTGTTGTTCATGAAGTATGTCTCCGACAAGGCGGCCGGCCAGAAGGGCTACCTGCTCGACGTTCCCAAGGGCGGCGGCTTCGCCGACATGGTAGATCTCAAGGGCGACAAGGAAATCGGCGACAAGATCAACAAGATCATCGGCAAGTTGGCCGAGGCCAACGGCCTCAGGGGTGTCATCGATGTTGCCGACTTCAACGACGAGGGAAAGCTCGGCAGAGGAAAGGAGATGGTGGACCGCCTTTCCAATCTGGTGGCCATCTTTAACACGCCGGCCCTCGATTTCCGCAACAACCGCGCCGAGGGTGACGACCTCCTGGGCGACGCTTACGAGTACCTCATGCGTCACTTCGCCACCGAGTCGGGCAAGAGCAAGGGGCAGTTCTACACCCCGGCGGAGGTCTCCCGGATCATGGCAAAAGTCATCGGCATTGGCAACGCCAGGAGCGCCAGCCAGTCCGCCCACGATCCCACCTGCGGCTCGGCGTCTCTCCTCCTCAAGGCCCACGACGAAGCAAAAAGCCAAACCGGTCTCGACCTGGCCCTTTACGGGCAGGAAATGGACAACGCCACCGCCGCGCTGGCGCGGATGAACATGATCCTCCACGACTGCCCGACGGCGGAAATCTGGCGGGACAATACCCTCTCCAGCCCGCATTTTAAAGGCAGCGATGGCCGTCTCAAGACGTTCGACTTCGTTGTCGCCAATTTCCCGTTCTCCTCCAAAGCCTGGAGCAACGGCTTCGACCCGGCCAATGACCTTTATGGCCGCTTCGGCTACGGGATTCCGCCGCAGAAGAATGGCGATTTCGCTTTCCTGCTGCACATCCTCGCCTGTCTCAAAAGCACGGGCAAGGGCGCGGTCATCCACCCCCACGGCGTGCTATTTCGCGGCGGCGCTGAGGCTGCCATTCGCAGAGAGATTGTCAAGCGCGGCTTCATCAAGGGTATCATCGGCCTGCCTGCCAACCTCTTTTACGGCACCGGCATTCCCGCCTGCATTCTTGTGCTCGACAAGGAAAACGCCCATGCCCGCAAAGGCATTTTTATGATTGACGCCTCCAAAGGTTTTATCAAGGACGGCAACAAGAACCGCTTGCGCGCCCAGGACATCCACAGGATCGTAGATACCTTCAATCGGCAAGTAGAAATCCCCAAGTACTCGCGCATGGTGCCGCTTTCCGAGATCAGCGACCCGAAAAACGCATTCAACCTCAACCTGCCGCGCTACATTGACAGCACCGAACCGGAGGACCTGCAGGACATCGACGGCCACCTGCGCGGCGGCATCCCCGACCATGACATCGATGACCTCGACAGGTACTGGCATATCTTTCCCAGCCTACGCCCGCTCCTGTTCGAGTCCGCCGGACGCCACGGTTACAGCCGACTGAAGCTGCCGGTGGGCGAGATCAAGGCCGCCATCTTCAGCCATGCGGAGTTCACCGCGTTCAACGCATCCGTCACCACACTGTTCGCGCAGTGGAAGGCCGCCAACGCCCCACGCCTCGCAGGTATTGCCAAGGGCGACCATCCCAAGGCGCTCATTGAAATCCTCTCCGAGGACTTGCTGGAGACCTTTCAGAAGGCCAGGCTGATCAATACCTACGACATTTATCAGCACCTGATGGATTACTGGGCCGAGACCATGCAGGACGATGTGTATATGATCGTCAGCGACGGCTGGCAAGAAGCCGCCAGACCCCGGCTCATCATCGAGGACAAGGACAGGAAG
This sequence comes from uncultured Syntrophus sp., assembly GCA_964540555.1. Taxonomy (GTDB): domain Bacteria; phylum Desulfobacterota; class Syntrophia; order Syntrophales; family UBA5619; genus JAKAFS01. The sequence continues at coordinate 41,719 of CAZINF010000004.1, read as the reverse complement.
ACGAAGGAAAAGCCGGACTTTACGGTGGGGAAGCAGAAGTTCAAGGCCGACCTGATTCCCGTTTCGATTCTCGTCGCCCGTTACTTCGCCGCCGAGCAGGCCGCCATCGAGAGTCTGGTATCCGAAGCTGCCGCCCTCGTGCAGAGCATGGAAGAAATGGCCGAGGAACACGGCGGCGAGGAGGGGCTGCTGGAGGCAGTGAAGAATGACAAAGGAAAAATCACCAAGGCCACCGTCACGGCCCGCATCAAGGAAATCGAGGGCGATGCGGAATTTGCCGATGAGCTGAACGTTCTAAAGGGATACCTTGCCCTCATCGAAAAGGAAGCCGACACCGACAGCCAGGTCAAAGACGCGCAGAAGAAATTGGAGGCCAGGGTCGCGGCAAAGTATGGCAAACTCACGGAGGACGAGATCAAGACACTGGTAGTGGGCGACAAATGGCTGGCGACGCTGGCTGCTGATGTACAGACCGAACTCGACCGCGTGTCGCAGACGCTCACCGGCGGAATCCGCCAACTGGCCGAACGCTACGCCACCCCGCTGCCGAAGCTAACCGGCGAAGTAGAAACCCTTGCTGCCCGCGTGGACGGACACCTCAGGAAGATGGGGGCGGTATGGAAGTGAAACCAGGCTATTCATGCCCGGATGGGTACAAGCAGACCGAGGTAGGGGTGATTCCAGAGGAGTGGGAGGTCGCCATATTTGGCGACATGGTAGACTACACAAAGGGTTACGCCTTCAAGTCGAGCGAATACAAAAGCGACGGTGTTCGTATCGTCAGAGTGAGTGATACCACCTACGATTCGATCTTGGAAGCAGATCCGGTGTTTATGGCTCAGACTAAAGCATCTCTTTATACGAAGTGGAGGCTCAGAGAACACGATCTTGTTATTTCCACTGTGGGATCTAAACCGCCGATGTATGACTCAATGGTTGGCAAAGTGATTCTGATTCAGAAATCGCACGAAGGCGCTCTCCTAAATCAGAATGCCATATTGATACGCAATAAGAAGCGACGTGCACACATTCAACGGTTATTTCTAGACCACTTCAGAATGAAAAGGTATCTGGTGTTTATCGAAGGGATTTTTCGGGGTAACGCAAACCAAGCCAGTATAACGCTCAAGGACCTTTTTCAGTTTGGCATACCCCTTCCGTCAGATGACACCGAACAACGCGCCATTGCGTCGGCGCTGAGCGATGTGGATGCGCTGATCGGCGCGCTGGACCGGCTCATCGCCAAGAATTGCGACCTCAAACAGGCTGCCATGCAGCAGCTCCTCACCGGTCGGCAGCGCCTCCCGAGCTTTCACGAGAAGTGGCGAGAAGTTCCATTCAAGTACATCTACGATGATATCTTTAAGAAATCGCCCATCAGTTCGTCTGACGGCGCAAAGGACGGTGCTTTTTCATTATTTGTTTCAGGTGGAGAGGTGAAGCGAATAGAAAGGGCTCTCTATTCCAACACGGAGGCCCTGATCTTCTCTGACGGTGGTGTCTTCGATGTCAGATATTTCGCCGGCGATTTCTCAGTAACGGATCACTGTTATGTCGTTTCTATTTGCGGAGACATGCGCTTCTATTTCTACTGGCTTTCTCTCCACAAGAGCAAACTAGACTCCTTAACCTTCAAGGGGAGTGGACTGCGTAATCTGGACAAAACAGCTTTAGGAAACATCAAAGTGCCGCTTCCTCACGAAAGCGAACAAACCGCCATCGCCGCCGTCCTCTCGGACATGGACGACACGATCGCCGCCCTCGAAGCCCGCCGCGACAAGACCCGTCTGCTCAAGCAGGGGATGATGCAGGAACTGCTGACCGGCAGGACAAGGCTGGTATGATCCCGTCAGGGGGCATGATTGAGTAATTTTGCTCACCCATTGAGCAAAATGAGCTATTTCGAATGAATCTCCCCGCCGCAAGCAGCGGGGTATCATGATGGACCAGCAGCACTCTCTTCTTCGTCGCAAGCGACGGGGAATTTGACCCAGAGAGATTAAAGTCCTGAGATATAAGGATTTTGTGAACTGCGAGTATCCCCTTTTGGCTACCTGGCGAACGGGACTTCTAAAGAAATTGAGCAATCATCCGATCTGTGTTATAGAAAAAACGACGGTTGTTCGGGAAAGGAGGTTTAGACATGCTGGAGCGAGAATATCAATATTTTGAGACGATAGCTTCACAGTTGGCAATCGATCACCCCCATAAGTTTGCCGTTATAAAAGGAGAACAAGTGATCGGAATCTATGACACCATGGAACAGGCACTTGAAGAAACCGCCAAGGCCCATGAACTGGGTACGTTCATCGTTCAGCCGTGCGAAGAGCGCAATAACACTGTGCAGCGGTTTCATTCCCGGGTTGCGTTTGCATGAACATCGTTAAACCGCCTCCATTCCACGCCGTTACTGTCAAAGCGCAGGGTGGCCGCTTGAGGGAACTTGTGACTCAGGCGCATATATTTACAGCGCGCAGCATTGTGCGCTTTTTTCATGTCGCCCGGCAGGACAGATTGGTTCAGGCCATATGGGATACCGGCGCAACCAATACCGCCATCAGCCGTGACGTCGTGGGACAACTCAGCCTGATTCCTACCGGTGTCATCACAGCACATGATGCAAACAATTCCTACCAGACAAACACCTACATGGTCGATATCGGTCTCCCGAATGGAATCTTGATCCCCGATGTTCGAGTCACCGAAGCGGCTAATCTCGGAAACTATGATCTGCTGATTGGCATGGATATCATCACGCTGGGGGATTTTGCGATAACCAATGGTCTCGGCAATACATGGTTCTCCTTCAGAATCCCACCAGATGGCATTCAGATTGACTATGTGGCAAAAGCGGATGCAATTCAAAAGAAACAGATTCGCCGTCATCAGAACAAAATGAAAAAGAAGAAACGCTAAGTTTCTACAACACCCCTATAGACCCACCAAAATTAGAATGTTTCTATCCACGGATTGAGAGAGACTCCATGAGCACGGTCGGTCAGAAGGAAATGAAGACGCAGCAGCGCATCGTGAAGCTCTTTCGTGAAGATCTGGACTACGACTACCTTGGCGACTGGACCGATCGTGAAGGGAACGCCAACATCGAAACGGCCCTGCTGCACGCCTGGCTGAAAAAGCGAGGGGAAGATGAGATGTTGATCGGCCGGGCGTTGCATATTCTCGAAAAGACCGCCGGCGATGCCGGCAAAAGCCTCTACGACCGCAACCGCGCCGTCTATGACCTGCTGCGCTACGGCGTGAAGGTGAAGCCCGACGTGGGCGAGAATACGCAGACCGTCTGGCTGATTGACTGGAAGCGGCCGGAAAAGAATGACTTTGCTATCGCCGAGGAGGTCACGGTCCTCGGGGCGGATGCCAAAGCCCACGGCAAACGACCGGATGTCGTGATCTACGTCAACGGAATCGCGCTCGGCGTGCTGGAACTGAAGCGCTCCACCGTCTCGGTAGCCGAGGGCATCCGCCAGAACCTGGATAACCAGAAGAAGATCTTCATTGAGCCCTTCTTCTCCACGATGCAGTGGATCATGGCCGGCAACGACACCGAAGGTCTCCGCTATGGCGCCATCGAAGCGAAGGAAAAATATTACCTTGCCTGGAAAGAACAGAGCACTATCGAAAACCCGCTTGACCGGTCGCTGGCACAGCTATGCAACAAAACCCGCTTCCTTGAACTCATCCACGACTTTATCGTCTTCGACGCCGGCGTAAAGAAGCTCTGCCGGCACAACCAGTATTTCGGTGTGCGCGCCGCCCAGGAGAGCGTGAGGCGGGGCGAGGGCGGCATCATCTGGCACACGCAGGGGTCCGGAAAGAGCCTGACGATGGTGTGGCTTACCAAATGGATCCGCGAGAATGTGAGGGATGGCCGGGTTCTGATCATCACCGACCGCACGGAGCTGGATGAGCAGATCGAGAAGGTATTCAAGGGCGTTAACGAAGACATCTACCGCACCCGGAGCGGCGCGGACCTGATTGCCACCCTCAACGCCACAACGCCGTGGCTCGTGTGCTCGCTCATCCACAAGTTCGGCGGCAAGGAGGAGGGCGACATCCCCGGCTACATCGAGGAACTGAAGAAGGCGCTGCCGCCTGGATTTTGGGCAAAGGGCAACCTTTTCGTCTTTGTGGACGAGTGCCACCGAACCCAGTCCGGCGAGCTGCACAAAGCGATGAAGGCGATCCTGCCCAGCGCCATGTTTATCGGTTTCACCGGGACGCCGCTCTTGAAGGCCGACAAGCAGAAAAGCATCGAGGTGTTCGGCAGCTACATCCATACTTACAAGTTCGACGAGGCGGTGAAGGACAAGGTGATCCTCGATCTACGCTATGAAGCGCGGGACATCGATCAGAACATCACCTCGCAGAAGAAAATCGACGAATGGTTCGAAGCCAAGACCAAGGGACTCAATGACCTTGCCAAAGCGCAGCTCAAGCAACGCTGGGGAACCCTGCAGAAGGTGCTCAGTTCAAAATCCCGGCTTGAAATGATTGTGGCGGACATCCTGATGGACATGGCAAAAAGGCCGAGGCTGATGGATGGACGTGGCAACGCCATGCTCGTCTCGGGGAGCATCTACCAGGCGTGCAAGTTTTACGAGCTGTTCGCCAAGACCGAACTGGGAGGCAAGTGCGCCATCATCACCTCCTATAGGCCATCAGCGGCAGATCTGAAAGGCGAGGAGAGCGGCGAAGGAGAGACCGAACACCTGCACCAGTATGCCATCTACCAGAAGATGCTGGCCGACTGGTTCAATGAAGTCCCGGAAACGGCGGTTAACAAGGCGGAGGAATTCGAGAAACAGGTCAAGAAAAAATTCGTCGAAGAACCGGGGCAGATGAAGCTCCTGATCGTGGTGGACAAGCTCTTGACCGGCTTTGACGCGCCCCCGGCAACCTATCTCTACATCGACAAGAAAATGCAGGACCACGGTCTGTTCCAGGCCATCTGCCGGGTAAACCGACTGGACGGCGACGACAAGGAATACGGATATATCATCGACTACAAGGACCTGTTCAAGAGCCTGGAGGGGACGGTCAAAGACTATACCTCCGGGGCGCTGGACGGCTATGACAAGGAAGATGTGGCCGGATTGCTGGAAGACCGCCTGACCAAGGCGCGTGAGCGCCTGGAGGAGGCGTGGGAAGCCATCAAGGCTTTGTGCGAACCGGTGGAGGCGCCCAAGGATACTGCTGCCTATCTTCGCTATTTCTGTGCCAGAGACTCCGGCAACGCCTACCAGCTCAAGGAAAACGAACCCAGGCGGCTGACGCTGTACACGCTCACATCATCCTTGCTGCGCGCCTTTGCCAATCTGGCTAACGAGTTGGAAGAGGCCGGCTACACCATGCCGGAGATCGCTACCCTCAAAACCGAGGTGGATCACTTCGACAAGGTCCGCAACGAAGTAAAGCTGGCTAGTGGTGACTACATCGACCTCAAAATGTTCGAGCCGGCCATGCGCCATCTGATCGATACCTATATTCGCGCTGAGGAAAGCGAGAAGATATCGGCCTTTGACGACCTGTCGCTGATCCAGCTCATCGTGGAGCGCGGCGCCGATGCGGTAAATGAACTGCCCAAAGGCATCAGGGAAAACAGGGCGGCGGTGGCGGAGACCATCGAAAACAACGTCCGTAAATTGATCGTCGACGAGCAGCCGATCAATCCGAAGTATTACGAAAAAATGTCGGAACTACTGGACGCGCTGATCGAGCAACGTAAAAAAGAGGTGCTGGATTATCAGGAATACTTGGCCAGGATCGTTGAACTGACCAGGAGGGTCAAGAATCCCTCGACGGGTTCTGTTTACCCCACCGCCCTGGATACGGCTGCCAAAAGGGCTCTGTACGACAATCTTGGCAAAGACGAAGTGCGGGCGCTTGAAGTGCATCATGCAATCCATGAAAACCGACAGGACGATTGGCGCAGCAATCCCTTCAAGGTCAAGAAGATAAAACTGGCCATTAAGTCCGTCCTGCAGGACGATGGAGAACTCACAGAAAAAACGTTGGAACTGGTGAAAAATCAGCATGAATACTGAATCACATCGCATCACAGTCAGCGGCTTATCCATCGAAATAGTGCGAAAGGCCATCAAGAACATGCACCTGGGGGTATATCCCCCCCAGGGTCGAGTGCGGGTGGCTGCACCACTAGCGGTGAGTGATGATGCGGTAAAATTGGCGGTGATCTCAAGGCTGGGCTGGATCAAACGACAGCAGGCGAAGTTTGACGCCCAGCCCCGGCAGTCCCGGCGAGAGATGGTCAACGGAGAGAGCCATTATTTTTTGGGCCAGCGTTACCGGCTGAATATGATCGAACACAGTGGTGCTGGGAAAGTTGTGCTGCGGAACAAAGCAGCGATAGATATCTACGTGCGGCCGGGATCCGATGCCGAACAGCGCGAGAAGGTCTTGCAGCGATGGTACCGCGAGCAACTGAAAGCCCTGGCACCGCCACTACTCGAAAAATGGCAGCAGATCTTGGGTGTTGACGTTGCTGACTGGGGTATCAAGAAGATGAAAACCAAGTGGGGAGGCTGCAACATCAAAGCGCGGCGGATCTGGCTAAATCTGGAACTGGCGAAGAAGCCCGTCCAATGCCTTGAATACATACTGGTACATGAGTTGGTCCACTTGCTGGAACGCCACCACAATGATCGGTTTACCGCCTATATGGACAAGATTATGCCTCAATGGCGTCTTTTGCGTGACACGCTGAATAAAAGCCCCCTCGGACATGAGATATGGAAATATTGACTATATGGGCCTCGGTTGCAAATCAAGTAATAAAGGTAAATGATGAGGAAGTCTTTCTTCACCGGGACGCTGTAATAACCGCGTAAACTCCCCTTCAAGGGTTCACCGAGCTCGACGGGATTCGTGAGAACCATATCCATCTTTTTCTGGACGATCTTTTTCAGGGCTGAGTGTTTTTTCAGAGAATCGCCAAAGTGAAGCTCCCCGCCCACAGGGCGGGGCTTCCCGGCAAGGAAGTGTTCTTTTTTCGATGCGCCCCCCAACCCCGTCTACAAGGCGGGGCTTGCGGGATGCGCTCCCGGTCATCGCTGAAAAGGGCGATCATCTGAAGACCTCATCGTAACTTGACCACTTCGTTTCGCCGGACTGGATCTTCGCCATCGTCGCCAGCAGACTGTCTCTGAATCCGGAATCAGCAAGGATAACATGTATGGGTCATCCTCATGGACCCGCTTGAGATTCAGAATAAGGAGAAAAAGGAGTCAGGGGCAGGACCGCCGATCGGTGATAACCCTTAGGATCAGGGGCAGGCCGTCGCGACCGAACCCTCTTAGCCGGAGGCCTAGCCCGCTTACTCTTAACCGGTAGGTCCGGTAATCGGTACTCAGGAGCCGGATCTCCTCTCACTTGAGCCGCAGCCGGGCCTTTCCCGGCTCCTCCGGGATCAGGCCGAGATATTCGAAGACTCCGACCGAAGGGGTCTCCACCTGGATGATGAAAAGTCCCTCTCCTTGCTCATAGACAAAGGACTCCCGCACCGGTTCCCGATAGATGGAGTTGATATAATCGAGATGAAAGGGCTCTCCGGCTTGCAGCGGCACGCAGGCAATCGTCTTCTCCGGCCTCTCGGTGGCAATGACGATCCAGATATCCGGTCCTGCAGCGGCGGTCACGGGTCCGGCCGACAGAAGAAGCAGCCACAGCCAGATAAGTGCGAACCGCGAGGGGGCAGACATATCACCTCTGTACACTGTCATCCTTGACGGCTTCGTAAAGAGTCCACCCCCCTACCCCGTCAAGAGGGAGGGAATTTTGGACTTTTTAGGAAGCCATCAAAATTAGGGACCTGTGTAGCCGACGTGGCAGGCGACCCAATGGTTTTTCCCAACGGCGGACAAAGGGGGTTCCTGCACCGCGCAGATCGATTTTTTCTCCGGACATCGGGGGTGAAAACGGCAGCCCGGGGGAACATTTAAAGGACTTGCGATTTCTCCGGACACAACGGCCCGTTCCCTTTTATCCCGGGGGTGATCGGGCAGCGACGCCGCCATGAGCGCCCGGGTATACGGATGGAGTGTGTTTCCCAGCAGCTCCTTGGTTTCGGCGAATTCCACGATCTTCCCCAGATACATCACGCCTATGTCCGTGGACATATAGGCCACCATGGCCAGGTCGTGCCCGATAAGCAAGTAGCTGAGTTCCAGAGTGCTTTGCAGATCCATCAAGAGACTGACGATCTGCAAGCGGACGGAGACATCCAGCGATGAAGTAGGCTCGTCCAGGATGATGATTTTCGATTTCGTGGAGATGGCCCGCGCGATGGCCACTCGCTGTCTTTGTCCCCCGCTCAGTTCATGAGGGTAGACCCGCCTGAGTCCCGTGTCCAGCCCCACCAGCTGCAGCACTTCCACCACCTTGTCATCAAGCTCTTCCTTGCTCAGGGTATCGGATACTTCCAGAGGTTCCGTGATGATCTTATGCACCCTCATACGGGGGCTGAGAGAGGCAAAAGGATCCTGAAAAACCGCCTGGATGGTGCGACGGTAGGCCTTCAGCTCCGAACCATCCAGAGAGTGAATCTCTTTACCCTTGAAGAGCACCTCCCCCTGCGTTGGCTTCTCAAGGAGCAGCAGAACTTTAGCCAGGGTGGTCTTCCCACTGCCGGACTCCCCTACCATCCCGACAATTTTCATGGGCTTGATGGTCAGGTCAATGCCGTCCAACGCCTTCACCCATCCGATCACATGGTCCATGATGATCCCGGCCTTCACCGGAAAATGCATCTTCAGATTTTTAATCTGCAGGAGATAATCATACTCTTTTGGTTCCATTATGCATTCTTCCATTCATTGACGATCTCGTAAAAAGTCGCAAGAACCTTGAATCATGAATGGGGACGGATTTGAAATCCATCCCCATTCATGATTGCATTACCGGATACCAGCACCTGGCGCTCCGTGCAGCAGCCAAGTTCACTTCCAGCGGATCTTCCTTTCGGCAACGATCATCCGCACGCAGACAACGCGGATGAAAGCTGCATCCTGAAGGCAAATTGGCCAGATTGGGGGGCTCGCCTGGGATGGGTTTTCGCTTCTTTAAATCCTGCAACCCAAAAGCCGCATCCAAAAGCGCCTTTGTATAGGGATGCGCAGGCGTATCAAAAATATCCATTACCGGTGCGCGCTCCACGATTTTACCCGCATACATGACGATCACATATTCGCACAACTCCGCAACGATCCCGAGATTGTGCGTGATGAAAACCAGGGTGACGCCTGTTTTTTCCTGCAACTCTTTGAGCAGGTTCAAATATTGGAGTTGAATGGTGACGTCCAGATTCGTCGTCGCCTCGTCGCAGATGAGCAATTTCGGCTCGCAACTGATCGCAATCGCTCCCACAATCCTCTGGCGCATCCCGCCGCTCATTTCATGCGGCCACTGGTTGATCCGCCGCGCAGGTTCCGAGATCTTCACCGCCGTCAAGAGTTCAATGATCCGCTCTCTCAGGGGGAGCCCTTTCAGGCAGGCGTGTTTGCAAAGGGTCTCCCCGATCTGGTCTCCGATGGTAAAGACCGGATCCAGTGACATCATGGGATCCTGGAGGATCATACCGATCTTCTTGCCCCTGATTTGGGTCATCTCCCGGTTGCTTTTCAGCATGAGATCCTCTCCCTCGAAGAGGATTTTCCCGCTTACCGTTTCCCCGGAAGGGGGAAGAACCCGGAGGAGGGATGCGGCCACGGTGCTCTTCCCGCAACCCGATTCACCGATCAAAGCCAGACGATCTCCCGTCTTGACCGCGAAAGACACATTGTCAACCGCTTTTACCACTCGTGTACGCGCAAACGAGAAGAAATGCGTGGTCAATCCGACAACTTCCAATAGTGTTTTCTTTTCCAATGTCCTCACTCTATATTTCGATAAAAAGGATCAAGATACCGGCGGAGCCAATCTCCAATCACATTAAAAGAGGTCACCAAAAGGGCGATCGCTATTCCAGGAAAAATGACCAGCCACCAGTAACCGGCCAGCAATCCGCCTCTCCCCTCGGAGAGCATCAGTCCCCATGCAGGCGTGGGCGGTGCAACCCCCACCCCGAGGAAGGTGAGAGACGCCTCCACGACAATGACGATTCCGATTTGCAGGGAGGAGAGCGTGATCACACTGTCGAAGACATTCGGTAGGATATGCTTTCGGATGATCCAGAATTTCCCGCATCCGGCAATCCTCGCCAGTTGTACGAAATCCCTGCTCTTCATGCTCAGGGTCTGTCCCCGAACCACACGGGCGTACCTCGACCAAAAGGTGCCGCCCAGGATGATGACGATATTCCACACCCCCGGACCCAGGATGACGGCCATGAGAACCCCGAACATGACTGTGGGGATACTCAGCCAGGCGTCGGTAAAGCGCATGATGACCTGGTCCACCCAGCCCCCGAAAAATCCGGCGATGACTCCTAAAAAGGTCCCTATGCAGCCGGCAATAATCACGGCGGAAAAAGCCACCACCAGAGAAATCCTCGATCCAAAGATCAGTCTGCTGAGGACATCCCGCCCCATGGTATCCGTACCTAAAACATATGTCCATTGACCTCCTGCACTCCAGGCAGGCGGCAATAACCGCAGCCTGGGATCGCCGATCTCCGGATCATGCAACGCCAGAAAGTCGGCGCACACTGCGGTAACGATGAGCAGGAGGATAATGATCACCGCGACTCTTGGAATCCTTCTCCAGATTTCTTTTATCCATTTTATCGTGTCTGTGCCCATCATCTCTCTTTTCCTTATGGTTTTTCAATCATACCGAATACGCGGATCCAGGTATGCATAGAGGATATCCACGACCAGGTTCACAAAGACCATCATGGTGGAGATAAACAGGATGACGGCCTGCACCACATTGAAATCGCGGTAGACGGCGCCATGGTACATCAGGAGTCCCAATCCAGGCCAGGCAAAAACCATCTCGACGGCGACGGCGCCCGAAACCATGAGCACGATATTCATCCCCGCCAAGGTGACTACGGGAATAAGCGCGTTTTTCAGGGCGTGCTTTCCCACCACCGACAGTTCGGAGAGTCCCTTCACCCGACAGAGTTTAATATACTCGGTATTCAAAACCTGCAGCAAAGACGACTCCGTCATGCGTGTATATCCGGCGCTGAAATACCAGCCTAAGGAAAAGGCCGGCATCAAAAGATGCCAGAAGGTTCCATATCCTCCCGTAGGCAGAATCTCTAATGTCACGGAAAAAATGAGAATGAACAGCATGGCAATCCAAAAGTTGGGCATGGACAAACCCAAAAACGAAAACCATCGCAGGAAATTACTTGTGAAACTGCCGCGCCTCCTGGCTGCCAACAGACCCGCAAGTATCCCAAAACTCAAAGAGATGATCTTGGCTGTCCCTACGAGCATCAACGAAGCAGGCAGTCGTTGCCATACAATCTCCGAAACCGGCAGACCGTAATACAACGACTCCCCGAAATCGGCCTGGAGCGCTTTTTTGATGAAAATAAGATATTGCACCGGCAGCGGTTCATTCATGCCGAAGCGATCCCGGATCGCATTGAGTTCCGCTTCGTCCGCCCCCGGAGAGGCGATCATGAATGCAGGATCAGGCCCGATCCGTGTGGCCAAAAAAATCATCACGGATACGATCCATACAACGACAATCCCAAAAATAAAACGTCTGACGATGTATCTCTTCATTAATTTATGAGCTCCATGTCTTCAAAGGGGGCCGTAAACCATACGACTTTTGAGAACTTGCCTCTTCGCGCGGGGGTACGATATGTAGAACAGCCCTGCATGTCAAGAAGTTTCTGTTCAGGGTTTTTGCTCCGCTTTCGACAAAAGCCCTATAATAACTTCTATAATAACATCTTGACATGCAGGGCTGCCCTTTGTATCTTATTTGTGTATGAAGGAATGTCCTGATTAATTCCCGATCGAGGCACGTCGTATCACTCATGAGAAATGACATCCAGCATCAACCTAAAAAAGGAGCACATCGCTATGGAACTGTATCGAGCCATCGAACAACGCAGAACAATCCGTAAATTTCAGGGGTCCGCCACCGAAGATCAGTTGAAGAGAATTCTCGCAGCAGGCGCCCAATCACCTTCGGGCATGAACAAACAAAACTGGGAATTCGTTGCTGTTGATGATCAGGGGATCATTGATAAAATAGGCCAGGTGAAATACGTCCTCATTCGAGGCAAAGCCGCAGGGGAAGTAGCGCCCGAAGAACAGGAAAAAGCGGCGCTGAAACAGAAGGATTCCTTTAAAAACGCCAGCCTCATCGTCGTCTATTGCAACCGGGAACTTGCCGATGCCGCGGGCGCCTGGTGCTGTATCGAAAACATGCTCCTTGCGGCGGTGGCCGAGGGCTTGGGCACAAGGATCGCCCGCTTCAGCGGCGATGCAATCGGGCAAATCAACGCCATCCTCCACGCCCCTCAGCACATGGAGCTCGTAGCGGCGGTCTCCATCGGCGTCCCTGCAGAAGAGCCTGCGCCTCGCAAACTGAGGCCCGAGGGAAGCTGGTTGCACCGCAACCGATTCTCGTAATTCGGAGGATAAATGAAATGGATTACGGTAGAGGATTAATTGGCGTTGATTGGGAAGAGCGGGTCAATTTTGACCGATTAAGGAAAAGCAGGATAGAGAAAGTCCGAAAAGCGGTCGAGGATTCGGGAGTCGACCTTCTGCTCACGTTCAGACTGGAAAATATTCGCTACGCGACCGCGCTGAGGACCCATGACTGGCCCCAGGCCCATTTCGGCATGGCCGCGCTTGCCATCACCTCCAGGAGTCAGGAATACCTTTACACCCTGGATTATTATCATGCCAAAGCACGATGTCCCTGGCTGTGGAGCTCTCTGGCCGAGAACGAGAAGGGAGAACCTGTCACGTCCAGAGGCCTGGAATCGGAGACAGGCTCAATGGTGTGGGCGCAGGATGTGCTCGAACGGTGCAAGAAGCTGGACATCAACGTGAAAAGGGTGGCGGTGGACATGTATTCTCCCGGCCTTGCCTACGCGCTTCCCAAGGTATTCAAGGACGCGGAACTCGTCAACGGCCAGGATGTCATGATCAAGGCGCGATCCGTCAAGACGCCCGATGAAATACTCTGCCTCAAGATTGCCTACGACATGACGATGTCGGGCATGTATGCAGCCAAAGAGTTTCTCAGGCCCGGCGTCCGGGAATGCGAAGTGCTGGCCGTCGCGTTCAAGAAGTTTTACGATCTTGCCGGCGAATGGACGCAGTGCGCGAACATCGTCTGCTCGGGCCCCTATACCGCCCCGTACCGGCGCTTTACATCGGACAGGATCATCGCCGACGGCGATCCGGTGATCATCGATATCGGAAGCCGGTTCAACGGTTACTGGGGGGATTACACCAGAACCTGGATCTGCGGTGAGAAGGCCCCTTCGAAGGAGCTCGTGAAGCTGCATATGCGGGCCTATGAAGGCATGAAACGGGCGCAGAAGGCCATCAAGCCGGGCGCAACGACGGAAGAAGTGGCGCTCGCCTGCGGCAATGATCAGATTCTCAATCGCAGTCTGGGACACGGAATCGGTGTCGGGGCGAACGATGCGCCCTTCATCGGCCTCTATCCGGGCGTGACCGGAAAAGACGCGCGCAAGCTCGTGCCGGGAAATGTCTTCTCGATCGAACCTTATACGGGGACGCCGGGTATCGGCGGCATCCGCCTGGAGGACAACTTCGTCGTGACGGAAGACGGGTGCGAGTGCATCAGCGAAGGGACTCCTTTTGAGGCGAGACTCATGGAGTGAGGGCTTTGGAAATCAAGCTCCCTCCGCACGCTGGACATTTTTCGACCCTGCGCCTCCTCGCTTCGCTCTACGGAAAATTTGGGACAGCTCCCTATTTTCCAAAATAGCGAAAAATAGGGAGCTGTCCCCATTTTTCGTTCTGGCGCTATGCTGCGGGGGCAGGGGACCCCGAAAAATCTCCAATGCGTGCTTCCGGGACATGATTTCCAAATTGTGCAAAGGCCTCGAAGTAACGCTTCCGGTGCAACGAATATTGTTTCTGTAAGAAGACGGGTTCGAGGAGCTAACATGATCAAGGTGAAATCCACCTCCCTCGATTTCGGGAAAACGGATCGTGCCCCGATCGATTTGCTGATCGCAAACGGTTGCGAATTCGAATCGCTGCAGATCGACGCCAATTCCGAGGAACAGGGCATCGAAGCGGCAAGGGATGCGGATGTCCTTGTCGTCGGCCTGCAGCGAATCACCGAAAAGGCGCTCGATGCCGCAAAGCGGCTCAAAGTTATCGGGCGGTGCGGTGTCGGGCTCGACAACATCGACTTGAAAGCCGCCGGCGCAAGGGGGATTCCGGTCGTTTATACGCCGGGCGCCAACGCGCAGGCGGTTGCAGACCTTACCCTCGGTTTCATGCTTGCCCTGGCCAGAAAAATCCCCCAGGCCGACAGGATGACCAGGGGCGGCCAGTGGAAAAGGATCATGGGCAATGATGTCTGGGGAAAGACCCTGGGAATATTCGGCCTCGGCCAAATCGGATTCAACGTGGCCAGACGGGCGAAGGGCTTCGACATGAAGATCATTGCGTACGATCTGTTTGAGAACCTGCCGTTGGCCGGGGAGTTGGGGATCGAATACAAAAGCAAGGCGGAGATCCTCAGAGAGGCGGATTTCATCAGCCTGCATCTGCCGCTCAATCCGGAAACTCTGGGATTTATTGGTGATGGCGATTTGAGAGCCATGAAAAAAAGCGCGATCCTCGTCAATACCTCCCGCGGCGGAATCGTGGATGAAAAGGCGCTCTATCTCGCCTTGAAGGAAGGAACGATCGCCGGCGCCGCCCTCGATGTCTTTGAGCATGAACCGCCGGGGAAAACCCCTCTGGTTGAGCTGGATAATTTTATCGGATCTCCCCACATAGGCGGCGTCACCACCGAGGCCATCGAGCGGATAGGGATAACGGTTGCCCGGGACATCGTCGCGGTCCTGAAGGGTCAGACCCCGAAATACCTGGCGAACAGAGAATGGTTGGCGTCGTGAGACAATGAAAGAAATGAAGACAATAAAAAAGCGATGGGCAAGGATCATCTCCGTCTTGGCCGTTGCGGGAATTTTGCTGATGTCCGCGGGTGACGTTTGCGCGACGCCCCAGGGGGTGCTCAAGCAGGCGATCCACTGGTCTTTTTCAGCCGACTGGCTCGATCCATCCATGGGCAGCTTCCCGATCCCCGCCTATCATCCCCTGTATCTCTTTCATGACGCCCTGCTCAAGCCGATGCCCGGAGGCCTTTTCACCCCAAGCCTGGCCGAGTCGTGGACCATCAGTGAAGATTCCAAGACGTATGAGTTTAGAATCCGCAAAGGTGTCAAATTTCAGAATGGAGACGCATTGACCGCCGACGATGTGGTTTTTACAATCAAGCGATACAAGGGGGCCAACGCCAAAATGATCCAGGGCCGGATCGAGCAGGTAGAAGCGGTGAACCCCAACCTGGTGCGGATCCGCTTCAAGGAAAGCTTCCCCGATTTCCTCGAGTACATGCTGCCGGGGGCGACGACGATCGCCTGGATCGTCCCGAAGAATTACGTGGAAAAGGTCGGGGATGCGGCATTCAGAAAGGCGCCCGTCGGGGCCGGCCCTTACCGGTATGTCGAGCATGTTCCCGGTGTCAAGCTGGTGGCGGAAGCCTTTGACGGGTACTGGAGGAAGACGCCGAACATCAAGCGGCTGGAGTTTTTCAACACCCCCGAGCCGGCAACAAGACTCGCCATGGTCAAGCGGGGCGAGGCCGATATCGCGACACTCATGCAGGGGGTCTATTATGAAGATTTAAAGAAAACGCCGAGTCTTCGCACGCTGACACCCCTGAGCGCGGTGAACTGGCTGGTCTACATCGGCGCCCAGTGGGATCCCAAATCGCCGTGGGCCGATCCGCGGGTGCGCAAAGCGGCAAGCCTGGCCATAGACCGGCAGACGCTGGCGGATATCCATATGCCGGGCGGCGGACCCGTGGGATCTCTGGCGATGGGCGGCGACCCGACGGGTATCGATTTCCCGGCGGATCGATACGACCCGGCGGCCGCCAGGAAGCTTCTGGCCGAGGCCGGGTACCCCTCCGGTTTCCACGGAGGGAAGTTTTATCCCTACCAGGGAGGATACTGGCCCTACGGTGAACAGGTATCCACCTACTGGAAGGCCGTAGGCATCAACATGGAAACGGTCCTGTTGGACAAGCCGGCGCTTTTGGCCCAGAGGGCGGCGGGAAAGCTGAAAGATGCGGTCTTCATCGACAACCCCACCGCGCCCACGGTGGCAATGCGCCTGAGCACCCTTTTCAGCGGCGGTTCCTACGGGAACTACCCCGATCTCGCAGAACTCTGGAGCAGATACCAGAAAGAACCATCGTTGAAGGGCCGCAAGTCGCTGAGCGACAGGATTCAGACCCTTGCCCACGAGCGGAGCATGTGGCTCCCCCTGACCAACACCAACTCTCCGGCAGCGATCGGCCCCAGGGTGAAGGGGAACCCGTATAAGATCCAGCCGCTGATCTGGTTTACGGCCCCCTTTGAGGATATCGAACTGAATTGAGAGACCTTTGCGCAACTTGGAAATCATGTCCTGGAAGCACGCATTGGAGATTTTTCGGGGAACCCTGCCTCCACAGCGTAGCGTCTGCAAAGACGACTGTCTGAGCGCGTCGGCGCGAGTTTCGTCTTTGCAGCGAAGCGAGGAGGTGCAGGGTCGAAAAATGTCCAGCGTGCGGAGGGAGCATGATTTTCAAAGTCCTCATTGAGGTAAAAAGGCGACAAACGATAGGATCTGTCACCCCTACTGATATGGTGTAAAAACCCCTATGGACTACCCAAAATGGATCAGGGTTCGTCAAAATCTTGATAGAAGACGGGTTGATGATCCTTACCGCTCTACGTACAGTCAACTGACATCGCTGTCGGACGGCCTTTTTGCCTGGAGGGATGCGCGCATCGCCATTACTGCAGGCAGTCGTCACATTTCCAATCTCACCCCGATAACCAAGGCGGTCATCGATTATATTTCGTCGAAGGGAGGACGCCCTTTCCTGGCGCCCGCGATGGGAAGTCACGGCGGCGCGACTGATCGCGGACAGGTAAAAGTTCTTGAAGAGATCGGATTAACCGAGGGCAACCTTGGCGTCCCCGTTCATTCATCGATGGAGGTCGTCCGGCTCGGGACAGTCGAAAACATTCCCGTGTACATGGATAAGAATGCCTATAAGGCGGATGGAATCGTTGTCATCAACCGAATCAAGCCTCATCAGGTTTTCAAAGGGGAGATACAAAGCGGTCTGAACAAGATGCTCGTCGTCGGACTCGGGAAGAAAGAAGGCGCCGATGCCGTCCACGCTTCCGGCAGGACGGATGTGTTGGGCGCCCTGGGCGATTTCATCCGATCCGCCGTTCCCGTCATTTTCGGGGTGGCCGTTCTCGAAAATTCTTACGACGAGACCCGCGATGTGGCCGTGGTGGCCCCCGACAAATTCAAGGAATACGATATAGCATGGGCAAAGGAATCGCGCTCGATCATGCCGAAAATACCCATTCGCCAACTGGACATGGTCATCGTCGAGCAGATGGGAAAAGACGTCAGCGGTTCCGGAATGGACACGAATGTGATCGGCTTTACACGGCGTTTGGTTATAACCGGGCAGGTTGCGGTCCCCCTGGCTGTTTTGGAACTAACCGAAAAAACGGAAGGAAACGCGATGGGCATCGGACTTGCCGATCTGACGACGAGGAGATTGGTTGAAAAAATAGACTATCGAGCCACGTACACCAATGTCTTGGCCACTGGTATCTACTCGGCGGGAAGGGTTCCGGTTACCCTTGAAAACGATAAAGCGATTCTCGATGCGGTGATTCACAGGATGGAGCATCCGGAAAAAGCGAGGATTATTCGCATAATGAACACGCTCCAACTCGATCAATTCCTGGCCACAGAGGCGCTCATCGGGGAGGTTCTCAGGCAAGAACAGCTTGAAGTCTGTGGAGAATTGATAGAAACCTGTTTTGATGAAAAAGGGAATATGGAACACATCGCGCTGAACCAGTGACAGAAAGGAGAAACACCGTGCTGAAGAAAAATCTGGCCTTTGCCGCTGGAATCATCTGGACGGTTGCTGTATTGTCAATCCCTGCCATGGCACCCGCTGCCAAGGAAAGACCGGCGGCAAAAATGATCAACGACGGCAGGGAAAATTGCTACGGGTGTCATGAGGATATCAAGACCCTCAAAGAGGGCTCGAAGCACGCCAAGCTCGCCTGCAAGACCTGTCATAACAAGTTTGACGCCCACATGGAAGATCTGGAGAAGAACAAGCCGGTCACGATCATCGACCAGCGGCTGTGCGGAAAATGCCACAAGAGCCAGGTGGAAAGTTTTTACCGTGTCACCCGCGATGGCGGCGCCCGCAAGGAGAAGGGCGTTCCAACCGGCCGCTCGCCCCTGCAGGACAAGCTGCTGGCCCCCCAAGGATTTACTTTTGAGCACAATGAGCCGCGCGGTCATGCCTTCATGGTCATCGACCAGTTTGTCGTGGATCGCTTCCAGGGCGGCCGTTTTCAGTTCAAGGACGGCTGGAAAGGCATCGACAAAACCGGCAGGACTTGGGACGTGCTGACCGACAAAGGCGCTGACTTCAAGATGAAAGAAACCGGAATGGCCGGGAATCCGACCTGTATCCAGTGCAAGTCATCCGACCACATCCTGAAGTGGAAGTTCATGGGCGACAAGGATCCCAAAGCCAAGTGGGACCGCACCTCGAACGTTGTGGATATCTCCAAGGACACCCACAACCCCGTCGGCTGCATCCACTGCCACGACCCGCACGGCGCCCAGCCCCGCGTGGTGCGGGACGGCCTGATCCAGGCTATCGAGCGGGACACCAAGGAGAATATTTTTGCCAAAGGAGGCAAGACCGATCTGAAGGTCATCTCCTTCCGCGACGACTTCCGCAAGATCGGGGTTATGGGAAAAACAGACTCGCGAATGATGTGCGCCCAGTGCCACGTCGAATACAACTGCGGCGTCGGCGTCCAGTGGAGCGACGGCAAGCCTGTCGCCTATGCCGACCGGCGCACCAACCATTTCCCGCTCAAGAACGCGCTGCAACTGCTTAAACATTACAAGTCGCTCGATTTCTTCGACTTCAGGCACGCCGTGACCGGCGCGCGCCTGATCAAGCTCCAGCATCCCGAAGCGGAGACCTATGCCGGCAGCGTGCACGACAAGGCCGGCGTGCAGTGCCATCAGTGCCACATGCCCAAGCAGAAGGGAAAGGACGGCAAGATGTTCTCGACCCATGGCATGGTCAAACCCAAGCTGACCGTCAAGGCCTCCTGTCTCGGCTGTCATCCGGACAGCACGGTTGAGAAAAAACTCTACGAGATCGAGTCGATCATCAACTACACCAAGGGGAAAATGCGCAAATCAGAGTACTGGCTCGGCCAGTTGATCGACACCTACGCTGCCGCCCAGCGCATGGGCGTTGCGCCGAGCGTCCTCGACCAGGCCCGTGAGAAGCACGAGGAGGCTCATGTACTTTGGGAGTACTGGACCGCCGAGAACTCGGACGGCTTCCATAACCCCGGCCTGGCCCGCGAAAGCCTGACCGACTCAATTACCGCCTCCAAGGCCGGTGTCAAGCTGCTCAACGACGCCATGGCGGCGATCAGGAAGTAAAACTTAAAAGGTGTTGAATTATCCTTTAAACCGGTTCACATTTTCGAATATCCAAAAATGCCCAAACGATAGGGCCGAAAGGGATTATTCGTTCACCTTTGGCCCATTTAATTCGACCTAACTTGAAGCAATAAGCAAAGACTTTCAGCTCTGCTCTGATACTCAGAGCTAAGAAAGGAGGCAGGTCGTGAGGAAATCTATCAACTATGGGGAGGGAAAAATGAAACGCATGTCTCGCATTACCATCGGTTTGTTGGCTGTCGTGTTCATTGTTGCCGGCTGCGCTCACCTGCCGTTAAGCGTGGGTTGGTTCACGCTGATTGACGGTGAAACTGGTTTTGAAAACTGGAAACGTGTAGGCGGAGCCAACTGGCGGGCGGAGGATGGGGCCATCGTGGCCGATATGAGTACCACAAAGGGCAGCAGCTTCCTGGTCACACAGAACTCCTACAAGGATTTCGAGATTCGGGCCGAGTTCTGGGCCGAATCAAAGACGAACAGCGGCATCTTCATCCGCTGCAGCGACCCCGTCAATATTACCGCCGCCAATTCCTATGAGGTAAACATCTGGGACACGCGCCCCGACCCCAGTTATGGCACGGCAGCCATCGTCGATTTCGCCAAGGTACCGGTTCCCATCGTCTATAAAGCCGGCGGCAAGTGGAACACCTTCGAGATCAAGGCCAAGGGACCGGAATTGACCGTCGTTTTCAACGGGGTCGTCACTGTCAACATCCGGGACAGCAAGTTCGCCGAAGGGCCTTTTGCGCTTCAGTACGCCGGAGGGCCCATCAAGTGGCGCAAGGTGCAGGTCAGGCCTCTGTAAGTGCCTGCGTGATGCGTGTTGGCTGATGACTGATTAGTGATTCAAGCGGTATCTCCTTGCCCGCTATGCGGGTGCGTTTTGTCGTGGAACGGAGAATTCCCTGAATACTCCAGGTCTGTTCAAGAAAGGGTGGACGGAAACGTCGGCCTGGTAATGATCGGTCACTGGTCACTCGATGGGACGTTGTGTACCAAGTGTCATATGCTGTCAGCATGATCCCTTTTCAACCCGGAAAGCATGCAAGAACGGGATGAACCGGAAATTTTTTAAAAAAAGCGGGGGGGTGCGGCGGGTTTGTAAATGATCGAACCTGCTATTTGGGTACGGCGGTGTAACCGCCGATCATAGCTTCGAGCGTGTGCAGATGTTCGTCGCCCTGCGACGGCAGCGGCACGCTCGATTGATCCAGAAAATCGTATTTGACTTCACCCATCCTGTTGTATGCAAGCAAGTCGAGATCCCGACAACCCAGTTCATCTTTTGCAAAAGCGACAATCCCGCGCACCGCCTCGAAGGAATCGTTGAATCCCGGAATCAGGGGGACCCTGATATGCATCGGTTTGAGTTTCGATATCTTTCTCGCATTTTCAAGAATCAGCAGATTATCCTGCCCGGTCGCCTCCCGATGCTTCGACGCGTCGAGGTGTTTGATATCAAAAAGAACAAGGTCCGCATATTCCAGCACTTTCTCAATCGCCGGCCAGGGGGCGTAACCGCAGGTGTCGAGGGTCGTGTGCAATTCCACCTCCCTGCATCCCTTAAGGATCAGTCGTGCAAAATCAGGCTGGGCAAGGGGTTCACCACCGGACAGGGTGACGCCGCCGCCCGAGTTTTCATAGAACTTCAGATCCTTGAGAGCTTCACGCATGACCTCTTCCACCGTCATGCGTTTTCCGGAAAGGCGCCGGGCTTCGTTCGGACAGGAGACCGCGCATCGCCCGCACCCTCTGCAGATCCGTCTGTCGAAAACCGGTCCGCTTTCTTCAAGACGGAAGGCGCCATTCGGACAGACGGCAGAGCATACGCCGCACTGGACGCACTTTCTCCTGTCCAGCAGGATTTCCGGTCTGTCCGATTTGGATTCCGGATTCTGACACCAGAAACAGCGAAGGGGACACCCCTTTAAAAATACGGTCGTCCGGATGCCCGGCCCGTCATGAATGGAGAATCGCTGAATGTTGAATACCACGCCGCTGTTCATATGCCTCGCCGCATCGCCCCCCATGCAGGATGATCGATCATCAGCCTGATGTGAACTCCGTTCGCAGGATGATCTCATCTTTTTTCAGGGTCTCACGTCAATGACAATTCTGAGGGCATCGGAGACCTTGTCTTCAAACACCTTGAATGCCTTTGCCGTGTCTTCGAGCGGAAACCGGTGGGTAATCATCGGCGATATTTTCAATTTTTTCTGTTCAAGCAGTGCAATGGTTTCACCGTACGCCCCGCTCGCCCCTTTTGAACCGTAGACCACCGGTTCTTTATAGTAGAAAACAGAAGGATCAAACTCCTTGATCTTCTCCGAGATGATGCCGAAGACCACGATCGACCCGTTGGATTTGACCACGGAAAAAGCGCTTTGCAGCGCATCCACCCTGCCGGAGGACTCGAAGACCGCGTCAACGCCGTCTGGAAACCATTTCAAAATGGCCTTAACCGGATCTTCCCTTTTGACATTGACCACGACATCCGAGCCAAAGCTTTTGGCCATCTCGAGCCGAAAGTCCCTGGTCCCTGCCATTACCACCTTATCCACCCCCCTCACTTTCAAAAGCTGCAATATGATCAAACCCGCGTTGCCCGGACCGAAAACGGCAGCCGTCTTCACCTTTTGTAAATCGATTTTTTTGACAGCCCGCAGAGCGCAGGCAATATTGACCGTATTTTGGGCCTCGTCAAAAGAAACATTTTCAGGCAGTTTTTGCACGACCCGGCAGTCCACTTTGACGAACTCCGCCATACAACCATCGACGTTCCTGCCAAGGGAAAATCTACTTTTACAATACAGCCCAAGGCCTTGATGACAGAGCTCACACTCTCCGCACCCCCAGCCGCCGCCGGAAAAGACCGGATCGCCTTCTTTGAGAGCCGTGAGCGAAGGATTTCCCAACTTGGCAATGGTCCCTGAAAATTCATGTCCGAGGGTGACGGGGTATTTCGCGGAGACATGACCGTCCACAACGCCGACATCCGTCCCACAGATGCCCGCCCGATGCACAGCGATCAGTATTTCTTTTTCATTCACTTGAGGAATAGGCACATCCTCGATCACAATTTTTCCCAGTTCATGGACTCGTGCTGCCTTCATCTTGCCCTCATTTTAATTTTCCTTTGCGGAGCGGCGGATGGCGTAAATCCCGGCGCCGGCCGCGATCATCAGGAAACAGAGGAGCTGGCCCATGGTGAAGGGGCCGAGGACGAAACCCAGTTGCACGTCGGGCTCCCTGAAGAATTCGATGAAAAAACGAACCGCGCCGTAGCCGATCAGGTACCAGGCGAACAGGGCGCCGTCGAAGGGGCTCTTTCGCCGGATCACCCATAGAACGGCAAACAGGACGATCCCTTCGAAGAAGGCCTCATAGAGCTGAGAGGGGTGGCGCAGCAGGTGCAGCGGATCGAGGGGAAAGACCATCCCCCAGGCGACAGTGGTCGCCCGACCGTAAAGTTCGCCGTTGATGAAGTTGCCGAGCCGCCCGAAGGTGTAACCCAGCGGGACGGCCGGGCAGAAGAGATCGGCGAAACGCCAGAAATCGATCTTCCGCCGCCGGCAGAAGAGGATGGAGAACACAAGGACGGCGATGGCGCCCCCGTGGTATGACATGCCGCTGATCCCGATGAAGTGAAAACCGTTTGAGAAATCGAAGGGAAAGAGGATCTCCAGCGGGCGCTCAAGGTAGTAGCCGAGGTTATAAAAGAAGACATAGCCGAGGCGTCCGCCCAGGATCACGCCAAGGATCGCCCAGACGAAGTAGTCCTGGATCTGTTCCGCCGTGTAGGGATATCTCTCCCGTCTGATCCGATACATGACGAGGTAATAGGTGCAGGCGAAGGCAGCCAGGTACATCAGGCTGTAATAGCGGAGTTGGAAGGAGCCGATCTCCAGGAGGTTCGGGCTCAGGTGCGACGGGAGATGCCGCCAGGCCATGATCAAATCCTGCATCAGTAAGCCTCTCCCTTCAGCTCTTCGATGTAGAGCTGGGCGGAAAAGGCCGCCGTCGCCCCATCTCCGCAGGCCGTGACAATCTGGCGAAGACGCTTGGCGATACAGTCCCCGCAAGCGAAGATCCCCGGAACCGACGTTTGCATGTTCGCATCCGCAATGACATAGCCGCCCCGATCCACGGCGATCAACTCCCGGAATGCCTCGGTATTGGGGGTGAGGCCGACGAAGATAAAGACCCCGTCTGCGGCAAGCTCCCGCGTGGCCCCCGTTTTCAGATCCTTCAGGCGGACCCACTGGACGAGATCGAGACCATCGATCGATTCGACGACGGAGTTCCAGGCAAAGGCGATCCTTTCGTTGGCCAGGGCGCGCTGCTGGAGAATCGCCGTGGCTCGGAGGCGATCCCGCCGGTGGATGACCGTGACCTTTTTCGCAAAACGGGTGAGGTAGATGGCCTCCTGAATGGCCGTGTCTCCGCCACCCACCACTGCGACTTCCCGGTCCTTGTAAAAGGGGCCGTCACAGGTGGCGCAGAAAGAGACCCCCTTCCCGATGAACCGTTCCTCGCCCGGTACACCGAGACGCCGCCAGTTTGCCCCGGTGGCGATGATCACTGCGAGCGCCCCGTAACGCATCCCGCCTGCGGCGATCTCGAAGCCGTCCCGATCGCCCCAGCGTTTCTTCACGACCGCCGTCACGTCGCCGGAGGCGGTCTGCAGACCGAACTGGAGCGCCTGCGTCTTGAGGCGCTCGGCAAGATCGAACCCGTTTACTCCCTCCGGGATTCCCGGATAGTTCTCGATAAGATCGGTGACCGTGACCTGGCTCACCGTCGATTCGCCTGCGATTGCAAGCGTCCGGAGGCTCGCTCGGGCGGCATACATCCCCGCGGTAAGCCCCGCCGGCCCGCCGCCGATGATGACGACATCGTATAATGAATTGGAAACCAATTCTGCAGCCATGATTGTCCGCTCTCCTCTCTCGTCTTACTGAAGTATTGCCCCGGCAGTCAGCCGATAGGACTATTTAATCGACAAACAGCCCTTTTGTAAAGCGCTAAACGCTGCGCCGTAATAATTCTGTTCAGCGGATACGCATGTAAGATGTCCAAGCATTAGAGGTCATCCCATTTCTGGAGAGGGATTGCTAATTACCGTGTGCGCTGGAGAAAGTGCGTTTTCTTTTCCGCTCATAGACTCTATGACAATCCTTACGACTGCGGTCCTCTTGATGTTCTGGTCTTTCATAGGAGAAAAAGCATAACTGGAGGGCACATATTTCTGTACCATTTTTTTCAGGATTCTTCCCTTCTCAACCTGCCCTTCCACAAATTCGGCTTTTCCAAAACAGACGACGCTTTTGTAAACCTGACTGATCCCACATCCCTGTGCCCAAAGCACCTGAGGCCCAATCTCATCTACCATAAAGCAGACGCGAGAATCGGCCCACAGCGCCTCCATTTTACGGCCTGACAATCCGCTATGGAAGTAAATGCTTCCTTCAAAAAACAAGTAGTTCACGGCAACGATGTATGGACCCTCTTCAGTTGTTACGGCCAATCGACCGACTCGCATACGTTCCAGTAAAAGTTCCATTTCCCGTGAGGTCTTCATTGCCCGTTCCTTACGCCGCAGGTCTGTTCTCATTCGTGTCCTTTCGTAAATCCCAACAATTAATATACGAGCTTCGTTTTTGTATGCATCATGATGGACAACAATTATGCATCGTGTCAAGAAATTTATCCGACCCAAGGGCGACTTGCTTGACAGGGCATCCAGGATTGCCTATAGTGCCTCGGCTCCTGTTCGCACCCAGGATGATCCACCCGAAAAAGAGAGGAAACGCATGCCGGACAATCCGCTGCATCTGCTTCTGCACCCCCGCTCCATTGCCGTCGCCGGCGCGAGCAACAATCCGATGAAAATGGGGACCCTCCAGGCGCTGTCCATCCTCAAGGACGGCTGGCAAGGGGCTTTTTATCCCATCCATCCCACCGAAAAGACGGTCCTCGGCCACAAGGCCTATGCCTCGCCGCTCGACCTCCCCGAAACCCCGGACCTCGCCGTGCTGGTTGTCCCGACGGACCAGGTCGCCCCCGTCCTCGAAGATTTTGCGAAGATCGGGACGAAGCGGGCGATCATCATCAGCGGCGGATTCAAGGAGACCGGCCCCGCCGGGCGGGAGCTTGAGGAACGTCTGACGGCGATCGCCGCGGCATCCGGGATGCGCTTTCTCGGCCCGAACTGCATCGGGATCCTGAACACCGCCATCCCCCTGAACGTCACCATTTCCGCCCTGGAAAAACGCCCCGGCCACCTCGGCCTCGTCTCGCAGAGCGGCACCTACGTGACCCAGACGCTGGCCTACCTCCGGGAGCGGGGAATCCGCTTCAGCAAGGCGGTAAGCTGCGGGAACGAGGCCGATATCGACATGATCGACGTCCTTGAATACTTAGGCGAAGACGAACAGACGAAGGCGATCATCCTTTACATCGAGGGGACCCGCGACGGCAGGCGACTGATCGAAACCGCACGGCGGATCACGCCGTTAAAGCCGGTCCTCGCCCAGTACGTCGGCGGATCGGCTGCCGGGGCCAGGGCGGGCCTCAGCCACACCGGGGCGCTCGCCGGTCCCGATCTCCTCTACGACGGCATCTTCCAGCAGGCCGGGATCATCCGCTGCTACTCCATCGAGGACCTTTACGCCCACGGGTGGGTCCACGCCACCCAGCCGCGACTCCGCGGCAACAGGCTCGCCGTCGTCACCAATTCCGGGGGCCCGGGAACGGCAATCTCCCATTACGCCGACCTGGGAGGCATGACGCTCCCCCGCTTTTCCGACGCCCTGCAGGCGAAGATCCGACCGTTGATCCCGCCCCACGCCGCCGGCGTCAACCCGGTGGATCTCACCTACCACACGGATATGCAGGTCCTGGCCGTCACCATCCCCGAGCTCATCATGGAAAGCGGCGAGGCGGACGGCCTGGTCCTCCACGGGGCGATAAGTTCCGGCTTCATGAAGATGGTCTATTCCCACGTGAGTGAACTGCTGGGCGGCATCTCCCGGGAGACCTTTCTTGAACTGGCGACAAGGGACATGACCACCGCGGCGGGGCTGCCTCAAAAATATCATCTCCCCCTGGTGATCTCCTCATTTTTCGGCCGTGATGACGACAGCACCGCTTCGTACATGGACCATGACATTCCCGTCTTTGACTCGCCGGAGAAGGCGGCGCGGGGTATGGCGTCTCTGCTGAGGTACAAGGAAATCCGCGAACGGAAACCCTTTGTGAAACCGGCCCTCCCGACCGAAAATCCGGAGGCCGCCCGGATCATCAGGTCCGCGCTCGCCGCCGGGCAGAATGCCCTGGACGAGCATCAGGCGAAACAGGTCCTCGCCGCCTACGGCGTTCCCGTCACCCGCGAGGAGAAAGCCTCGACCGAAAACGTGGCCTTGGAAATTTCAAGGAGAATCGGCTTCCCGCTCGCCGTGAAGGCCTGCGCCTGGGAGATCATGCATAAGAGTGGAAAGGGGCTCATCGCCCTGGACATCCGGACCGAAGCGGCCCTGCGCCAGGCTTTCCGCGCCGTCCGAAAAGCGGCGGGACGGAAGATTCCGGTCCTTGTCCAGGAGATGGTGTCGGGGCGCCGCGAGTTCGTCGCCGGGATGACCCGCTTTCCCGGCTTCGGCCCCTGCGTCCTCTTCGGCCTCGGCGGCGTCTTCACCGAAGCGCTCAAGGACGCCGCCTTCCGCTCGGCGCCGCTGAGCGTGACCGAGGCGGAGGAGCTACTCTTCGCGATCCGCGCAAGCGATCTTCTGGGCGAGTTCCGCGGCCTTCCCGCCGTCGACCTGCCGGCCCTCGCCGCCATCCTTCAGGCGATCGGCGCCATTGCCCTTCTCCACCCGGCGATCACCGAAATCGACCTCAACCCCGTCATCATCGCGGGCTCAAAACCGGTGGTCGCGGACGCCCTGTTTGTCATGGCGATCTGAATCGGGATAGGGGAAGGCCTCACGGCCTTCGCCCTCCCACACCACCGGGCATACGGGTCCGTACACGGCGGTTCAAGTCGCCTTGCCAAATGCCTGATATTGATCAAAGAGGCTCCGAAACCCATGCTCGGTAAAGTAACGATTGGACATGGCGATCTTGAGCGGTTTCATATTGGACATCGCCCAAGGACCCTTGTGGGATGCTGCCGCCATACAGGCCTGCCAGCCATTGACGCCCAGTTTGACCAGATTTCTGTACCGGGTGTGGCAGTTGTTGATCCATCGCTTGACCATGAAACAACGCAGCCTTCGCCGTATCCAGCTATCCAGATCTTTGAGGATCGTCAGTGTCTCGATCAGCCTGAAGTACCCTATCCAGCCGCGGAGGAACACACCCAGCTCCTCCATGACTTGGACAAGCGGTATGCCACGGGATCGCCTGGTAATCTCCCTGATCCGATCCTTAAAGCGCATCAAGGATGTATCGGTCAGTTTGATCTTCAGGTTCTTCCCGGAGGTAAAACCGAATCCCAGAAAGCCCCGCTCATGGTATCGGACAACAGCACTTTTCGTACGATTGACCCGAAGCTTTAACCTTTTGAGGAGAAATCTCTCTATGGATTCGAACACCCGTTCCCCGGCACGCTGCGACTTCACGTACACGTTCGCATCATCCGCGTATCGGCAGAACCGATGCCCTCTCCCTTCCAGCTCCTTGTCCAATTCGTCGAGAAGGATATTACTGAGCAGCGGCGATAAAGGTCCGCCCTGGGGCGTTCCTTCCCATCGCTCCTGTACGACCCCGTTGACCATGATCCCGGCTTGTAAATACCTGCGGATGACCCGGAGGACTCTCTTGTCCCCGATTCTTTTGGCCAGTTTCCCCATGAGAATATCATGGTTCACCCGGTCGAAGAACTTTTCCAGGTCCATATCGACCACCCATTCGTATCCTTCCGCAACGTATCGCTTCGCCTGGGTCACCGCCTGATGGGCACGACGATGAGGACGAAAACCATAGCTGTGAATCGAAAAGGTCGGGTCAAATATGGGATCGAGAACCTGCAGGATCGCCTGCTCGATAAATCGATCCAGTACCGTGGGTATGCCGAGCTGTCTGGTTCCGCCGCCGGGTTTGGGAATCAAAACCTCCTTGACCGGCTGAGGGCAGTAATCTCCTCTCAACAACCTTTCCCGAATCGGCTGCCAGTGCTCCCGCAGATAGCCCGTCAGGTCGTCAACGGTCATGCCGTCTACGCCTGGGCTGCCTTTGTTCGCACGGACCCGTTTCAGCGCCCGGATCAGGTTCTCTCTGTTGACAACATGATCCATCAAATCAACCACCATGGGTTTGGTTCTCTCCGATGCCGCCGCCGCTTGGTGCGCCTTGCCGTCATCCCCGCGGGCTTCACCCGGAGGACTTGAAAGAAGGGTTTCATCGAATAATGAAAGTTGCTGCATCGCCACGACCACGAATCCTTGAGCCTCGCCTCCGGCTACCTGTTCGGCCCTTCAGCCCGGCTTACGCCGGGCCTATTATGGCCTCTGCTGACTTCTGCGAACCCCTCAAAATCCCTTACGGAATCCTTAGTCGCCATCGACAAGCTCGCAGACCTCCCCGGGTAAGAACAGCCGCCTTCCCGCCACATCCGCCGCATTTACTGCATCACCACTTGATGGTTATGGGCTTTGCCTTATCACGTAAGCTCGCCCTGATGATACAGCCTGATATGCGATTCGTGTTCCTCAGATCGGCGTTTTGCCTCCGGCTTCCTTCAGACCCCACCTCACGATGGACGCCCTTGCCCTTGGCTAACAGTTTCCACCATCAGGACCTGCAGGGGACTTGCACCCCCAAGCTGCTGCCCATGCCGGGCACACGTGAAGCTCCCCGCCCACAGGGCGGGGCTTCCCGGCAAGGAATCGTTCATATGTCGATGCGCCACTCAACCCCGCCTACTAGGCGGGGCTTAAAGGGATGCGCTCCCGGTCAGTTTGCCAGCCGCTTCGCACTCCACGGGGCGCTGTTGTTACCCGATTTGACCGTCCCCTCCATAGCGGCGCCGACGATGTTCCCGGTATAGTGGGCATCGCTGATCTTGAAGCTGATCTGGCTGCCTGTGAGGCGGCCATCGGCAACGGATGTGCGATTCTTACCGGAATGCAAATCACCGGAAACCATCTGGTAGTTTTGCGTGAGCCTGAGTTCGCCCTGGGGAAGCTTCCATGCGCCCGCGACTTTGGCCGGCACGATCCAAAAATAGGCCTGGCAATAATTGTTGTCACACCCCTCTTCCTTGGTCAACGTGATCGTCTGCTCGGCCGTCCAATCCCCCATATCAAAAGAAGTGGAAACGATGCGGGTGCCGGGCTTGAGATCGAGAATCAACGGGCGAAGCCTCAGGTTGATTTCGGGCAGGAGAAACATGGTGATCACCGTTGCCGTGGAAAAATCGCTCTCGAACAGGTCCGCCTTGACGAAAGTGGCTTTGTCGGCGACCCCTTCCCTGGCGGCGTTGCGCTTCGACAGCTCAACCATATCGGGATTGTATTCGATTCCGTGTGCGCGAGCGCCGCGCTTCGCGGCCGTGATGACGAAGCGTCCGTCACCCGAACCGAGGTCGATCACGTAATCCTGCGGCGTGACCTGCGCCAGGCTCAACATTTTGTCGGCCAGCGCCTGCGCAGTCGGCACCCATATCACATCCTTGCCGTGCTGGCCGACCGACGGTTGATATTCCTCTTTTCCCGTCGGCGCCTGAGCGAAAACGCACACGGCGGCCATGATAGACAGACACAATACCAGTAAGATTTGACGCAGGAAGCGATGTACAGTCATAAAAAATCTCCTTTGATGGGTGATATAAAAACAGGGAAGGTCATTCCCCCATTAAAGCGATGCAGGTTCATCCGGCGCCGTCATCTTTTTTTTTGCCGGGATCGGGCCGCCGCCAGGAATATCGCCCCCGCGAAAAGCAGGACCAGGCCGGCCGTGGCGCCGATGCCGGTATAGGCAAGACTTGCCCAGAGCATATATCCGCAGGAGATACAGAACAGGAGGGGGACCACAGGATACAGGGGAACCTTGAAAGGACGCTCGACGCCGGGTTCCCGCAGTCGAAGCGCAAAGAGGGCCAATCCGGTTAAGAGAAAAAACAGCCAGAATACCGGGGCGGTGAATTCCACCATGGTTTCAAACCCTTTGCGGGTGACCGTCCCCAGGAGGACCAGGCCCGATGCAATCGCCCCCTGAAGCAGGAGGGCATTGGCCGGCACATTGTTCTTTTCTCGCCAGCGGCCGAGGAAGGCGAACAGTTCGTAGTCCCGCCCGATGGCGTAGTTGGTTCGAGCGCCGGTGAAGATGGTGCCATTGATCGCCCCCAGCGCGGTAATGGCGATCAGCGCGCTGACGACCTTTGCCCCGCCCTCGCCGAAGGACCTGCGCATCAAATCCGCCGCCACCACATCCGAGCCGCTCATGGCGTTCAATCCCAATCCTTTGACGTAAGCAAAACTGGTAAAAAGATAAAGAGCGGTGATGGCGCCCAATCCCCAGAGCATCACACGGATCATGTTGCGCCGTCCTTCGTGAAGCTCGGCCGAAATATAGGCCGCCTCGTTCCAGCCGCCGAACGTCAAAAGGACGAAAACCATGGCAAGGCCGAACGAAGCCCCGGCCGGGGAAGAAGCGGCTGCCGCCGGGGGCAGGGGCGGAGCAAATGCAAGTCCCGCAAGACAGACGGAAAACAGGCCGATGACCTTTGCCGCGGCAAGGACTTTCTGTGTCCATGCCCCTTTCTGAGTGCCCAGCATATTCGTGAATGTCAGGGCAATGACGACCATAAAGGCGCAGAACGGAGCGCTGAAAGCGGAAGGGAGAAGCTGCGAGAAATAATCGCCGAAAACAAAAGCCAAAAGCGCGATGGAACCGGGCTGGATGACCGTCATCCGGGCCCATCCGAAAAGAAAGGCGACATTCCGCCCGAAACCCCGGGTCAGGTAATGGTAATCGCCGCCGGCATGGGGATAGGCGGTGGCAAGCTCGGCATAGCACAAGGCCCCGATCAGGGAGATGACCCCCCCGAGAATCCAGGCGAAAAAAAAAGCCGCTTCGCTTCCCGTATTGGCTGCAATAAGGGAGGGGGTCTTGAAGATCCCCGTTCCGACGACCACGCCGATGATCAGGGCGACGCCGTCGATAAGGGAAAGCGTCTTTTGTGGTGCCGCCGCCTGTTCCTGCATACCGATGCCACCTGATTCCAATAACAATCCGTACTATGAAACGCGCGTAAGATAAGCAAACCGACTCTCCATGTCAAGAAGATTTTTTAGTCGATCTTTCATCACGTCCTTCTAAGAAACCTGCCCCCCGCGGATGTGGATCAAGGGAATGACCAAGAATCATCCTGTCAGACAGGGGTTCCGGGCCGCCGCGGTCTCGTCAAGTCGCTTCACCTTGCAGCGAGTCGGCGCGTCCCGAATGACCTGGGGATTCTCCGAAGCATCTCGGACGACGGATCGGAACGCCTCGATAAAACCGTCGAGATCCTCCTTCGTTTCCGTTTCCGTGGGCTCGATCATGACCGCGCCGCGAACAATGATCGGGAAATAGATCGTGGGCGGATGATACCCGTAATCCATGAGGCGCTTGGACATCTCCAGGATGGTGATCCCGGCTTCCTGCTGATTCCGGTCGGAAAAAACGCACTCGTGCATGCAGGGCCGGTCATAGGGCGTGTGTAGGACGTCTTTCAGTTTCTCCCGGACATAATTGGCGTTGAGGACCGCGAGGCGGCTCGCCTTTTTGAGCCCGTCCGGCCCCATGCTGAGGATGTAGGCGTAGGCCCGTAAAAGAACGCCGAAATGGCCGTGAAAAGCCAGGACGCGACCGACGGATTCCGGGAAATCTTCGGAAAGTTGATATATCCCGTTTTTTTCAACGACCCGGGGAACGGGAAGAAACCGGGCGAGATCCTTCCGTACGGCCACCGGACCGGCGCCGGGCCCGCCGCCCCCGTGGGGTGCGGAGAAGGTCTTGTGGAGGTTCAAGTGCAAGATATCGACGCCGATCGCGCCCGGCTTTACGACACCCATAATGGCGTTCATGTTGGCCCCGTCGCCGTAGACGAGCCCGCCCCGGTCGTGGACGATCCGGGTTATCTCGCGGATGTTCTCCTCGAAGAGACCCAGGGTGTTGGGGTTGGTGATCATGATCCCCGCCGTCTCCCCGTCCATCAGCGCCGCCACCGTTTCTGAAAGAAGGATGCCATCCGGACCGGAAGGAACCGGAACGGGGAGATAACCGCAGAGGGCGGCGCTCGCCGGATTCGTCCCGTGCGCCGTGTCGGGAATCAGGATCTTCGTCCGCTGTTTCCCCTGGAGGCGATGGTACGCATGGATGATCAGCATCCCCGTTAGCTCTCCCTGGGCGCCGGCGGCCGGTTGCAGCGTCACGGCGTCCAGGCCGGTGATCTCAGCCAGAAACTGCTCCAGCTCGAACATCAACTGCAGCGCCCCCTGGGAAAGTTCCGCCGGCAGCAGCGGATGGGCGGCGGCGAATCCCCGGAGACCCGCCAGCTTCTCATTGATTTTCGGGTTGTACTTCATGGTGCAGGAACCGAGGGGATAGAGGCCGGTATCCACCCCGAAATTCCATGTGGACAGGCGGGTGTAATGACGGATCACCTCAATTTCGCTAAGATCCGGGATATCGGGTCCATCGCCCGTCAGTTCTTCGGGCAGCGGGCTTAGCGGCACGTCGCTCGGGGGCATGGAAAAGCCGCAGCGCCCCTTCTTCCCTTTCTCCCAGAGGAGCGGCTCATTCAGGATGAGCCCGGTCGTTCCGAGTGATTCGTTCATGCCGTCACCTCCTCGACCAGCCGGTCCATCTCCCCCCGACTGCACGTCTCCGTCACGCAGAGGAGGGCGTGACCCGCCAACTCGGGATAAAAACCGCCCAGGGGCAGCCCGGCGACGATCTTTCGATCGAGCAACCGCTCATACCGGGCTTCGAAACCGCCGGGAAAGCCGACGACGAATTCGTTGAACGTGAGACCGGAAAAGAGAATGGAGCATCCAGCAGCCCGCAGGGCGCTTTTCAGATATTCCGCCTTGTCTTGGTTGAGCAAGGCGAGTTGCCGGATCCCCGTACCGCCCAGGGAGGCCATGTACATCGCGGCGGCGAGGGCGCAGAGGCTGTTGTTGGAACAGATGTTCGAGGTCGCCTTTTCCCGGCGGATATGCTGCTCCCGCGCGGCCAGCGTGAGAACGAAGCCGCGTCTCCCATCCCGGTCCTTCGTCCTTCCCACGAGGCGGCCGGGCAGGCTTCGCATGTGCTGTTTCCGACTTGCGAGCATCCCCAGGGCCGGCCCCCCGAAGGAGCGGGGGATGCCCAGGCTCTGGCCCTCTCCGGCGACGATGTCGGCGCCCTGGCTTCCCGGACTCTTGAGGAGCCCAAAGGCCAGCGCCTCGGTGAATCCGGCAACGAGCAGCGCGCCTCCGGAATGCGCCCCTTCCGCCGCCGCCTGTATGTTTTCGATGCAGCCGAAGAAGTTAGGGGAGTGCAGGGCCACGGCGGCGAGACCCCGTATCTCCTCCAGGCGGGCAAGATCGGTGAGTCCCGTTTCCCCAAAGGGGATTTCCAGAAGTTCATAACCGGTGGGGGCGAAGTAGGTCCGGACGACCTGCCGGTAGTGGGGGTGTATCGCTCGGGACAGCGCCACCTTTTTCCGTCCGGTGATGCGTACCGCCATGAGGAGCGCCTCGGCCAGGGCCGTCGCGCCGTCGTAGTGGGAGGCCGTGGCCACATCCATTCCCAGCAGACGGGCCGCCAGGGTCTGGTACTCGTAGATCCCCTGCAGCGTTCCCTGCAGCATCTCCGGCTGGTATGGCGTATACGAAGTCACGAACTCGGAACGGCCCAGAAGCGACGAAACCGTCGCGGGGATATAATGGTCATAGCTCCCGGCCCCCAGAAAGACGGAATACTCCGGGGAGACGGCTATCCGGCCGGCCAGACGGCCGACATGCCCCTCCAGGACCCACTCGCTCATCGTCTCCGGCAGTTGCAGCGCCCCTTCGAAACGGCAATCCCCCGGAATCGCCGCGAAGAGGTCATCGAGCTCCTTGAGACCGATCACGTCGAGCATGGCGGCGATATCCTCAGCGGTGTGGGGCAGGTATCGCATCTACGCCCCCCCTTTCAAACGGGCAAGGTAGGCCTCCGCCGTCAGGCGTTGTGAGACCGCTCCTTGAGTAATATGGGCCCCGACGGACGGCAGCTCCGCATACACGATATCCCCGAACTGATCCTGGGCGTAGTCGGTAAGCCCCACACGCGCCAGATCGCCCTCCGGCCGGACCCATTCATGGTCGGCGCTGTAACGGAGCTCTTCCGGCAGGTCGATTTCATCAATCCTTTTCATCATTCCCCCCTTTATTATACTAAACGGTGCAGCTTATCCATCAGATCAATGAACATATCTTCCGTAAAGCAATAGTCCATCACAAGGAAGCGCTTCCGGAATGCCGTCACCTCTTCCCGGACCAAACGGCCACCCGCCACAACGTCGTGGATGTACTGGGCCAGCGTCAGGAAATCCTCCGGCCCCATGCCGAACCGCGTCATCTCCTGCACGCCCATCCGGAGGGCTCCGGCCGCGGTAAACCCCTCTTCGTCCGGCGCCGCCTGGAAGTTGCAGATGATGTTGCTCTCCTCGAGCCGGCGGGCCGCCTCCACCGCCCTGGCATATTCCACCTTTACGATCACCTGATGGGTCTCCGTAAAAGAGATCGCCGGATCGCCCGCCACCTGCAAACCCGCATCCCGGAGCGCCCGGGCAAAGGCCTTCGCATTCCGGATGACCGCCTGTTGGTAGGCATCCCGGAAACAGTTCATCTCATAGGCGGCCATCAGCAATCCCGAAAGGGTTCCCGGGTGGTGGTTGCTGACGCTTCCCGGAAAGGTCCGGTTCTCCACGGACTCCCAAAGGGCATACTGCTTTTCCTCTTCCCGCCAGTTCCCGGCAACGATTCCCCGCTGGGTGCCGAAGAAGGTCTTGTGGGTGGAGCCGGTGACCAGGTCCGCCCCTTCGTCGAACGGCTCCTGGAAGTAGGGTCCCACCAGCCCCAGAACGTGGGCCATGTCGTAGAGGATAATGGCTTCGATCTTTTGCTCCCGAAGGAAGTCCCGGATCTCCCGAACTGGTTCGCGGTAGAGGACCATGCTCTTGCCGAAGATGATCAGCTCCGGCCGGTGTTCGTCGATGATCCGGCAGGTCGCCTCCACGTCGATCTTGTAGGGATCCTCTTGCAGAACCGGAAAGTTCACGACGGCTGGTTTTTCCGTCCGCGGATCGATCCGGACGAAATGGTGAAGGGCGCCCATCGGCTGGGCGCTCAGGTGGCCGCCCCGGATCATGTGGTTGTTCAGGACCGAGCCGAGCCGCCGGGGTTCCGTCTTCCGATCACCCCTGTTAAGGTAATCGACGAGGGCGCTGAAGACGACGGAGTTGGCCATCTGGCCGCTGATCACCCTGGCCTCCACCTTCCGGCAGCCCAGGTAACGGACCATCTCCTCCTTGAGTAGCTCCTCTACGCCTTCGATAAAATCCGTTCCCTGGTAGTAGAAGACTTCCGCATCATAGTAAGATCGGAGGGGGCGATGCTCGGCGTAGCGGAAGGCGGGATCCAGCATCGATAGACGCCGCACCATCGACGAGGCCGTCTGTTCCGACGGGATGAGGTTGATACACTCGGTCTGCCGCCAGAGGGTGTTTTGAATTGCCTTCTCCAGTAGATCAAAGGTTTTATCCTGCCAAGCGTCGGAAATTGATTTTCCCCGGTCCTCCACGGGACGCGGCAGAATCGGCATGGCATAAGGAGGCGCGTCCGAACGCAGGTGATAGGGAACCACAACCGCATCAATCCGGTTTCCTCTGATCTCAATCTCCACCGAATCGTCTTTCTTGAGACGGCTATCGACCAGCATCAGGCCGATGGCCCGCATCTCCCGCTCACCGGTAAAACGCGTCGAAAGCCCCGTGCCCGCTGTCTTCCAGTACGGAACCATCGTGCCACTCGTTACGAAACCGACTTCCCCCGAACCCTTAAACACGC
Organism: uncultured Syntrophus sp.; assembly: GCA_964540555.1. Lineage (GTDB taxonomy): Bacteria > Desulfobacterota > Syntrophia > Syntrophales > UBA5619 > JAKAFS01. The sequence continues at coordinate 4,881 of CAZINF010000004.1, read as the reverse complement.
GAAATCCCGCCCTGGCAACCCCCCTTCCGCGGAGTGCAAAAGGCATGACTATCCGCGGCAGGTCCTCGATCGAGGTGTAATCTTCATCCTTGATCTTCTTGAAGGCGGCAAACTGGATTGCAAGCGCCTCCTGCCCGATGAACGCACCTTTCAGGGAAGAGAAACTCACGGCGAAACGGGCCAGGGGGCAGGCGAAGATGGGGATCTCTTTTCCGGCGGGATCATTTCCCAGTTCATGACCGAAAAGGGGCAAGCCTGCTTCAAGCCTCAGGGTGTCCCGCGCCCCCAGCCCCACCGGGATTGCACCCTTATCGAGGAAGAGACCCCAGAGCCACGGAGCGTCGGCAGCAGCAAAGAAGAATTCAAAACCGAGGGGCTCGCCTGTGTAGCCGGTCCGGGATATAAGTACCTTTTTTCCGCTGATGGAAACCGATCTACAGGCATTCTTCATGGGTTCCGGCAAACCGCCTGAGCCGAGCAGATCCTGGAGAATGGCCCGGGAAGAGGGCCCCTGGAGGGAGATCATCGCCATCGATTCGGAGACGTCTTCCATCTGGGTCGATGGGAAAAAAGAGAGCATCTCCTTTAGATAACACCAGTCGGCCTCCCGGTTGGCGGCATTGACTACAAGGAGGTATTCGTCCTGTATGAACCGGTAGAGATAGGCGTCGTCGAGGGCGCCCCCGCGGTCGTTGGGAATAAACGTGTACTGCGCAAAGCCGGTATCCAGGGCGGCGGCGTTGCTGGAAAGGAGGTGCTGCAGGAAGGCAAGCGCCCCGGCGCCGCGGACGATGAATCGCCCCATATGAGACACGTCGAAGATCCCGGCCCCCTTCCGCGTTGCGAGATGTTCTTCCACAATTCCAGTTCCGCACTGGAGCGGCATATGCCAGCCGCCGAAATCGACCATAGTGGCGCCGAAGGAAACATGCTTGTCGTGCAGAGCTGTCTTTAAAAGCTCACCCATAATTATTTCCTCTTTCTTCTCAAATCGCGACGCACTGGAGTTGCTCCACACGGGCGTGAGGATGGAGGCCCTCCGCAAGGCATTCCACACCGTCTGAAAAACAGCAGGGCAGAAGATTCAAGGATGATCAAATTGGCCGACATCAAGCCATTCGGCGAGTATGGCGGCGTGGCCCGGTTCAAGATAAGACTTGGAATAGAGGAAAACACCCTCCGCCGAGGTGGTGATTTGCCCGATATCCTTGTATTCTTCCCGACCGGCCATCTGCTCCACGCAGGAGTGAACCTCCGCCGGAGTCAGATCGAAAGGCGGATTTCCGAACATCTCCAGGGAAACGGGGCGCGGATAGACGGCGGAGTTTTCCCTCACACTCTCGGCGATCAGCACAAGAGGATCCCCTTCCTTCTTCGACAGAATTCCGCAATAGGCCTCGCTCATGAAGAGCGATGAGTAGTAGCGTGGAGATCCGTCCCTGTCCGGGGTCACCTTGATATCCCCGTTCCCTTCCCTGGTTTTCATTATCAGGGTTTCAAAAGCAGGTCCCAATTCACCGCCGCCGGGGATCGGGAGATTTCGCTCCATCAGTTTTCCAAACAGCTCGCCGTGCGTGACGAATCGACCCTCCTCGCTTCCCCGGCGAATCAGCTCGGCGATGACCCTTGAGGCGGCCCCCCTATCCTCTTTCTCATCCAGCCCCTCTGTTTTTTCTAAGTCCATTTCACCGGTCCTGCTCTTTTTTTTCGCATGGCGTGGGGACTAAAACCCTCCTCTCGCCGGATGGATTGAAGCTACCCGCCGACAGGGCGGGGCTTAAAGGGTTGCGCTCCCGGTCAATCGATACCCGATCAGGAGACAAGCCCTTTCCTCCTCAGTTCTTCCGCTACCGCTCCCAGTCCCACTTTTCGATAGGCATCCTCCGTGGGTGAACCGGTGGTCTTGTCCCATCCCATCAATCCGTAAAACATCTCCATGGCGAGTTGAACATCCCCCTTGTCCAGGTGGATTGTCCCTTTGGTATAGACCGGTCTGCCTGCAGGATCGTGATAGACCCATTCCGGAACGGCATCGTGTTCGGTCCGCATCTCCCTGGTCCCCATGTCACGGATGGTCAGGGCCCGGTGAAGCAGGAATATGCGCTCTCCCGCCCGATCCAATTCCTCCCGGCCCTTCCTGTCTCCTGTGGCAAGGCTGTACAACAGGGATTCGAGGGAGTCATCGCCGCGGTACCCGCGCTCTTTCAACGGCGAAGCGACCCACGGTCCCATCCAGTTGCACAGGGACAACGAGTCATGAAGCTCTTTGCGGATGAGCGACCATTTTGCCATCTTCGCTTTACCGATATTCATCGGCGTGTAAGACCCCATGTGATCGACCGCATCCGGCGTTCCCCATATCTCTGCCGCCAGACGCTTCTGGATTTCCAGCGGCAACCCGTTGCGGGTGAAGTTGGCGTGGGAATGACACTGGGCATCGCGATTGTACTGGGTATTGATGATCACCCCGCACTGGCCGACCTCTTCGCTGGCATGGTGCTTGGGGTGCCCCATCTTCCAGTAGCTGAGTTCATGCTCTTTCTTCCATACCGCTTCGGAGAGAGACCATTTATCCAGCATATACCCGGTACCGAGCCCCAGAACGGCACCCAATTCGCCCTCTTTCATGGCAATCCTGGGGAGGAGCTCGAAAAGGAAGGAGGGATCGCCCTTCTCGTATTTATCCCAGGAATAACTCTTGAACTCCTTTTCCCCGAGCTTGCCTTTGATCGTGCCGTCATAGTAAATCCTCTTGAAGTCCCGTTGCAACTGGCCGTAGTTGCACCAGATGCCATAGTCGTCGGCGATATGCATCCCCACCATGCAGGCCTCGACATTCGTCTGTCCCCTCGCCCCGTCCGGGAATTTTTTGAAGAAGGAACGCCCGAAGTTCAGACCGCCGCACGTGTTCTGTCCGACGTCCGGGATGCCGTATTTTGCCGCGACCGCGGGGACCTTGATCATGGTATGGCAGCGGATCGGACAACCGCTGCAGCCGTTTCCCCTGACGGTATATGTCCAGCCGATGCCGCCGAGGTAATGGGCGGCGTTGTTTGTCCGGTAGGCGATTCGGTTGAGGTCCCCGGGATTGCAGGTCCCCGTTTCGATGGCCGGGAATGATTGTTCCCATCGTCGTCCCCTGGAACCCTTCCAACGCGACGACGGATCGTAGTATTCGGCCCAGGGTTGGGGAGAGCTGGGCACCACATGCTGATTGTTGGCCCCCAGGAGAGCAAGGTGTGCCTTGACCAGCTTCTCCCATTCATCCCTCCTGCCGGCAATCCGCACACTGCCGGTCCCGCGGACACCGACCGCCTTGAGGTTTTTCGATCCCATGACCGCACCCACACCGCCGGCGGAATGCGAGTAGGAGTTCATCACGACCGACATGGGAACCAGATTCTCTCCCGACTGTCCGATCGCCGCCACAGCCGCTTCGGGACCCAGTTCCTGGGAAATCTCGATCGTTGCCCGCCGGATACCCTGCCCCCAGATGTTGCGGGCATCCTTGATTTCCACTTTATTATCGACGACCGACAACCACACGGGTCGATCCGCCTTGCCTTCAATGACAATCGAATCGTACCCGGCATACTTGAGCTCCGCGGCAAACTGCCCACCCATATGCCCGGTTCCCACAAGCGGTCTCGGCCAGCAGGTGGGGAAAAGCGTCGTGATGGCCGTGCGGCCGTTGCAGGGGGCCCCGGTCCCGGCCAGAGGACCGACGCCGAAAATGATTTTATTCCCGGGATCAAAGGGCTTCGTTCCCGCCGGAACCTCATCCCACAGGACCCTGTATCCCAATCCCGTTCCGCCCAGTTCGTCCTTGTATTTTTCAACCGTGTCTTCGGTCCAGATCTTACCGTTCGACAGGTTGACCCGCAGAACCTTACCAACCCATCCGCCGTATTTCGCCATGATGTGATCCTCCTTTCCTACCTCTTGTGGCAGTCATAGCACGTTGCGGCTTTCGCCGGCGTTATGAACGCCGCGGGTGCGACGCGGATTGGGACCCTGTCCGTCAGATCGCGCCAGGATGCATAACTCAGGGCTGCCGCCGGGCATGCTTCGACGCACTTGGGTTTACCGTCGCAAAGGAAACACTTGGTTGCCTTGCCGGCATCGGGATCGAAGGAGATCATTTCCCAGGGGCAGGCCTTCAGACAGATCCTGCACCCGGTGCACTTCCCGGCATCCACGATCCTCGCGTTTACAGGCGGTTTAACGACGATCGCATCGTTCGGACATGAATCGGCGCATGGCACCGGGTGGGCGCACTGCTTACAGAGATCCTGGATGATCAGCCCGTTGCCCCAGTTGCCGTTGCCGTTCTGTGCGGCATGAGCCGCCTTGGGACCAAAGTTGAGATTTCGTGCAACCTTCACTCGGGCCAGCGAGGGGGCAGCCCTGCCGTCGTTAAATTCGGTGCAGGCCAGTTCACAGCGGCGACAGCCGACGCATCTTGTCGGATCGGCGATGACAATCCCCTTGGACTGTTCCATAATGATCAGGGGTTTGTTTGCGGCCCCAGCCAAAAGGGGAGCGAGAGCCGACATGCCGATAATGGATGCCCCGCTGAGCTTGAGGAATTGACGGCGGGAATAATTGTATGCCAGCCCCGATGAACCAAAAAAAATACCCGATATCTCATGCTTATCCACACTCCTGTCCATCGCTCTCTTTTCTCCTTTCTTGCGAAATCGGCAGGGAACAGACCTATGGAATCTCGCTTGCCTGTGTTGGAAATCTACACTGAAAGGAACTCGCTCTTACACGCGAGAGTACAAGAAAAACGAATTTGGTGTCAATCGTTTTTCTCTTGACAGATAAACACCGATTTTCGCGGAGCTATAACCGTCATTTGAGGACAAGATTTTAATG
>CAZINF010000003.1:0-55617 GCA_964540555.1 uncultured Syntrophus sp. | reverse complement strand
TTTTGCAAAATGAATGATTACCTATGCTTGGCAATTAAAGTGGTAAAGATGGGATATATGGGCCATTTTTCTAAACAAGGGCCAGTACAAGCGCTTTTCCCAGGAGAATCTTTTTTAAACCAGTATAAGGCTTTCCCTTCAGTATCGGTAAGATATTTTCCTATTCCCTCCTTTTCTTGAATTTTAATTGCATGATGCATACCCATAGCTGTACTAATCCCAAAAACCATGACTCCGACAAAGACCAATACCATTGTAAATTTCTTCATTTCCATCCTCCTTTTTTTATTGATACCTCACGGTTTCGCCGCTGAGCCTTGTACGTCAGGGAATCGGCTCTAGTGGCTGGTTAGAGACTGAGTATCACAACAGCGTCGATAAACAGCTCGTACTCCTCGTTTTCGTTAATATCATGCACACGGACCTTCTCTACCTCACCCTCACCCAGGACGGCGATGGGCTCGGCCTCGTAGATGACCTTCACGTCCGACCGCTTGAGCGGAGCGCGCGGGTCGTCCTTGGAAGAGGGCTCTTTGGTCGAGGAGATGAAGATCACCCTGCCCGTGTGCTTGGTCAGATCGAGCGCCACATCGACGGAGGGTTTGCCCCTGTCGACGATCAGGACCCTCTTGTCGACAAACGCCCCTGGATCCTCGACCCTACGGTAGACGCCCTTGCCGAGCAGCGCTTCTGCACCTTCGATGGCGGGTGGTTTGGTCACGGGCAACCCGCAGGAGGTGCGGAATTCGCCGGCCTTGGGGGACTCCGGCGTTTCCCCGCGGCGGCCCTCACGCCACGACTGGATGGCGTTGTGGAGCGCATCCGCGGCCAGGTTGGAGCAGTGCATCTTGATCGGCGGCAGACCTTCCAGGGCGTCGGCGACGTCACCGCGGGTGACCTTCATCGCTTCGTCGAGGGTCATCCCCTTCACAAGCTCGGTCGTCATGCTCGACGTGGCGACGGCCGAACCGCAGCCGAATGTCTGGAACTTGATGTCCGCGATACGGTTATCGCCGACGCGGATGTACATATACATCAGGTCGCCGCAGACGGGGTTGCCCACCTTGCCTACGGCCACGTCAGGGCCTTCAAGGGTGCCCACATTGCGTGGGTTGCGGAAGTGGTCGAGCGTCTTCTCGCTGTAGCTGGTCGACTTCATGCCTTTACCTCTTTCTCGTAGAGTGGTGATAGACTGCGCAACCTCTCGACGATGCCTGGCAGGACCTCAAGCACGCGGTCCACGTCGGTGGGCCTGCTCCACCTGCCGAAGGTGAACTCCAGCGAGCCGTGCGCCTCCTCGTGGAGCAGCCCGCAGGAGATGAGCGTGTGCGAGGGCTCGAGGGTCTTCGACGAGCAGGCGGAGCCTGTCGAGGCGGCGATGCCCTTGTCCTTCAGGGACAGCAGCAACGACTCGCCCTCGATGGCATCGAACCGAAAGTGCGCATTGCTGGGGAGCCTCTCCCGGGGGTGTCCGTTGAGATACGACTTGGGAATCCGGCCGAGCACCCCCTCGATGAGCCGGTCGCGGTACTGCGCGAGCCTGGGCGCCTCCGCCGGCATCTCGGAGGCCATGATGTCCGCTGCGGCCGCCATGCCCACGATGGCGGGCATGGCTTCGCTACCGGATCGCAAACCTTTCTCCTGGCCGCCGCCCGGCATAATCGGCGCGATGTTCACGTTCTTCCTGATGTAGAGTGCGCCCAGGCCCTTGGGGCCATAGAGGTCGTTGGCGGAGAGAGTCAGCAGGTCGACAGCGACTTTGCTCACGTCGATAAGCACGAGCCCCTCGGCCGCAACCGCGTCGCTGTGCAGCGCGATGCCCTTGCCGTGCAGCACATCGGCGATCTCCTGCATGGGCTGGACGGTGCCGATCTCGCTGCTCGCCCAGCCGATGCTCACGAGGATTGTCGTGTCGATGATCTTCTTTCGGAGTTTCTCGACGCTTACCCGGCCATACTGGTCAACCCCCACCTTACTGACCTTGAAGCCCTGTTTTTCTATTGCCTTGGCGATGTTGTGGACCGAGATGTGCTCGCTTTCCGCGATGACGACATGGTCGCCTCGCCTGCGGTTGCGTGTGACGTATCCGATAATGGCAAGGTTGTTCGACTCGGTCGCACCCGATGTGAAGATGATCTCGTCCTTGGTCGCGCCGATGAACTGCGCAACCCTATCACGGGACCTCTCGAGGGCGTCAGTGGCCTCGTCGCCGTCGAGGTGCAGCGAACTGGGGTTGCCGAAGCGCTCGGTAAACCAGGGGCGCATCGCGTCGACTACTCGGGGATCAGACAGGCTTCGACGATTGGTAGTCCAGGTAGACCTGCGCGGGCATTCCAAACCTCTCTCTTAAAACCACATCGCGGCGCCCGCATCGAGCGCGAGGTCATTGAGCGTACCCGCGCCGACGATCTTGACGCCGGGGATGAGCGTGACCTTGTCCCAGCCCAGCATCTGCTTGGATGCCTCGCAAGCGTAAAACTCAACGCCCATCTTCATGGCCTTGTCCATCATCTCCTTCACGGTCGGGAACGACCCCATCTTAATAGCTTCGGCCGCGCCGGGCAGCAGGATCTTGAGCCCCATGCCCAGGTAGTAGATCTTGGAATCGAGCGCCATGGCCGTGGCCGTCTGCGCCAGCACCAGGGGCGAATACTGCCTCTCGGGCGCGTCACTCGTCTGAACATACAGGATAAACTTCTTCTCTGGCATGCCTATCATCTCCTTTTCTGGTCGGTCGTGACCCCCACGAATGGTCACACACTCCTCTTGATCAAGAATCGCATGCGGTCGTCGTCCTTATCAAAGGACACAACCTCGTGGCCCGCACGCTTGGCGAACCTCTTGAGATCCTCCTCCGCCGCCGGGTCGTCTGTGATGACCTCCAGAATCTCGCCCGGCTTGATCTGGTCAATATTCTCCCGTGTCTGGAACAGCGGCTCGGGGCAATACAGTCCCATGCAGTCGAGCGTCCTGACGGCTTTGACAGGCCCTTTCATACCCAACACCTCTCAATACGTCTAGAGTAAATCAGGACTTCCACAGCGCGTGCAGGTTGCAGTATGCCCGCGCTGTCATTGCAGTAGCTTTCACGGGAAAGTCGGCTTCCGGCGCCTGACCGGGTTTGAGAAACTGCCGGCAGACTTTGCCGTCGGCAATCATCTCGATCCACTCGATATAGTGTTTCTCCTCCATGGGGTGGGCTACGCTTCCCACCTTCACCTTCACTCCGTCCGGCATTTTCTCGATAACGGGAACATGCTTCTCACGCGAGGCATCAGTGGTATTTCCCCTCAACAATTGCATCGGCTGGCCGCAACATACCAGTTCCCCGTCGCCTGCGTGAACCACTTCAACGATATTCCCGCACACTGTACATTTATAAATTCCTGTCTGTTTGGTCATTGTCTTCTCCTTTCTTAATAATGTAAAAAATCTCACGTTATGGTCATACCAAGCCATGCTATGCACACCCTGTTCCTTTGTGTCGCCGGTTTTTATTCCGTGTCTACAACGTAAATGTATCGTAATCCGCCACCAACTTTTCCATCATCAACCGACAGGGAAAAAGATACGACTCTTAGAGGTCGCAAGTTATACAGAATGGGAGGCTACATTACCGGGTGACTGTCAATATGCAGTTATGGCTGCCATATTGGTTCAAATGATATTGATCGCAAGCCGGATCGTTCTTCCATAGACCATCAACGATGAACCGGTATTCGTAGATCCCGGGGAAGAGGTTCACAACAGTCGACCAGACGCCTTCTCTGTTTTTCCTCATGGGGTTTGCTTCAGGATTCCATCCGTTGAAGCCTCCGGACAAAAATACCGCCTCGGCCTCCGGGTCAAGATACCTGAAGCATATCCTTCTTTTTTCAATCCTTTCTTTCATAGGTCACCTTAGATGGGGTCTTTCCCCGGTCGCTTCCAGGAAGGTCGGTTTCACAGCTTCTTGGGTCACACGCTGTCACCGTAGCCCGTAAACCATTTCGGGGAAGGTTATTCGCGCATCCTCTTCCCGAGCTTGCCCGGGTATGAACCCTCCAGCCCTGCCGGAGGGTTCATACCCGCGGCTATTGCTACAGGCGGCAGGCTTCCGGCCTGATTAAGAGTATGGGAACAGCGGACTGATTCAGGACACCGGACGCCACGCTCCCCAGCATCAGCCTCTTGAATCCTGTATAACCGTGGGTCGCCATGATGATCAGTTCCGTGCCGTTTTTCTTGGCATAATCCATGATCGTCTCGGCAGGCCTGTTGGCCTCCACGGACACCGTTTTTACCTTTATCCCTTCGGGACTCAGTCGGGATTCCACTTTTGCAAGGTAATTTTTTGATATTGTGAAGACCTGTTTTCTGAGTGCCTCTAAGTCGAAGTGCCCGCCCTCCAAGTCTCCCCAAGGGATATCGATGGTGACGATATTCAAGAGGGTCACCTCTCCCACCGATCCATCCTTGAAGAGGGATTTGAGGTGTGACAACATGCACTCGGCCAAATCTGAACCATCCAACGGAACCAAAACTTTCTTATACATTTTCCTGCCTCCTTTCTTAAAAAAGATATGACATGTTTAGCCCCTGTCCAAAACCCCTCCCCCTCGACGGGGGAGGGTTAGGGTGGGAGTCGAAAGTAACTGGATTTCAACGTGTTCCATCCCCCTCCCCTTAATCCCCTCCCGCCAAGGAAGGGAAAATTCACTTAGACGCCGTCTACTACGCAAGGGGCACTCCGCCGTTCAGCTCCTCGTAGACACGGATATATCCGTCGATCATCCGCTCGGGATCGTGTCTCTGCCTGGTTTCTTTCATTATCCGCTTGATTTGCCTTTCCCGGATTTCCGGAGAACGCCGGTGAAACTGGACTGTCCTGGACAGCCCGTACCATAGCCCCCCTGTGTCATAATCCTTGAAAAGGAAACCGTTGCCGGAGTCTTCCGATGCGCCATCGCTCATCAGGGCCATCTCCTGGATCTTGTCATGATAGCCCCCCGTATCACGGTTTGTGGCTGTTGCCCCGAAAAGATTTCCGATCTGATCGATCTGGCCGCAGGGTTCATACAAAGAAGCGCCGAACACATCGTTGGCCGCGGCAAAGCCCAGCATCGACAGCGGCTCGCTGAAGCGTTGGTAGGTGATCTTACCCCCGGAGGCGCATGCGATTCTTCCGCATATCTCTTCGTGGGTCCGATCATTGCCTACGCCGTTGCCGACGATGGCGATTTGCGAATCTCCATGGGTGGTGACAAACTGTCGGGCGATCGTCTCGAGGAGTTCGATCCCTTTTTGAGAGGGGTCCAGGCGGGACGGCCAATATAAAAGGATGGCTTCGGGGTTCACGTTGAGCCCGGTCCTCTTCTGAAACTCTACGAGGTTTTCCCGCTTGGCAGCGATGACGTCATCCTCGGGGCCATATTTCCGTATCAGATGCTCGCCATATTCGGGGTACATATTCAGAGCCGGGGCGTTGATGATCGTGCGGGTCTCGCCATGATCATACTTTACCTTGACTTCCCGGCGAACGCTTTGGGGAATGATAGGTCGATCGGCAAATTGGTCATCGACGATTTCTTTGAGAAAGCGGGCCCCCACAAAATTGACCAGATTGGCATTCTTGATCGCCGTGGCTTGGCAATCAATGGACGCTTTCCCCCGGTCCTCGGAGCGATAGAGGTAATCGGATACCTTTCCCGTATCGACGCCTACAAAGAGGTCCAGGGGGATATGGGCCGTGTGAACATTGTGGAGTGTATGAAGCACCGGGCATCCCCGCAGCTTTGCATCCGCAGTGATGACACCCCCCGCCATCCAGTCATGGCTGTGAATGATGAGGCGACCTCTGTTTCTGGCGCGGATATTCGTGATGATCTGATTGACGAGAATCTTCTGGAACTCGGCGGCGCTCAGAACGGCATTTCCGGCATAGGCATCGGAAAGATTGTCGAATATGGCGGAGTTCACCAGATGGATGTGCCCCGGGTCGATAGTGTGGATAATCCTGTCCCACTGATCATCGTTCAGATTATTCTCCTGCTGGAAACGTTTGGTCAGGTTCAGCGTGGCAAGATGACACTCAACACCCCGGCGCGTCAGGCCTTCGCAAAGGGTTGAGATCACATCGCCCATACCGCCGCTCTTGCCGGAGATAAACCTGGCCAGAGGCCCCATTCCATTCGGCAGACGGCCCGTCTCGGGTGCAATCAGGAGAACTGCCGTTTTTTTTGGATGACGATCGAGAAATTCAGATGACATGTTGAGCTTTCACCCTTATGCAGTTTTGTGTTGGTCATACTTTAGTATCCAGGGAGATGGAAAACAATGAGGATTGAATGGATGGCTAATGGTAGGTAAAATCTACCAGTCAGGAGAGGGAAGAAAGAAAGGCCAGCAGATTGGTTTTTTTGTTTTTGATACCGAATTTGGAACGGAGGTTCTTCCTGTGAAAGTCCACGGCCGTTGCCGATATGTTGAGAATCTCGGTCATCTCCTTGGTGGTCTTTCCCTCTTTGACAAAGTTGGCCACCTGAATCTCTCTCGGGGTCAGTTCGAGATAGCGCGATGCCAGATTGCGTAAAAATGGAGACACGATCTTCTTCAGATTCTCCTCGGCAATTTTAACCTGAGCGACTTGCTTTTCATTTAAGTTAAGATGTTTCAGGTTTTCAAGGTACGGTAGAACCAGTTTTCGAACATTGGCTAATACCTGTTCTTCAAGGGCAGCTTTGTCTTCCTCCCGGTGTCGAAGCAAGACCTTCAATGCCGTATTGGCCTCCTCAAGGCTTCGGGATTTCAATTCCAGAGCCTGCTCCCTTTTTTTCAGCTCCTCCTCCGCCATTTTCCGTTCTTTTCGTTCCTTTACTTCCTGGAGCGCCCGGGAGACGGCCGGGTTTAGACGGGACAACCGGCTCTTCAGTACATAATCCGTCGCCCCCTGCTTAAGCAGTTCGATGGCCGTTTCCTCGCCCAGCGCCCCCGAGACGAAAATGAAGGGCACGTCCGGACATTTTCTCCCGGCGAGCTTCAGCGCCGACATCCCGTCGAAGGACGGCAAGGAATAATCCGAGAGAATAATATCCGGTGAAAATTCGTCCAAGGCTTTGAGATAAGACACCTTGTCCTTAACGCAACTCGGCGTGAAGACCGTGCCGGCCTCCCTGAGTTCATCCTTGATCAGTTCGGCGTCCGTCGTTACATCTTCCAGGATCAATATATGCAATTCTCTTTTTTCCATGGTTCAACATCTATCCTTTCCCGGTGAATGGGATGATCACATGCCGAGGCTACGCCTCCTGATAGGGGGTCCTGTTCATCATGAGCCAATAAGAGGCGATGTCGACGACAAAACGTGAAAAACAATCCGCATCCATGGGCTTTACGATATAACTGTTGGCCCCCAGCCGGTAGCTTTCGTTTCGATCCTTCGCTTCATTCGATGAAGTAAATATGATGATGGGGATGTTCCTGGCCCGCTCATCGGATTTTAAGCATTTTAGAACTTCCAGGCCGCCGACCTTGGGAAGCTTTAAATCGAGCAGGACGAATTTGGGATGCCAGATGTCTGCCTTCCGAAGGCAACCATGAGGGCCAAAAAAATAATCCAGCGCTTCCTCCCCGTCATGAAGGACACGGATCTTGTCATGGATGTTTTGCTCACGGAAGGCGTCCAGAATCATCACTTCGTCCTGACGATTATCTTCAATGATCAGGATCTCGATCATATTCATCAAGAAATGTCACTCCTTTTTTGTCAGGGAAAAATAGAAGGATGCGCCTCGGTCCGGCATGCCTTCCGCCCATACACGCCCGCCATGACGATGGATGATGCGTTCGACGATCGCAAGGCCGACCCCCGTCCCTTCAAATTCGTCACTGCTGTGGAGACGCTGAAACACGCCGAACATTTTATCGTGGTATGTCATATCGAAACCGACCCCATTATCGATGATATAATAGACAAGCTGTTTTCCATCGGCGTATCCTCCAGCTTCAATTTTCGCGCACTCGCGATATTTTGTGAATTTGATGGCATTGGAAAGAAGATTGAGCAGCACCTGCTTGATGAGCGTCCTGTCTCCAAAAGCGGGCGGCATCGCCTGGGCGTCCAGGATCATTTTTCTTTCCGGATAGATCATCTGCAGTTCTTTCCACGCGTCATTGAGAAGACCGCCCATGTCCAGCTTTGACGGTATGACTTCCTGCCTACCCAGGCGTGAGAAGGCGAGAAGATCGTTGATGAGCTGGCCCATCATCTGGGCGTTGCGTCTGATCGTACCGAATTTCTGTTTCGTATCTTCATCAAATTGATCCGTATGATCCCTGAGGATCATGCGGGCATACCCATCGATAGCGCGCAGGGGGGCCTGAAGGTCATGGGAAACGGAGTAACTGAAACTTTCCAATTCCTTGTTGGCGGCTTCAAGTTCGGCCGTCCGCTCCTCCACCCGGCGCTCCAGTTCGTCATGGGATTTCTGTAAAGCCCTCTGTACCGTGTCGAGTTGAAGCGTGCGTTCCCGGACCCGCTGCTCCAGTTCTTCATGGATATTCAGCAGCGTTTCTTCTGCCCGCTTGCGCTTGGTGATATCCAGCCCATAGATTCGGATCCGTTCGATTGCATGGACGAAATACATCGTTTGATTGAACCATCTTTCGCCGACTTCGATCTCCCTCTGCCCCTCCTGGCCCTTGTCGCGGAGAAAGCCGCTGAGCCAGGCATCCCAACCTTTCAGCCAGGGATGCGCGGGACCGAGCCGGCGAAGATCGGGAAATAATCGCTCAGCGGCGGGATTGAGAAAGTGGACCTTCCCCGACAGATCGACTTCGACAACGGGATTCGGATTGAGTTGGGGGAAGGTGGCCAGATTCGTCTTTTCCGCTTCGGCCTTTTTCCACGCGGTAATGTCTTCGCCGGAGCTGAGTGTGCCGGTGATCCGGCCGTGTTCGTCCTTCAATAGGCTATTTTGCCACCGGATCAACCGCTCTTCACCGCTTACGGACAGAATCAGGTTTTCATAAACATCGATTCCTTCGAGGTTGCCGGTGATCAGGTTTGAAAAGACGTCCTTCGCTTCATTCTTGATTCGTTCAGGAATAAACGTGTCGAACCAGTTTCTACCGATCACCTCTCTTTCCCCATATCCCAAGAGGCGACAGCCTGATTTATTGATCAGGGCGATGGTTTGATCCATATTGAGGACGACGATGATCCCCGCAATATCGAGGTAGCTTTGCGCCCTTTTTTTCTCTTCCTGGAGAGCCGCCTGTTTCAGGATGAGATCTCTGAACAGGAGATCGTAAGGCTTGATGAAAGCCATTTTGACGACGGCCTTGTAAATCAGGTAAAACGCGATGATCTTGAAAAAGTGACCGATCAGATTGGAAACATCGTAGACACCGACGTAAAACGTGAATGCCAGTTCGGAGACGATGGTTGCAACGATAGAGACACCGATCCATCGCAACACCACGGCGTCGAAATGGGAGCCATTCTTATAAAGAAAAATCAGGGCAATCAGGAGGATCGAAGAAATAATATACTCGCCGGCAATCTTAAAGGGCGTTAATCCTCTCCCCTCAATGTAGCATGCGGGAAAGAAGTTCCAGAGATAGATGGAACCTAAGATGAGAGCGGCAAACACGGTGAAAAGAAAAACCGTTGCCTCGCTGTTCAATTTGCGTTTCAGGAAATAGGGGGCGGCGAGAAGAGAGGCGCTCTGGAGGAACCGGGCGGCAATCCAAAGCTGTGTTGCGGTATTGGCGCTGTCGATCGCAAATACGCCCATGCCCTTATAGCTCAGGGTGTGAAAGGTATCCAGGACGGCGACAAACAGATAGGCGATGCCGACAAACAGGATGTAATGGTTGGTTATCGTGCGCCGTAAATTCCAGGCAACGATGAAAAGGGTCACGCCGATGACAATACTGAACAGTTCAACAAGAACATGAAACAAAAGGTAATTGTGACGACTGATCAGACACAGGCCGATGAGCGCCGCGATGCCTGATAAGATCGCCAAGTTTCTGCCGGTTTTTAAGGTTCCCGATTTCGAAACGGATTTCAATCCAATGAAAAGTCTGGTCATCGGTTTATCCATGGACAACCTCTGTAATCTTTGATCGGCAATATAATGATAAAAAGTCGCTACGGCCAGAGAAAATATGGATCTCTTCTGTCAGATGAGCCCGCATGCCCTTCATGTGGTCATTTTCTGACATTCGTTTTTGCTATACTCGGATGGCATCTCCAGCAGGGGAACGATGAAGCGTGGCTTGTATTCGATACTCTGCATGTCGTTCCTGAGAGCCTGTCCAAGAAACCCCTCGATGTGAGCCTGAAGTTGCTGCCTTCCCTATTCCGATGCCTTCTGATCCATGTCGATTTCCTCTCTTTTCAACAATGATAATCAATCATTCGACCATGGTGCGGTCGCCTTCGGCAATTACCGTCCAGCGTGTCCGGCAATGATTTTTCATATCAGACGCCGTCGTGAGATCGAAAATAATGTGAAATATGGGAAAAGACAATGAGGATCGATGGTAAGCTGATTGGTAGGCTATACCTACCACTAACAGAAGTTGACGATGTCAACGGGGAATTCCAACAGGATGCTTCTGTTGCACCGGCAAAAGGCGTCCCCCTTGTACTGTCCCGGCGACAAAGCATTCTGAAACGTTCATCGCAGTGCTTTCACTCCCTTGAGTACATCCTCAAATCGGTGAGCGAGGTAGTCGGGGGTTACATTCTCGTGGTATTTGTCTCCTTGGTTCGAGTCGACGAAGATGGTCTTGATGCCGAGCCGGTTCGCCCCGTAAATGTCCCGGTACATGTCGTTACCCACGCAGATGACCTCGGCCGACATGAGTTTCATGATGTCGAGAGCCTTCTCGATGAGCCTCCTATCAGGCTTCCTGAATCCGTAATTTGCGGAGATGATGACGGGGTCGAAGTAGCCGTCCAGTCCCACCGCCTTCATCTCCGGCAGGGCGTAACAGGGTTGGGCATCGGAAATGAGGACCATGCGATAGGCGGGGCGCAGCTCGTCGAGCACCTTCATCACGCCGGGGTAAAGCTGGAGACGATTCCGGGATATGCCCCGGTAGAGCTGGGCAAGAATCAAGGCAAGTTTCCGACGTTCATGGTCTGCTTTTACACCTTCCTGCTCGAGGAAAGTGTTCCAAATGGCCTCCACGTCTATTTCCGGGTATTCCTCTCCGCACAGTTCTTTTTGTTGTTTCATGATCCGGTAGTAACGATCCCGCACCTCCCACCGGTGCAGGCATACCCCATGGTAGGTCAGATAATGGGCGATTCCGCGGTATATCTCTTCCATGGACTCGTCGGTCTCGATATCGATCAATGTCCCGTAAAGATCAAAAAGGATCCCCTTTATTGCCATAGCACCTCTACCTCAATGTCATCCTTGCCTCATCCAGTAACTGTCGGCGGTAATGATTGGTGATCCACGAGTTGCGCGCGATCCGCAGCAGGGTCATCCCCATGTGAAACGGAACGCGCCGGGTGATGGACCGAAAGGCGCTGTCCCGGTCGGGGAAGTGGCAGGCATACTCCCAGAGGAAGTGCCCGATAAAAGGTTCCGCCAGCCATTTATCGCCGGTGTGTTGCATGAAGAAATGCTTGATCTCGGCGGCCACCCGCCCCACATCGAAGACCCGGTCCGCCGGTTTCATGCGCTCCAGGTCGATGGCGATGACCCAGGGGCCGTCACCGAAGAGGATATTGGTGGGTGTCACGTCGCCGTGGACGAGGACCTGGTTGTCCTCCCACATAAACCCCTTTTCCCGCCACTGCTCCTTCAGCCGGTGGAAATCCTCAGCCTCATCCCATCCGATGTGTCCCCAGTTTTTCAACTGATCCATGACCCGGTCGAAGTAGGAGCAGTCCCGGTTCATATCCACCCGGTCACCGGTAGCAGTCCTATTGTGCAGGGTAGCGAGAAAATAGGCGAGAGAGGCGAGTTTCTGAAAGAAGGCTTCTCTCGCACCTTCCTGGATCGCCTTGATGATAAAGGTGTCGAGAGACGTGCCGTAGCAGAATTCCTCAACCAGAAGACAGTTGAGACCGGCATTGCGGCCGAGAGGGCGGACGATGTAATGGGGATAGCCGGTAAAGCCGATGCTGCGCAGATAATGAAGATTGTTGAATTCCCGCTCCATGTGATGGCAGGCAGTCTCCGGCGAGCGGCCTGTGATGCCGGAAAAAAACTTTCCGACAATACACATCCGGCTGCTCAGCTCTTCGTAAAGGTAAACATGGTTGGATGCCTGAAGGCCATACACCCGGAAGTCGGGGGAAACGCCGTCGACACCGAGCTGCGGGAGGATGTCGCAGCGCAGATACCCATAGAGGGGATCTTTTTTGGAAAGATGTCCAAGGTATTTCATGAAGCTCTATTCGGCCACTGCACACCGCATTGAATGGTCTGTCGCTCATCTAGTCTATAAACGTATATGAAAAATAACATCAAGCGCCCCGGATGGCAAGAACAATCATTCCTAAAATCATTGACAAAATGACTGAATAGTGATTTCTTGTCCACGTGCAGGAACCTTCCCACACGCTTCACAAGATCATAGGGCGCAGGAATGACCGGTCGCAAGCGGGCGGCCGCTGAGTAGACTCGTTCGCCAATATGAGACATTGCCGATCGTAAGCAGAATGGAATAAGGTATCATGCCCGAAAACCTGATAGAACGTTACCTGACCGAGATGGGGGAAGTTCGGGATACAAGATCCAGCGTGGCCGAGACTTCGTTCTATCCGGCGTTGGAACGGCTGCTCTCGGGCATAGGGAAAGGTCTTTCCCCCAAGGTCCGCTGCGTCATCAACCTTGCCAACCGGGGTGCCGGACTTCCCGACGGCGGCCTGTTCTCCGCGGATCAGTTCCACCGCAAGTCACGCGGCGCGGACGCCAAGGAGGACCCCTTCCTGGTTCAGAACCCGTCGCGTGGTGTGATAGAAGCCAAACCCCCGTCTGAAGATGTCCGCCGGGTGGCCGGATCCGAGCAGGTGGAGCGATACTGGAAAAAGTACGGCATGGTGCTTGTGACCAATTTCCGCGCCTTCGCCCTCATCGGGAAAGGCCCGACCGGACAACCGTGCGTTCTGGAATCCTTCACGCTGGCAGAGTCCGAAGGCGAATTCTGGCGTCTCACCGCCCAGCCGCGCCGGGCGTCGGCAGAACACGGCGAACGCATGCTGGAGTATTTGAAGCGTGTGCTGCTCCATAATGCACCGCTGGCCGCTCCACAAGACGTGGCCGGCATTCTCGCCTCCTATGCCCATGACGCGAGGCTTCGCATCGATCAAGCTGATCTCCCGGCCCTGACCAGCCTTCGACAGGCGCTCGAAGACGCCCTCAGCCTGCGTTTCGAAGGCGAGAAGGGCGAGCATTTTTTTCGTTCGACGCTCATTCAAACCCTCTTTTACGGCGTCTTCTCGGCTTGGGTCCTGTGGGCGCGGCGGCGCGATGCCAAACTGAGTGAAAAAACCGGATTTGCCGATGCCCTCCGAGAGACGGCGGCGCCGTATGCCGTCGCCGGCGGCTTCGACTGGCGCTCCGCCCATTACCTCTTGCGCGTTCCCATGCTCCGCGCCCTTTTCGTTCAAGTCGCCGACCCCGCCCGTCTCGGCACGTTGGGCCTTATCGAAGTTCTCGACTGGACCGCAGCCGCCCTGAATCGCGTGGACCGCGTGGAGTTCTTCCGGTCCTTTGACGAGGGGCACGCAGTCCAGTACTTCTATGAGCCCTTCCTGCACGCGTTCGATCCTGAATTGCGCAAGGAACTCGGCGTCTGGTACACCCCCGAGGAGATCGTCCGCTACCAGGTCGAACGCGTGGACGCGGTCCTCCGCTCCGAACTCGGTCTCGCCGACGGACTCACGGACCCGAACGTGATCGTCCTCGATCCCTGTTGCGGCACCGGCGCCTATCTGCGGGCGGTTCTCCGCCGCATCGCCGCTACACTGCACGACAAGGGCGGCGACGCCCTGGTTGCGAATGATCTCAAGAAGGCCGCCATGGAGCGCGTCTTCGGCTTTGAGATTCTGCCCGCACCGTTCGTTATCGCTCATCTCCAGCTCGGTCTGGAACTCGAAACCCTCGGTGCGCCGCTCAGCGACCGCAGCGATCCTCCCGAACGCGTCGGGGTCTATCTGACCAACGCCCTCACCGGCTGGGAGCCGCCCAAGGAAAAGCCGAAACAGATCGCCTTTCCCGGTTTCGACGACGAACGCGACGCCGCCGGCCGAGTGAAGCAGGAAAAGCCGATCCTGGTCATCCTCGGCAACCCGCCCTACAACGCCTTCGCCGGTGTCAGTCCCGAGGAGGAAAACGGTCTGGTCGAACCTTACAAAAAAGGCCTCATCTCCGAGTGGGGCATCAAGAAGTTCAATCTCGACGATCTCTACATCCGCTTCTTCCGGCTCGCAGAACGGCGGATCGCTGAAGTCGGAGGTCGGGGCGTCGTGTCGTTCATCTCGAATTTTTCCTATCTGGGCGATCCCTCGTTTGTCGTTGCGCGGCGGCGGTTTCTGGAGGGGTTCGACGCCATCTGGCTAGACTGCATGAACGGCGACAGCCGTGAAACGGGCAAGCTGACACCCGACGGCAAACCCGATCCGTCGGTCTTCTCGACGGAATGGAACCGCGAGGGCATCCGCGTCGGCACGACCATTGGTTTATTCGTGAAGCGAAGCCGTTTCCGGGATGGCGAGACCGCTGTCCATTTCCGCCATTTCTGGGGCGCGACGAAACGCACCGATCTCCTTGCCAGCCTCAATGCTCAGGACTTCGATGTGCAATACGAAACGACCAAACCCAGAATTGACAACCGCTGGAGCTTTCGACCATCGGATGTTACGAGCGCGTATCTCGGATGGCCGAAACTAACCGATTTTTGTAAGACACCTCCATACAACGGTCCAGTGGAACGTAGAGGATTCGCATTGATTTCCATGGCGAAAGAGCATCTTACGGGTCGGATCTCCTCATATTTCGATGCTGAAGTTTCTAATGAGGAGATCGAGAGGATCTACCCACCTTTGATGATGACCGGCAACCGGATCGTTGGTCCCGAGGCAAGACGGAAAGTTTTAAGTGAATTTCAATACGACGAATCTCGTATCGTCCGGTATCCATTCAAACCATACGATGTGCGGTGGTGTTATCTGGAGAATTTGCGTCCTCTTTTCAGCGAGCCAAGTCCGCAACTTTTGAATCAACGCTTTCAAGGTAATGCGTTTTTCATCACTCGCGACACCGCCGACAAAGACCCAGAAGGCTCGCCCTTCTTCTTTTCGCCTGTTGTCTGTGATTATGACTGTATTTCCGGTCATGCTCGTCACTTTCCGATCCGTCTGAACGCAGGGCCATCAACCCGATTCAGCCGACAAGCTGTCGATAATCACACCTTGCCGGGCATGGAAACCGAATCGGAGAAGATCACCGCCAACCTGTCCCCCTCGGCTCGCACCTATCTGGCGTCACTTGACCTGCCAGACCCGGACACCGATCAGGAGACCGCCGAATTGATCTGGTATCACGCGCTGGCCATCGGCTATTCGCCCGCCTATCTTGCCGAAAACACGGACGGCATCCGCCAGGACTGGCCGCGGATTCCGCTTCCGCAGGCGAAGGATTCGCTGCTCACCTCCACGTCCCTCGGTCGGCAGGTGGCGGCCTTGCTGGATACGGAAGTGCCGGTTCCCGGCGTGACCGCCGGGAAGATTCGTGACGACCTGAAGCACATCGCTCTGTTTCAGCGCGTGGACGGAAAACCCGCGAACCCTGAATCCGGCGACTTGGATCTGACCGCCGGATGGGGCCATGCCGGCAAAGGTGGCGTGACCATGCCGGGCAAAGGGAAGCTGATCCGCCGGGAGGACGGCGCCTGCGACATTTTCCTTAACGATAACGCATGCTGGAGGAACGTTCCCCAACCCGTCTGGGGCTACACAATCGGCGGTTACCAGGTCATCAAGAAGTGGCTCTCGTACCGCGAGAAACCCTTACTCGGCCGAGGCTTGACGCCGGAGGAAGTCCGCTACGTCACGGAAATGGCGCGTCGTCTCACGGTTCTTGTTGCCTTGCAGCCATCCCTGGACGACAACTACCGGAACGTGATCCGGACGACCTATCCGTGGACGAAACAATAAAAATTGCGAACAGCCGCATGAAACGTTTCGGCGGGTAGCCACACTAAGGGTGATGCGGCGCGTATCTTGAAATGAATTGAACTTATGAGGCTTTTTGTTGATACGTGTGTCTGGTGGCACTGGCTGACCCTTAAGAACAGCAGGCCCCTTGAGAATTGTGTTTTAGAAAAGCACGCGACGGACTTTGACCAAATCTTCGAAATAGTCTCGTCTGATCCTTTGAAACACATTTTCCTCTATGACGCTTGCATTGAAAGAGAATTACCTGACTGTTATCTAAACGGCCTTCCAATGTCGTTCTCCAAAATCAAGGAGGACGGCTACTTCAAAAAAACCCCTATTCCCCTTAGTCGAGCGGACGGTACGTACAAATATGACGGTTCTTTATTATGCGGTGGCCGGTTTGGGGGAGCACTCAGAGGCATGCTAAGCTTGGATGGGCATGATCATGAAAGGGCGTTGCAGACTACTGTTCCGAACAGTAAGCGCGAAAACCCTGCGCACACCAAACCAAGAAAAAGGGAATTTGATGTAGAACATTTGGAGTCAGCACTGGAAGCTGACGCCGACTTGTTCATAACCACAGATCAACATCTTATTGCCCGCTTAAACCGGGCAATTGTATCGTTGACGGATAATTCGGCTGTCATGAGAGCTAATGAGATTTGCGTTACGCCAGGCCAAGCGTTGAGCAGACTAAAGCTGATATAGCCATCGGCTGCGGATCACCCAAACTGAGGGCTCCCGCTGAGCCGGGCGTTCGTTGCTTCCGGCGATTTTTCTTTCCCAACGGAAAACATCGTGTCTGTATATTTCAGATCAGGATGGAACCGCTACAAATCCCTATCTGGTCGCACTCCAGTTTCCCGTCTCTCTTTGGGTTTTGACGGTCCCCAGGATGACATCGCCGGTGATAAGCCCGATGTATTGAACATCGCCGGCGGTAAAGCTGATCTTATCCCCATTGAGCTTACCCTCCGTAATCGCCATGGTGCCAGCTCCCGTTTTGAGCATACCGGAAACCGTCTGGAAGCGTTGCCTGAGGATCAGTTCGCCTTGAGGAAGTTTCCATGTGCCTTCAACCTTGGCCGGTACGATCCAGAGGTGAGCCCGGCAATAGACGCCGTCACAGCCCTCTCCCGTTGTAACGTCGAAAGTCTGGTCGGCTGCCCACTCTCCCATATCAAAGGAAGTCGAAACAATACGGGTGCCGGGCTTGAGATTCAGAATCTTCGGGCGAAGCCTGAGATTGATTTCCGGCAATAGAAACATCGTAATGACTGTCGCCTGAGAGAAGTCACTTTCAAACAGGTCCGCCTGAATGAATTTCGCCTTGTCGCTGACGCCTGCCTTGGCAGCGTTGCGCTTCGACAGCGCGACGAGATCAGGATTGTATTCGATGCCGAGCGCACGGGCGCCACGCTTTGCGGCAGCGATGACAAGCCGTCCGTCGCCGGAGCCGAGATCGATCACATAATCTTGCGGGTTGACTTTCGCGATGCTCAGCATTTTATCCGCAAGCACCTGCGCAGTCGGCACCCATACCACATCCTTGCCCTCCTGGCCCTCGACTGGCTGGTAATCTCTGCGTTCCGGCTGTGCTTGCGCAAATACACAGGCAGCCATCAGAGAAAGACACAATGCCAATACAAATTGACGTAAAAACCGAGTCGCAATCATGCCTTTTCCACCCCTTTATCCTGAATTAGGTCACAATATCCCCAACGGTTGGAAAAACCATGCCAACCGAAGGCAGATGCTGAAGCTGAAGAGATTTATAAAACGGGTCAAATATATATTCTCTTCGTGAAGCAGTCAATGATTTTAGCCGTGATTTGCATCCCTCCTGTAAGTCTTCAATTGAAAATTGTCATGGAAACGGGTTGCTCACACGCTTACATGGAAACAGTAGATTTGAAATGCAAATCATGATAGTGAAATTTCGAAATCTGATAGGCCGTTGAATAAGCTCCATCCCTTATAACCATACTGGAAGGAAAATAAGGAGAAGAAACATGACAACAGATTTAACGCGCATCGGGTATGCGGGAAAGATTTTACGGGTCGATCTTTCTACCGGAAACACCTCATCAGCGGATCTGGATCTGGATACCGTCAAAAAGTGGGTGGGCGGCGTCGGCCTGGGCGCAAAGTACCTTTATGAGGAAGTTCCCCCGGGGGTAGAGTGGGATGATGCGGAAAACCGATTGATCTGGACGACAGGACCTCTGGCGGGAACCGATGTCGCGGGCGCCGCAACGATAAACATCATGGCGAAAGGCCCGATGACGAATCTTGCGGGATCGTCCCAGGCAAATGGGTTCTTTGGCGCCTATTTGAAATTCTCCGGATATGACGGGATTATCTTCAAGGGTAAAGCCCCGAAACTGAGCTACTCGGTCATCAAGGACGGGAAAGCAACGATTCATGACGCACAGCATCTTGCAGGAATGGATGTCAACGAGACGGAGCGTCAGATTCGATCCGATCTGGCTGTAAAAAGCAAAGAGGTCAGTATTTTCGGCATTGGTCCTGCGGGCGAGAATCGGGTTCGCTATGCCTGTATCACGGGGGATGAAGGACACGTCGCCGGGCACAACGGCCTCGGGGCGGTGATGGGTTCAAAAAATCTCAAAGCGGTTGTGGCGTACCGGGCAAAACCCGCCTTCGGCGTTCTCGATCCGGGGCTGCTCAAGGAGAAGGCCAAAGCGATGATTGGGTATGCGATGACCCGCGAAGGGGGGCAGTATTATCAATGGGGCACCGGCGGAAGTTTTTCGAGAATCCATGCCGGCGGATCCCTGCCGGTCAAGAATTACACCACGAACCTTTTCCCTGAACACGAGAAAATGGGCGGTCAATATATGAGAACCCATTTTAAGATGCGGTCAAAGCCCTGCTATAAATGCAGGCTTGCGCACGTTAAGGAAGCCACCGTCACGGAAGGACCCTACACGGGGTTTGTCGGAGAAGAGCCCGAGTATGAACAACTCTCCGCGTGGGGCCCCCAAATCGGCAACACGGATTTGGGCGCCGTCGTGATGCTCGCCAATGAGGTGGACAGGCTGGGGATCGATTGCAACGAAGCGAGCTGGGTTGTCGGCTGGGTTATGGAATGCTTCGAGAAAGGGCTCTTTACCACCAAAGAGACCGATGGCCTCGATCTTTCCTGGGGAAATGTGGAGTCGGTGAAGGAGCTTCTCAACCGTATTGTCAGGAGAGAGGGGTATCTCGGGAACCTGCTTGCCGAAGGGGTGATGCGGGCTTCCCAGGCGACAGGCGGAGAAGCGGCGGACTGGGCCGTCTATACGCAAAAAGGCGCCGCGCCAAGGGGCCATGATCATCGGGGGAAAACCCGCTGGTTCGAGCTCATGGACACCTGTTTATCCAACACAGGCACGATCGAGGCGACCTGGGCCGGCGTACAACCGGAGATGGTGGATATGGAACCGATCAAGGATCATTTTTCGCACGAGGAGATTTCCACCTTTAACGCCAAATACAACGGCATCCGACAATTTGACGATTGTGTCGGCACCTGCCGACTCGCATCGCCTGCCCCTAAAATGGTCCTGGAATGCTTTAATGCCGTTACCGGCTGGAACTGGACCCTTGACGATGCCTTTACCCTCGGCCGGCGGGTCGTCAACCAACTGAGAATGTTCAACGTCCGGCACGGTCTGAAGAAAGAACTCGAACGTCCTTCCACCCGCTATGGTTCGATACCGGTCGATGGTCCGGCGAAGGGGCAAAACATCATGCAGAAATGGGATTGGATGGTTGAAAATTATTACACCCTGATGGGGTGGGATCCCAAAACCGGCATACCTACAGCGGAGACTTTAAAAAAGCTGGGTATCGGAGAAATAAGGAAAAAGGAGCCCTGACCCTCCGCGACCGGGAAATGGAACAGGCGGGAAAAGAGTTCCACGCCTTTCCTTTCCGGGTTTTTTCGATCCTGCTTCCAAAAAACCCAATCACCGTGGTTCAATGGAGAAATGGCAGGCTATCCCATCACAACCACCGCCTTGACGGCATCGGCGGCCGGGTTCAAAAGCGTCTCAAAACCCGACTGCAGTCCCTCCAAGTCGATGCGGTGGGTAATGAGGGGTTTCAGATCCAGGCAGCCTCGATCGAGGAGGGTCAAGGCGTCCTGGAAATCCCAGTTGTAGCCCTGCGAACCGAGCAAGGCGATCTCCTTCTGAACAAAGAGGTTGACCGGCACAGCGACGGGGGAGTCTTCGAAAATACCCAGCAACGTCGCCGTACCGCCCTTGCGCAGCGACTGGAGCGCCTGGACGAGGGTCAACTCCATCCCGACTGCTTCGTAAGAGAAGTCCACGCCCGCCCCGCCGGTCCCGGCGAGGATCACCTCCAGGGCATCCTCCCGGCGGTTGTGGATGGCCCGGCCGGCCCCCAGTTCCAGCCCCTTTTGCAGGCGGAAGTCGTTGACGTCCACGATGAACGTCCTGCCGCCGGATGCCTGCCTCAGCAGCATCGTCACGAGAAGCCCGATGGCCCCGGCGCCGAACACGGCGCTCGTATTCCCCAGGCGGACTCCGCTTTTCTTGACGGCGTGCAGCGCCACGGAGAGGGGTTCGACGAGGGCGCCTTCCTCATAGGAGAGGCCTTCGGGAAGACGAAAGACGTGATCCTCGTGCGCCGTGAAATAGGAGGCGAAGGCGCCCTGCCCCTTGCGGTACTGGAAGCTGATATTCCGGCAGAGGTGATATTGACCGCGGCGACAGGGATCACAGGTTCCGCAGGCGATCACCGGCTCCACGGTGACGCGGTCGCCGGGCTTGATCTTCGTCACGGCTGGGCCGGTCTCGATCACTTCGCCGGCCAGTTCGTGTCCTACGCTGACGGGGAGCGGGGCGGAGGGGTGTTTCCCTTTGAAGATATGCAGGTCGCTGCCGCAGATGGCTGCGGCCCTGACCGCCAGTCGCACCTCCTGCGGGGCAAGGGGGACCCGCTCGTGCGGGAGGAACTCGATCACACCGGGTGCCGTCACGAAGGCCATCGGATACGTTTTGTCCATCATATCATCCTTTCTCCATCGGTTCGTCGGCGACCGGGTTCCGAAGGATGCCGAGGCCGTCAATCTCCACTTCGACCACGTCGCCGTGCTTCAGGAAAAGGACCGGGGCCGGCTCGCCGTTCATCGCTTTGGGGCTTCCGGTGAGGATCACATCCCCCGGTTCGAGGGTGGCCAGCCCCGAGACGTAGCTCACCAAAAAGGGCACAGCGAAGATCATCTCCCGGGTGTTTCCGAGCTGGACGGTTTTGCCGTTGATGCGGGTGGTCATCGTCAGGTCGTCGGTCCGACGCAGCTCGTCCGTGGTGACCAGGGAAGGACCGAGCGGGCAGAACGTGTCCATCAGCTTGCCGGTCGTCCATTGCGAGGTGCGGTTCTCCAGGTCGCGGGCGCCGAGGTCGTTGGCCATCGTGTAGCCGGCCACGCACGACAGGGCCTTTTCCTCCGTCAGGTGTTTGGCGCGCGAGCCGATCACCGCGGCCAGTTCGACCTCGTAGAAGATCTGCCGGCTCGAATGCGGAAGATAAATGGTATCGCCGGCGCCGATCACGGAGCTTGCGGCCTTCAGGAAGATGACCGGGTATTCCGGGCGGGGGGCGTCGATCGCGCCGGGATAGTTCAAACCGATGCAGATAATCTTCCCCGGCCGGGGGACGGGGGAGAGGAGTTTGATCTCCTCAATGGGGAACCACACACCGCCTGCCTCATCGCTAGGCAGACCGGCAGGATCGTCCATTCGCTCCTTAGAGAAATCCAGAGCGCGACGGGCGGCGTCCATCGTCTTCGCGCCGCCCGCCAGAAAATCGGTCATCTCCGCCGGAACGGTCCGATCTGCCTTGAACGGATCGATTCGCTCACCGGCGGATCCGAGACAGGCCCGATAGGCGCGGTTAAGATCGATCACCCTCTCGCCAAGGAGTGCCCCGATACGGGTTTGCTCAAGATGGCGGAAGCTCACAAGTCGCAAGGTTATTCCTCCGAGGGTTCGTTGACGTTGAAGCGCGCCGGGCGCTTCTCCAGGAAGGCCTGCCGACCTTCGGAGGCATCTGCGCCGCGGCCTGTTTTGACGCGCAGATCCTGCTCCAGAGCCAGGCCGGAGCGGATGCCCTCACGCAAACCCACGTTGACGCAGCGCTTGGTGGCAGAGGTGACCGAACCCGGGAACGACGCGATCCCTTCGGCCATATCGAGCGTTTTTTCGATCATCTCTCCATCCGGAAAGACGTACTCGATAAGCCCGTAAGCGAGGGCTTCGGCGGCGTCGATGACCCGGCCGGTCAGGAGCAGGTCCAGGGCGCGGCCCCGACCCACCAGGCGGGGGAGGCGCTGGGTGCCGCTGCCCGAAGCGAAGGCGCCCACTTTCACTTCCGGAAAGCCGAATCTGGCTGAAGCCGAAGCGACGCGGATATCGCAAGCCAGGGCCAGGACGGCGCCGCCTCCCAGCGTGTGGCCGTTGCAGGCGGCGATCACCGGAAAACGGGCCTCCTCGATGGCCTGGTTGAGCCCCGCTTCCCAGTACTCATTCTCCAGGAGCCACCCGACATCCTGACTGAAATCCCGAATATCCGAACCGACCGAAAAGGCATTGCCCGTACCGGTCAGCACCAGACAGCGGACCACGGGATCAGCCTCCAACCGGCTCAGGGCCGACCAGAGGGACCTCTTGACGGCATGGCGCAGCACCCCCATCGGCGCGGAGACAATGGAGATCAGGGCTACCCCCGACCGGGGACGGATCACCCGGATGGCATCCGCCTCCTCGGCAGGGCATGGAATTTCCATTTTGCGGTTCGACATTGGCACATCCTTTCATTTCTTGACGGCTTCGTAAATATTTTTTTACGAAGCCGTCCTCAACTTCAAGGCGTTTGCGACTTTTCACGAGGTCGTCATTTCTTGAGCCGGGCAGGCACACGGCAGGGCGCCTTGCCCGCCAGGTCCGCCGCCAGCCCCATCGGCTTATCGAGGAACAACCGCCGGTCCATCTCCTTCAGATCGTCGCTGATCCGGGGACGGAAATCCATCTGCGCCAGGACGTCGCGCTCCAGGTCCACCCCCGGGGCGATCTCCACCAGTTCGATCCCCTCTGGGCCGCGCCTGAACACCGCCCGCTCGGTGACATACAAGGCATCCTGGCCGAGCTCCTGGGCGTAAGGGCCGCTATACGAGACCTGCTCGAGCCGCGCGCTGAACTTATGAAATTTGCCTTCCTTGCGGATGTGGGTCACCCCGTTCTCCCAGACGACATCCAGACCGCCGGCGGTGAACGTACCGCTGAAAATGACCTTCTTGGCGTTTTGGGCGATGTTGATAAATCCGCCCACGCCGATGATGCGGCCGTTGAAGAGGCTGACGTTGACGCTCCCCCGGGCGTCCACCTGGGCAAACGAGAGGAAGGCCAGATCGAGCCCGCCTCCGTCGTAAAAGTCGAACTGGTAGGGCTGGTCGACGATCGAGGTGTAATTCACCGCGGCCCCGGCATCCGCTGAAGGGGCGCCACCGATCAGCCCCTGTTCGTTGGTGAGGACGATCCTCTCGAGGATCCCTTCTTCGGCGGCGATGTTGGCGATGCCGGTGGAGACGCCCGACCCCAGGTTGCAGACGGCGTCCGGGGCCAGCTCCAGGGCCGCGCGGCGGGCGATCACCTTGCGGGGATCAAGCGGCAGGGGGGTGATCTCGGAGAGCGGCACGCGCAGTTCGCCGGCGTAGGCGGGGGAATACTCCATCAAGTAGGTCTGGCGCTGTCCCGGGTCGACGACGACCAGATCGACCAGCATGCCGGGGACCTTGACCTGCCGGGAGGAGAGCGATCCGCGCCCGGCCAGGCGGGCCACCTGAACGATCACGATGCCTCCCGACCGGCGGGTCGCCTGGGCCATGGAGAGCATTTCGCCGAAGACCGCCTCGCGTTCCATGGTCACATTGCCGTCCTCGTCGGCGGTCGTACCGCGCAGGAAGGCCACGTCGACGGTGTAGGGCTTGTAGAAGATCCATTCTTTCCCAACCAGGGTCACCAGCTCGACCAGGTCTTCGCGGGCGCAGGCGCTCTGCCGGCCGCCTCCCAGGCGCGGGTCGACGAACGTGTGCAAACCCACCGACGATAGAAGGCCGGGCCGCCCGGCGGCCATCTCGCGCATGAGCTGCGAGAGAGCGCCCTGCGGCAGGGTGTAGGCTTCGATAGTGTCCTGCTCGGCCATCTTCTGGATCGCCGGGCTGTTGACCAGAGCGGCGGTGACGATGCGCTTGAGTAGACCGGGATAGGCCAGATGGCCGACGCCCTGGCTGACGTTATCGCCTATGCCGACAGGGTGCAGCAGCGTGATGCGGCTTGGCTTGGTTTCTTTCAGGTATCGCTGTTTCAGGGCAACGATCAGCGCTTCGGGGACGGCATGGCCGCCGCCCGAACCCCCGATCAGGAGGGTGTCGCCGTCGTGGATGGCGCTGACTGCTTCTTCAAAGCTTACGACCTTCACCCGCGTTCCTCCTGGCCTTCTCCCCTTGCTTTGCCGATATGCGATGGATTGATAAGCGGTTTCTTCGTGCGGTGAAGATAAGAAAAGCGGCCCTACATGTCAAGGATATTTTACAACGATAGGCATATCCCTTCATTGTCGAGCACTGCAGGTTGCCGTGATCATTCCAGGAGTAGATCCAGTGGGCTTTTCGGGGCTTTGGACATGTTCCGCAGCACATGCGTGTAGATCATCGTCGTAATGCTTGACTATAATATCCATTGGTAGTACGATTCCTATTATCATAGGAGGTACAACCAATGCCAAGTGCACCTAAAATTATACCCATTTCCGATCTCAGACAAAACGCCAGCGACGTGGTGAAGAAGGTTTCATCTTCGAGAGAACCTGTTTTCATTACTCAACGTGGACGAGCGGCTGCCGTCATGGTCAGCATGGAAGTCTATAAAGACACACAGCATGAAATGGACATTTTGCACTTGCTGGCCAGAGGCGAGAAAGAAATAGCGGCAGGAATTGGTCATGAACTCGACAACGTCCTAAAGGAAGCTGACCATTATCTTCAGGCTGCAAAACCTTGAGAATCTTATTTACGCCCACAGGTCGCCGCCAGTTTCTTGAAGCCATCGCTTATATTCACCACGACAAGCCTTCTGCGGCATAAATTTTCGCCAGAAAGCAGAGAAATCTCTGTCCCGACTCAAGAAGTTTCCCGAGTCGGGAAGACCACTACCGGAGTTTCCGGAACTCCCTTTTTGTGAAGTTATTGTAAATCCTTATCGTTTTTTCTATAAGGTTAAGGATGATGAAGTATGGATTGTGGCGGTATGGCACGGTGCTCAATTGCCTGAAGAACCCGAAAGATAACGGAGGTAACGAGTGGTTCCACCGGAACGGATCATGGACATCGATATCGCGGTCGTACCCGTAGCCGGGCTGGGCACGCGCCTTCTGCCCGCAACAAAATCTCAGCCCAAAGAAATGCTGCCGGTGGGGCGTAAGCCGGTGGTGCAGTATGTGGTGGATGAACTGACCCGTGTGGGAATGAAGCGACTCCTCTTCATCACCGGTCCCGGCAAAGCCTCCATCGAGAACCATTTTGATCTGAATGAGGAACTCATCCGTGTATTGCGCGAGAGCGGCAAGGAGGAATTGCTGGCAGAACTTGAATACGAGCGCGCCGCGGTCCAGTACTTCTACACCCGTCAGCGCCAACTGTTGGGCCTCGGCCACGCGATCCTGTGCTCGGAGGCGTTCGTCGGCAACCAGCCGTTTGTCGTGGCATTGGGTGATTCCATCATCGGCATGCATGCCCAGAGCGATATTGTGCAACGGATGAAACGCTGTTTCGTGGAGAAACATGCGGCTGCTGTCATCGCCTTCGAGGAGGTGGCCCGGAGCGAAGTGAGTCGCTACGGCATTGCCAAGCCCAAAAGCGGCGGGGACATCTTTGAGGTCGAGGACCTCATCGAGAAGCCATCCATCTCAGAAGCCCCCAGCACGCTGGCAATTGCTGCGCGCTACGTGTTGGCGCCCACGATCTTTGAGGCTATTCGAAGCATAGAGCCCGGCAAAGGCGGCGAGGTGCAGATTACCGACGCCATTCACCTTATGATCCAGGAGGGTGGCCGGGTGTATGGCATCCGCTTGCGCGGGAACGAACGGAGGTATGATATCGGAAACTTCCAGGCATATTTCCGTGCGTTCGTGGAATTTGCCCTGGAGGACAAACAAGAAGGTCCTTCACTCCGCAAGCATCTGGAGAGATTGCTCGATGGTCATCCTTCGTAAGCGTGCATACGCGCGGGCAGGACTTCTCGGCAATCCTTCCGACGGCTACAACGGCAAAACCATCTCGATCATCGTGCGCAATTTCTGCGCCCAGGTCGTGCTGTACGAATGGGACTCGGTAGATATCGTACTCGCCGAGAATGACCGGGCTCGGTTCAGGTCGGTTTACGATCTTGCAAAAGACGTGAAACTGCATGGCTACTATGGCGGAATCCGACTGATCAAGGCCACGATCAAGCGCTTTGTGGAGTACTGCCAGGCCAGTGACATCGCTCTCCACGGACGCAACTTCTCCGTACGTTATCAGGCGAATATACCGCGCCAGGTCGGGATGGCCGGATCGAGCGCGCTAATCACTGCCACGCTGCGCTGCCTCATGGAATTCTACGGTATCGACATTGCGCGTGAGGCACAGCCCTCGCTTGTGCTGTCTGTGGAGAAAGACGAGCTCGGCATCGGAGGCGGATTGCAGGACCGGGTCATTCAGGTGTACGGAGGCGTGGTGTATATGGATTTTGATCCGGCCGGCGAACATCTCGTGCAGGGATTGACCGCATACAAATACGAGCCGCTGTCTCCGGATCTATTACCGCCGCTCTACATGGCCTATCACGGCAGCCTGAGTGAACCGACCGAGGCGTTCCACAATGACATTCGCGGACGCTTCGATCGGGGAGAGAAAAAGATCGTCAAAGCCATGAAGCATTTTGCCGAACTTGCAGCGTGGGGGCGCGAAGCCCTGCTTAACCGCGATACGAAGAGGCTGGCACAACTCATCAACGAGAATTTCGACACACGTCGCAGCATATGCAATCTACCATCCTGGCAGGTGCAGATGGTGGAGGTTGCGCGGCAATGCGGAGCCAGCGCCAAGTTTGCCGGGTCGGGGGGCGCTATCATAGGCACGTATCAAGACGAGAAGATGTATGAGGACTTGAGTGCGAAACTGGCAGCCATCGGTTCTTGCGTTTTCAAGCCGGAGGTTGAATACTCCCTTCCGAATGGTAACCCTTTATCGGCGTGATTCGGATTGATTTGTGGCAAACGACAGATAATATGTACTTCCTGCTATACGTAACAAATCATCACCCTCCAGGACACACTCTCCAGGATCTCCTGGGCGGAGATAAAACGTTGACATTGAGCACTCCATTCTGCTATACATGTATTGCAAGGAGGAAAAACCAATGTTAGCAATCAGGCTTCCCGAAGGCATTGAGGAACGGTTGAACGTACTGGCGAAAGAAACCGGGCGAACAAAGACTTTTTATGTCCGTGAGGCCATTCTTGAATATCTTGATGACATCGAAGACATTTATCTCGCTGAAAAGCGACTCACAGATATTCGAGCCGGGCGTAGCAAACCCATACCGCTGAAAGACGTGATGAAGCGCTATGAGCTGGAAGATTGAGATCGACCCCGCTGCAGAGCGGGAATTAGACAAGCTCGATCCACAAATCGCCAAGCGCATCCTAAAGTTTTTGCACGAGAGGATTGCTCCCCTGGAAGATCCCCGTAGCATTGGCGAACCGTTGAAGGGGTCACAATTCGGAGAGATCTGGAGATATCGAGTTGGCGACTATCGGGTCATCGTTCGTATCGAAGATTATATTCTGCTGATTCTCGTTTTGCGAATAGGGCATCGGAAAAATGTCTACAAAGGCTAATCATCGCAGAATGAACTTTTACCCCTCTTCCTGCCCAGGATCTTCCGTGAGCACTTCATGTAACATGCAGCTTGGGGAGGGGGATTTTCGGTTGACTGGATGTGTGGGATCCTTCCTGAAGTCGTTAGGTCTACAAACTTCTGTGATTTAGTAGATTTCAAATGAAAATTGTGATAGTAATAAGCAGAATATAAACGGCAGTTGAATACGTTCCATCTCGTAAAAACGAGGAGGGAAATTATGGACTGGCTGAAAAATACCCCGTTTCTTACAACGAAAGAGCGGGGTATTTTATAAAGGATTAGGAGGTCACCGAGGATTTTTATATGGAGTCGATCGCTCCTCAATATCAACGGAGGTCCCATGAAACTCAAGGTTGTCGTACACGAGGCAGAAGAGGGCGGTTACTGGGCAGAAGTGCCTTCGATTCCTGGCTGCGCCACCCAAGGAGAGACATTTGAGGCACTATTAGAGAACCTCTATGAGGCTGTTGAAGGGTGCCTGTCAGTTGAAGTCTCTCCTGCACTGGTCGCCGAGCACGACCGCATAATGGAAATCGCCGTATGAAGTCGGTGGCCGGCGGGGAATTCGCGAAGGTCCTTGAGCGAAGGGGTTGGGAATTGCTGCGCATTCAAGGAAGCCATCATATTTACGGCAAGAAAGGCAGCGTCGTTCGCCTATCCGTTCCGATACACGGTGGGCAGTCCCTCAAGGTTGGCTTGCTGAAGCATCTGATGAAACTGGCAGGCATCTCCGAGGAAGAGATCTGACGACCAGGTCCAAGACGAGGGTTCCGTCCCCGATAGAGTCCGACCAAGAGCCGGCGAACAACGGTTAGCACGCGGACGCGCATAAGGCCGCGCGCCGGTGAAACCCAGCGTTGCACCTTTCCTTCGTTAATCTGCGATACCGTCAGTCATGCAAGTTATTGATAAGTAGGTGTATGTAAGCCTCTGAAAGCCGCCACTCCGCCGCCACTCATGGCGATACAAAAATGTTGACATGAAGGATCGTTATTCGTATTCTTTCTTTGTTGATAAACATGCTCTTGCCCGTAAACTCGCTCTGCATAGGGCTTACATAGATTAGATGATGCCAGATTCAACTACATGTAAAAAAGGAGGGCTTCATGCCACCCCTGCGAATTGGAATCATCGGGGCCCAATTTGCGGCCCATCTGCATCTGAACAATTATAAACCCCTAAGGGGCGCGAAGGTCGAAATCCTGGCGGTAGCGTCCCGGACAAGGGCAAGCGCTGAGGCGCTGGCGAAGAGCTTCGGCATCCCCCATGTTGTCGATGACTACCGGCGCCTTCTGGACAGGAAGGATATCGATGCCGTCGATATCTGCGTTCCCACCGATCTGCATCATGAATTCATTATCCAGGCGGCACAGGCCGGCAAACACATGATCTGCGAAAAGCCTCTGACGGGATATTTCGGGACAGACCGACCGGAAGAACTGGTGGGGCTGGCCGTGGACCGCGAGACGATGTTCCGCGAAGCCATGGCGAATTGTGAGGCGGTGGCCGGGGCCATCCGGGACAACAAGGTCGCATTCTGCTACGCGGAAAACTGGGTCTACGCCCCGCCCGTGTCCAAGCTGAAAAATCTGATGAAGGCGAGCAAGGGGACGGTCATGGACATCCGGGGTGAAGAAAGCCATTCCGGGTCGCATGCAGCCTATTCCCGGAAGTGGAAGTGCGCCGGCGGAGGCGCCCTTTTGAGATTGGGAGCCCACCCCGTATCCGCTGTTTTACACATCAAGGCCTATGAAGGTCTGCTGAGAGGCCAGAAAAGAATCGGCCTCAAATCCGTGACCGCCGAAGTCGGGCGGCATACCCTTATGGAGTCTTTCCAGAAAGAACCCAAAAAGTGGATCGTCAGCGCCTGGGAGGACGTGGAAGACTGGGCAACGATGATCATGAATTTCGAGGACGGCTCCCAGGCGGTCGTCACAGCCTCCGACGGCGTTCTCGGCGGGGTCCGCAACACCATGACCGTCTATCTTTCCAATTCGGTGGTGCACGTAAACATCAACCCCAACGACACCGTGGTGGCCTATGCGCCGGCGCCACATATCTTCGGCGACGAGTATATCGCCGAAAAGCTGGAGACGAAGGCCGGCTGGAACTTCGCCAGCCCCGATGAAGACTGGGTCCGGGGCTATCCCCAGGAGCTGGAGGATTTTGCGGACTGCCTCCTTGCGGGAAGAGAGCCGGTCTCCGGGCTGGATCTGGCGATCGATACGGTAAAGGCGATCTATGCCGCTTACCTTTCGGCAGAGAAGGGGATGCGTGTCGAGCTGGATAAAATATAGGCCGTCGGCAAGTGGACAGCGAGATAAGAGGATCGGCTCAGTCTGCGCTTTGCCTTTTTCCCGGCCGGACCTTTTTGATGAACCGCTGCAGAGCATGGCGGACCGGCTCGATGGTCATCAGGATCGAGGCAAAGGTAATCACCCACAGGACGATGCAGATGGGCCTTGTGAAGAAGGGGGTAATGTCCCCGTCGGTCAGCACCAGGCCGCGGCGCAGGTTTTTGTCCAGAAGGTCGCCCAGGATAATCCCCAGGACCAGGGGGGCCATCGGGTATTTCATCTCCCGGAGGATATAGCCCACGATGCCGAAGCCGATCATCACCCAGATGTCGAAGACCCGGCTGGTGATGGCGTATGAACCGATGACGCAGAGAACGAAGACCACGGGCATGAGGCGGGTCCGCGGGATCGCCAGGATCTTCAGAAGCGGCCTGGTGAGCGCGATTCCATAAATGAGAATGGCGATGGTGGCAAAGAAGACCATGGCCACCACCTGGTAAACGAAGAAGGGCGACTCCACCATAATCATGGGACCCGGCCGGATCCCGTGGATGAACATGGCGGCGAGCAGCACCGCCGCCGGGGCCGAACCGGGGATGGCCAGCGTGAGCACGGGAATGATGGCGCCGGGCACGACGGCGTTGTTCCCCGTCTCCGCGGCCATCAGCCCTTCGATGGAGCCCTTCCCGAACTTTTCCCGCTCCTTGCTCTTCCGCCGAGCCGCGGCGTATGAAACCCATGCCCCGATGTCCTCGCCGACCCCCGGGATGATGCCGATCACCGTCCCGATCAGCCCGCTCCGGATGATGGTTCGCCAGTATTTCGTGATATCCTCCAGTTTGGGGATCACGCTGTCCTGCGGGTTTTGGGCCATTTCGGCCGGGGGGTTCCGCATGGCGCTCAGCACCTCGGCCAGGCCGAAGGCCCCCACCATGGCGGGAATGAGGGCGAAGCCGCCCAGGAGTTCGGTGGTCCCGTAAGTGAACCGTTCGTAGGCGTGAATCCCCTCCTGGCCGACCATGGCGGTCAAGAGGCCCAGAAATCCCGCGATCCATCCCTTGATGGGATCGTCCAGCGAAGTCAGGTGCCCCGAGATTACGATGCCGAAGATGGCCAGCCAGACAAACTCGTAGGACTGGAATTTCAGCGCGTAGTTCCCCAGCAGCGGCGCCAGCGTGGCCAGAAAGAACATGCCGATGATGCTGCCCAGAACCGACCCCGACGTGGCCACGCCCATGGCCCGGCCGGCCAACCCCTGCTTTGCCAGCGGATAGCCGTCCAGGGTCGTGGCCGCATTCGCCGGGGTCCCCGGGATATTGAGGAGGATCGCCGTTCGGCTGCCGCCGTAGATCGCCCCCACGTACACGCAGATGAGGACGAGGATCGCGAGATCGGGCTGAAGCTTGTAGGTCAACGTGGTGACGAGCGCCACTCCCATGGTGGCGGTGAGGCCGGGCAGCGCCCCGATGATGATCCCGAGCAAGGTGGACCAGGCCATGTGAAAAAGCGCCCACGGGGTGATAAAACCGCCGATCGCTTGCAGGAAGAGTCCCAGGTTGTCAATCAGTATACCCATGATACCCCATTCTCTTAAGGGAGCGTGACCAGGAAGAGGCGCTCGAAGGTGTAGGAAATAGATACGGCGATGACAACCGCCAAAATAGCGGCCGCCAGCCCTACGCGTCCTATTTCCCGGAGGGACATCCCCCGGCGCCATTCAAAGGCTGACACAAAGACGAAGATGAAGAGTGCGGTCACCAGCATATAGGGGGTGTGTCCTACAAGCACACCGGCGTATATAAAGGTGAGCACGGCCGTCAACAGCAGCCGCTGGTTCCCGGGATCGGCGAGGGTGTTGCGAATGCCCTCCCGGCTCACGCCGAGGCGGTGCCCTCCTGCCCTGACGGAGCGTCCCACCAGAATCAGACCGAAGATCAACAGGACCATGGCTAGAAACGCTGGAACGATTCCCGGGACGCTTAAGGGGTGCGCCTGGAGGTGCTCCATGCGCGGCATGCGCCACGACTCCACCAGGACATAGACGCTCAAAAGGATAAGGGCCAGGCCAGTCAGGTAATCGGCTTTTTTCATATATCGACCCACGCCCCAGGGGGCGCTTTATCAAGGAGTAACTTTGAAGTTACCCAGGAGGGGATTCAGACACATTGCGCGTGGAGGACATCAAGAAAGGGCGGACAGCGCTTTTGGCCATCCGCCCCTTCACATTCCGCCGAAGACTACGGACGCGGCATACCCGCTTCGTCGGGTTTTATCTTGGCTTTACCGCCGTCAGAAAGCCCCCACGCCGCATTGACAATCGACGGCCAGGCTTTCTTCAGAGCTTCTTCGCCATAGTAGGGCGCAACGATCTGGCCGCGCAGGGTGGCAAAGTTCTTCAAGCCCTTGGAGGTCGCGATTTTCTCCCTCCATACCTTGTTCATCGTCTCGACGATCTCCTTTGGGGCGCACTTGGGAATCCAGATCCCGAAGTACACGGGATCGGCCGCCACCTTGGGAAGCCACTTGGTCGCCGAAGGAACGGTGCCGTATCCGTCGATGATCAGGTCATCGGGGGTCAACGCCGCGAGCGGGCGGAGCTTCTTGGCCCGGATCATCTCGATCTGTTCGCTCAAGAGCTGGGGAGTCGCTATCGTTTCGCCCGAAACCGTGGCGATGACCGCCGGGTTCCCGCCGTCGTAGCTCACGAGTTTATAATCGCCGCCGCTCACCCGCTTTATGGCCTCGATGGCCGAGTGGCCGGCCGACGGAACTCCCGCTACGGCCACCGATACCTTTTTGGGGTCGTTCTTCATCATTTCCAAAAATTCCTTGAAATCCTTGATCGGTGCGTTCGGAGTGACCGAAACCAGGGTGGCATTGGCGGAATTGAGGTACAGGTTCCAATCCTGAACTTTGGTTTTCACCGTCCCGGTAATCATGTAGGTTCCCAGATCCTTCACCGCGCCCGAAGCCCAGGTGTAACCGTCGCAGGGGGAGTCCAGCACGCTCTGTGTTCCGATCGCCCCGCCTCCGCCGGGCTGGTTCACGATCACGATTTTCTGCCCCAGCGCCTCTTCGAGGTCTCCTGTGATGGACCGGACCGCCTGGTCCGTCGACCCGCCCGCCCCCCATGGGACGATGATCCGGATAGGCTTGTTTGGCTTCCATTCCTGAGCCGCCACCGAGCCGACCGCTACCGCCAAATAGAGCAATGCGAGGGCAACATTCAGCCATAGAACTCGTTTCATGATGATACCTCCTTTTTATTTTAAATGAGATGAACATGCTTTTTGTGTAGGACTCAAAAGAACTTTGTTTTCCACGGCGAAAGGATACGAAGGCGCTCCCCGTTTGTCAAGGAGATATTTTCCGCGGGAGATATTTTCTTTGATACAAACTTGTTGACATCGAGGATCGTTATTCGTATGCATAACGACATACACTACTGGAGCCGAAGGTTTAAATCCCGGCGGCTTGCCGGACCGTGACTCGCATCCTCAACTTTAAGAAGCAAGGAGTCTCATGTCATACCCCCGCATCGCTTCATTCAAGACCGCCGGTGAATTGAGAGCCTACCTGACTGAAGCCGGCATCGATCTTACGCTGGACGATCGCCTGCAGGTCGGGGAGGATGCCCCGCTGGCACAGCCGTACCGTTTGGCGAACGGTTTTGCGATCGGCAACCGTTTCTGCATCCTGCCGATGGAAGGCTGGGACGGCACAGCCGACGGCCGTCCCTCCGAACTGACTTTCCGGCGCTGGCGGCGTTTCGGAATGAGCGGGGCAAAATTGATCTGGGGCGGAGAAGCTGCCGCGGTCCGGCACGACGGGCGCGCCAACCCGAACCAGTTGTTGGTCGGCGCGAACACGCTCAGCGACCTGGCCGCCCTGCGGGAGGGATTGATCGCCGCGCACCCTGGCAGGACCGATGATCTCCTCATCGGTTTGCAGCTCACGCACTCGGGGCGATACTCGAAACCGAACGACAAGAAACGCGACGAACCCCGGATACTCTATCACCATCCGATCCTCGACCGCAGGCTGGGGATCGGGCAGGACACCCCCCTCCTGACCGACGACGAAATCAAGCGGCTGATCGATGACTTCATCGCTGCGGCGAAGCTCGCAAAACGCGCGGGTTTTGCCTTCGTCGACATCAAGCACTGCCACGGCTACCTGGGGCACGAATTCCTGAGCGCGGTGGACCGTCCGGGTCTCTACGGCGGCAGCTTCGAAAATCGGACCCGCTTCTTGCGCGAGATCGCCGCCGGCATTCGCGCGAGCGTGCCCGGGTTGGATATCGGTGTGCGCGTGAGCGCGTTCGATTTCATCCCGTTTCGCAAGGGGGCCGGGGATGTCGGTGAGCCGGAACCGTTTTCAGGGACATACCGCTTTGCCTTCGGCGGAGACGGCACGGGGCTGGGGATCGATCTTACCGAACCGAAGGCATTCATGGATCTGCTCGCGTCGCTCGGCATCCGGATGGTGTGCATCACCGCCAGCAGCCCATACTATAATCCGCATGTCACGCGTCCCGCGACGTTCCCGCCGTCGGACGGCTATCTGCCGCCGGAGGATCCGCTTCGCGGTGTCGCGCGACAGATCTCGGTTACGGCGGAGCTCAAGCGATACCGCCCCGATCTGATGGTGGTGGGCTCGGCGTATACCTATCTGCAGGAGTGGCTGCCGAACGTCGCGCAGCGTGTCGTCCGCGAGGGCGACGCCGATTTCGTCGGCTTGGGGAGAATGGTGCTGCCGTATCCCGAGATGTGCGCGGATGTCCTCGCCGGACGGCCTCTGCAGACCAAGCTCATCTGCCGCACGTTCAGCGACTGCACGACCGGTCCGCGAAACGGTCTGGTCTCTGGTTGTTATCCGCTCGACGATTATTACCGGCAGCTTCCGGAAGCTGTGCAGCTCAGGGAGACGAAGAAAGGGTGAATATGGCTGATTTGAAGAAAAAAGCGGATCATGCGTTCGAGTTTGCCGCGCGGCAGCTCCGCCGTCTGATCGAAACGCACCCCGATTATTTCCCCATGTACACAATGGACGGCCGCTGGAAGCACGACGGCGAAGCGTGGACGAACTGGTGCGAAGGGTTCCTCGGCGGGCAGCTGTGGCTCCTCTACGAGCGGACGCGCGACGGCTATTGGCAGGCCAAGGCGGAACACTATTCGCGCCTCATCGAACATCGCAAGACCGACCGAAACGTCCATGACCTCGGTTTTCTTTTCTGGTCGACATGGAAACGCTGGTACGATCTGACCGGCGATCCCGCGCTCAGGCAGATCGTGATCGAAGCCGGTCAGACGATGGGGCTCCGGTTTCGCGAGAAGGGCCGTTATCTGCGCTCCTTTGTCGCGGAAGAGAGTCTCTTCATCGACATCATGATGAACGTCGGGATCGTTTTCTACGCGGCGCAGCAGACCAGCGATGCGGAATTGCTCCGCAAGGCGACGGCGCACTGCCTGACGACGCGCAAAACTCTCGTCCGGGGCGACGGCAGCGCGTCTCACGAAGGGATCTTCGACACGAACACCGGCGAATTCCTCCGGCAAACCACTCACCAGGGATGGCGCAACGATTCGTCCTGGGCGCGCGGCCTGGCATGGGCTCTGTACGGTTTCGGCACGGTGTACGGCTTCACCCGCGACGGGCGCTTTCTGCAGACGGCGGAAGCGTGCGCGGATTATTACATCGAACACACACCCGCGCACGGCGTCCCGCCGAACGACTGGGATGAACCGAATCCCGCACTGCCGTACGAGAGCTCCGCCGCCGCGATCGCCGCGAGCGGTATGCTGAATCTGTCGGAACTGACCAGCGATAAGGCGCGCACACAGCGCTACCGCAATTACGCGCTGCAGATCCTCGACACACTGACCACGCCGGAATTCCTCGCGGAGGAGACACCGGGCTGGGAAGGCATCCTCAAACACGGTATGTATCACCAGCGCAAAGGGCTGGGGGTGGACGAAAGCGTGATGTGGGGCGAGTACTTCT
Organism: uncultured Syntrophus sp.; assembly: GCA_964540555.1. Taxonomy (GTDB): domain Bacteria; phylum Desulfobacterota; class Syntrophia; order Syntrophales; family UBA5619; genus JAKAFS01. Next base: position 19,156 of record CAZINF010000003.1, on the reverse strand, counting down.
TCCTCGAGGCATTGAACAAGGTGAAAGATCATGAATGAAAAGGTCGCACTGGTTACGGGCGCCGCGCGCGGCATCGGGCGCGCGATTGCGGTCGCACTGGCAAAAGAGAAGTGGCGCGTCGTTATCAACTATCGCCAAAACGCGGATGCGGCCAAAGAAGCGCTGAAACTGGCGGAAGGCGTCGGGGGGAGCGCCATTGTCGTACAGGCCGATATCGCGGACGCGGCGGACCGCGCGCGGTTGGTCGCGCAAACGCTGGAGGCGTTCGCGCGGATCGATCTGCTCGTGAACAATGCCGCGATGGGGCCGCGCCGGCGGGTGGATCTGCTCGAAATGACCGAAACCAGTTACGACGAAGTGATGGCGACGAACCTCAAGGGTCCATTCTTTCTCACCCAGCTCGTCGCGCGCCGGATGATCGAACTCAAAACCGAAAAGGCCCGGATCATCAACATCGGCTCGATCAGCGCCTACACGAGCAGCACGAGCCGCGGCGAGTACTGCCTCTCGAAGGCCGGCATGGGAATGATGACCGCGCTGTTCGCCCACCGCCTGGCGGAGTGCGGGATCAACGTTTACGAGGTGCGACCCGGCTTCATCCGCACCGATCTGACCAGCCCCGTATGGGATAAATACGACCGGATGATCGCGGAAGGACTGACGCCGATTGCACGCTGGGGCGAACCGGAAGAGGTCGCACGCGCGGTGGTCGCGATTGCCCAGGATTGCTTCCCGATATCCACCGGCGAAGTCATCAACGTGGACAGCGGGTTTCATCTCCGCAGGTTGTAATCGGGAGAGACGAAATGAAACTCGGCATCTGCAACGAGCTGTTCGTGAACTGGCCGTGGGAAAAGCTTTGCGATTTCATTCGCTCGCTTGGCTACCAGGGGATCGAAGTGGCGCCCTTCACGCTGGCCGACCGTGTGGAATTGATCACGGCGCAGCAACGGGCGGCGCTGCGCGAATCGGCCGAATCGCGGGGGCTGGAAATCATCGGCCTGCACTGGCTCTTGATGAAACCGCCAGGGCTCTACATCACGCACCCGGATGCGGGTATCCGCAGACAGACGGCCCGGTATTTCGTGGAGCTCGTCGGCCTCTGCGCGGACCTGGGAGGGAAGGTGATGGTGATCGGTTCGCCGACGCAGAGGAACCTGCTGCCCGGTGTAAAAAGAGGCGAGGCGATGGGGTACGCGGCGGAAGTCTTCACGCCGTGTCTGGAACTTGCCGCAAAGCGCGCTGTGACGCTGGCGATCGAGCCCCTCAGCACGCGGGAAACCGATTTTCTCATGTGCGCCTCCGACGCCGTGGAGCTGATCGAGCGGATCGACCACCCCAACTTCCGTTTGCAACTGGACGTGAAGGCCATGAGCTACGAGCGCAAGCCGATCCCCCAGATCATCCGGGAGTCGGCGAAGCACCTGGCCCATTTTCACGTCAACGACCCCAACCTGCTTGGACCGGGCATGGGCGAGATCGGCTACGAACCGATTATTGCGGCGCTGCGCGCGGCGGGATACGACGGATGGCTGTCGGTCGAGGCTTTCGATATGCAATTCGGGGCGGAGAGGATCGCGAAGGCAAGCATGGAGTATCTGCAACGGGTTATCGCCTGAAATGATGTCCCGTCAGGTTTTTGAGTATTTTCAGACGGGAAAAAATAAATATGGAGGGAATTATGATGGAATCGACTACTGAGGAAAATCGTCGAAAATACCCCCGCCTTAACGCCCCGATTCTCTATCGCGCGGCGCCATTCATTTCGCGCCGTAACCCGGTGATGAACATTAGCCTCGTCGGCATCCGCGTATACAGCGATGAAGAACTCAACATTGGAAAACGGTTGGAGTTGGAACTCTTCTTGCCGGATAATACGTCGATGGTATGCACGGCAAGGGCGGTGTGGCAAAAGCCGATTCCAGAGGGCGCAGTTGCCAAATATGAAATTGGGTTTGAGTTTTTAGAGATTTCACCAGATGACTTACAGCGCCTGGTTAAAGTGCTTGAATTTCAAGCGCCAGTCGAATGAGTGTCAATGACGACGTCCTACCTTGCATTCTCGAATAGCAGGGCGATGTAATGCCTTTATGACCGCAATAATGGAGGTGGCCGCCGCTGGTTTTTAAATCACCGGGCTTCACCGCCTCCAATTTCCGGAAAAGATCGTCGACGGCGCCCTTCAAGGAGAGACTTTCCCGGTAGTCCTATCCCATATTCAGGTGCTTCCATTTCCCCGAACGGAACCGCCCCGCCATGAGGAAGCTCTGACAGACCACGGAGAACACCATAGCCCACCAGACCCCCGTCGCACCGAAATCCAGGGGAAGGGCAAGGCAGTAAGCGATGGGAAGGCGGATCAACCATATGGAGATGATGATCACCCACATGGTCCCCCGAGTGTCCCCGGCCCCGTGGAGCCCGCCGCTAAGGGCCAGGCTAAGGGCAATGAAGGGCTGGGCGATCATGTTGATCTGTAAATAGCGGGTGGTCTCCGCAAGGACTGCCGGGTCTTTGGCCACGAGGGCGGCAAAGAACTCCGCCCGGAGGAAGACCGCCAAGGCCAGGGCGCTTAGGGTAACGACGCCCGCTGCGGCGATCCACCATACCGCCCGCTCCGCCCGTTCAGGATTTCCCGCCCCCAGGTTCTGACCGATAAGGACCGACGCGGACATGTTGAGGGCGAAAGCCGGAAGAAAGATGAGGGCCTCGATCCTCAGACCGTTGGAGATCGACGCCATGGCGGTGATGCTCTCCTCTCCCAGTCGGCCGAGGATGTTGTACAGGATGATCGTTCCGGTGTTCCAGGCGATCTGGAGCATGGCCGCCGGCCAGCCGATATCGATGATCTTTTTCATCGTCTCAAAGGAGAGAGCCCAGGATCCCTTATAGATAGACCGCCACCGGCTCCGGGGAAAGAGAACGAGATTGATCCCCATGCCGAGGGTGACCGAGACCGCCGTGGCGACGCCGATCCCGGCGTACCCCAACCGGGGAAATGTGAACCAGCCGAAGACCAGGACGAAAGCCGCGAGGATATTGACGGCGCTCACGATGAACATGGTAAAGAGGGGATACAGCACGTCCCCGCTCGCGCGGAACAGGGAACTGGAGATGATGAGGAGATAATTTGCCCCCAGGGCGATCGAGAATATCTTAAGCAGTGTTTCGGCGATCTCGCGGATCTTCTCCGGGAACCCCGCCGAGGCGACGATCTCGCGGGAGAGGAAAAAGCCGACAAGGGTCAGAACAGCGGCGACCAGACATCCGAAAATCAGGGATTGCCTGGCCACCTCCATAGCCCGCGTGAGGTCCCCGGCCCCGATGGCCCGCGAGACCAGGGCCACCGTCCCGATGCTGATCGCATTGGCGATGATGATGACGAAGAAATAGAGAAGGCTGACAAAGCCGACCGCCGCCTGAACCTCGGGGCTGATGAAACCTGCAACGTAGACGTCGACGAAGCCCACGAAGAAATTGAATATCATGATGAGAAGCATCGGCCACGAAAGCTGCCAGATGTTGAGCCACAGGCTTCCGGTGGTTAAGTCGGGGGTGGTGTCTTCTGCCGTAGAGGCCTCCTCAATGGAAATTGGAATACGATATGGCCGAAGTCCGGGGTCTTGTCAAGACAGGATTCCCCGGTCGTTGACATTCCCTATGATAACAGTTGGAAAAGAACGAAAAGCGGGTTATGATGTCCGATCTTAACTCGGGAGGACACCATGACAGACTCAGAAGGAAAAGAGAAGAAAGTCAGATTCAATCAGCAAAATCTTCATCGGGAAGAGGTATTCAGCGATCTCACAGTTGGTTCCATCCGCCGGTTGACGCCGGTCAAACCGAACGGAGAGCCGGATAAAAACCGCGCGGTTTTTTTTGTAGGGCAGTCGCAAGTCTATACGCAGCAAGGCCCCATGCCCATCCAGTTCCCTATCGACGCCAAGAATCTTCAACTGGCGATGGAAAAATTCTCGGAGGCCATGGAGGAGTTCGTGGCGCACCTGGTCGAACAGGCCAAAGAAATGCAGCGGCAGGAACAGTCCCGACTGATCGTTCCGGGCGGTGCAGCTTCGGGGGGAAGCAATATCATTCTGTAGAAATTCATGGAAACTCGGAGTAAAAATGAACAATCCCCTCATGCAGCAATACAGATTCTTCCTCAAGGATACGATTCGGAAGCGGATCGATTTCTCAAAGACAGATCAAAACCGGGGGTGCGATCCGCCGCCGATCGAAAAGCCCGTCCCCGACAAGGCCGTCAAAATAGACCTTTCGAAGGTTCATGCCGGGAAAGGGATTTCGAATATCAGCCTTGCGGAGGCGATCAGAAACCGAAGGAGTCACAGGACCTTTTTAAACCGACGCATCACGATGGATGAGCTCGCTTTCCTTCTTTGGGCAACCCAGGGCATTCGCGGTCGAATCGATCGTGGGCATGCCTATCGAACCGTTCCTTCCGCTGGCTGTCGCCATGCGCTGGAAACCTATCTCTGTGTTTTAAACGTCGAGAGCCTGGAAACGGGAGTGTACCGTTATCTGCCATTGGAGCATCAACTCCTTTTCGAATTCACGGAAGATCGCCTCCATGAAAAGATCGTAGAAGCCGTTTTCGATCAACCCTATCCGGGAATAGCAGCGGTGACCTTTATCTGGACCGCGGTGCCCTACCGCATGGAATGGCGCTATGATCTGGCGGCGCATAAAGTGATCGCCATCGACGCCGGACATGTCTGCCAGAATCTCTACCTGGCCTGCGAGGCGATCGGCGCCGGGACCTGCGCCATCGCCGCTTATGACCAGGAAGCGATGGACCGGTTGCTGAGAATCGACGGCATTGATGAATTTGCCATTTACATGGCGCCAGTCGGAAAAGTGAAGAATGAGTGAATGCATCGTATCGAGCACCATCCGGAGGCCGAAGCGGATTCGATCATCCGGGTGAAGGGTTTTTTCGAGAAACACCTGAAATAGAAGGAGGATCATCACATGAAGGTCGTTGCGTTTAACGGAAGCCCGAGAAGGGACGGCAATACCACTGTTCTTATCAGACATGTCTTCGACGAACTCGAAAAACAGGGGATCGACACCGAATTGGTGCAGCTCTCGGAAAAAGAGATCCACGGCTGCATCGCCTGTGAAAAATGCGGTGAGACCAAGGACCGGCGTTGTGCAGTCAAAAATGACGCCGCCAACGAGTATATCGAGAAGATGCTCGGCGCGGACGGGATCATCCTCGGCTCGCCCTCCTATTTTCAGGATGTGACATCCGAGATGAAGGCCCTGATCGATCGCTGCGGTTACGTCTCCAGGTCCAACGGAAGGATGTTTAAAAAGAAGGTCGGTGCGTCGGTGGTGACTATGCGTCGATCCGGCGCGATCCACACGCTGGACACCATGGACCACTTCTTTCTGAGCGGCGAAATCATCATTGTCGGGCGGGCGATCGGCGTCGGCAGGGCAAAAGGCGAGGTGGAAAAGGACGCCGAGGGGATCGAACTGGTGAAATCACTCGGGCAGAGGATGGCATGGTTGCTCGGAAAATTACATGGGTAAGTGAATTGCACATCATCCCTTTCTTATGCATTCCTTTCCTTTTGACTTGCCTGTTGCTGCCTCTCTCGCGAGTTGAAGCGGACAGTGCAGGTTCGGTCATCGGTTTCGATGTCCGGCCGGATCGTCCGCTTATGCAGAACATCCCGGAGATCTCGCTCAATGAAGCGGACCTGGCGCTTCTTTCCTCGGGAAAACCCGTAACCCGGCTGCTGGACTCACCCGGCGGTTTCAAGGCGGGTTACATGCGGATCTTTCTCCCCGTCGATCCCCCGACGACCTGGCATATCATTACCGACATCCACCATTTCAGCATGGTATCGCCGCAGTACCCAAAGAATGGTTCGTTAACGGACAAAAGGCGGACATTCATGCCCTATGTCTTTGATTCCTCCGCCTGCGAGAATGGCCGGTATCTGTACCAGCTTCTCGTCATGCCCCTGATAGCGCCTCGTCAGTATACACTGAAACGGTCCGCAAATCGCATTGCCTTCCCCTGGGAGAGCAAATGGTCGCAGGAACCACAAATGCACTGCCAGGATAAGCTCAACCCAGAGATGGAAAAGTATCGAGCGGAAGCCATCAGCACCGCGAGAAACGAAGGAAGCTGGCGCCTGTCGCCGCTGTCGAAGGAGTTTATCAAACGCAAGGAAGATCTCCTTAAAACCGACTGTATCTATTACGTGGACAGCAACCCCGGAGGCAACCTGTCCTCTTTCATGGGGATCGTCAACAAAGTGACCGAGATTGCCCTGCCGGCCCTGGTGGATAATCTGATCTACCATGCAAAACAGTGGGACGATCATATGCGGAAACATCATACATCCCGTCAGTATGAAGAATGGAAGGCTCAGGTCAGGACCTATATGTCGGAAAGAGGGTACGCGCCATGACGCCCAATGACCTCAAAGAGACCTCATCGTCGGTCTTTATTAACCGGACCGCCATCTCCTATAAAAAAAGCGGCGCCGGACCCCCTCTCGTCTTTTTCCACGGCTGGATAGGCAATGAAGACACCTTCGGTCCCTGTCACGCCGCATTCGCTCGCCACTATACCGTTTACAGACCGGCCTGGCCGGGTTACGGGAATAGTCCTCCCCTGCCGGATGTCTCGATCGAAGCGCTCGTTGAGATTGGAAGGAATTTTATCCTCGCGATGGGCCATCCTCCCGTGACGCTTGTCGGCAACTGCCTGGGCGGCAACATCGCCATGGAGCTGCTTCGGCGTTACCCGGGACTCGTCAATCGGCTGGTGCTCATCGAGATGTATGCCTTCATGCCCTGGTATCTTCATCTACTGCTGATTCCCCATCTGAATGTCCTGCTCTTTAAACTGCTGTTGAACAGCACGAAAGGCTTCCGTTTTCTCAACAGCCTTCTCACAACACGGGTTGCCGGGGACGGCGATGGGATGCGTTACATCGAGGAGGGTTTCCACCGCACCTCCGCCAGGACCGCGATCGATTTTATCAGGGCCGTCAACCGCTTCGATAAGAGATACCGCCCCCTGTATCACGAGCATTTCCGGACCGATGTTCCCACGATCTATGTCGAAGGAGGGCGGAACTTCAAACCCATAAGCGTGTTTAGGGAAACCGCCCACATGTACTTCCGAAATCTGACCGTTGTGTCGATCCCGGAAAGCCTGCACGTTCCCGTCGCGGAACAGCCCGGTCTTTTCAGTGCCAGGGTCCTTTCGCATCTCGGACACCCCGTTGCTGGAGGCGGGCAATGCGCTCCGTCAGCAGAATCTCCTTGACATAACCGGTGGCTCTTTGTAGAGGTTTTTATATTATTTCAAAGGAATCGCCTAATGCATTCGCAACGGGAAGAAACGAGGATCATGCGGCGGTGGCTTTTACAACGGGGATCCTGAGAATCCTGAGCAGGGACGAATTGGAAGGAGTCGTCGCTCACGAGCTATCCCATATAAAAAATAAAGACATTCTGATCAGCACCATGACGGCAACCATCGCCACTGCCGTCGTTCTGCTGTCCCGGTGGGCCATGTTTTTCGGCTCCGGCGAGGAGGGAAATGCAATCAGCGCAATCGCGGTTGCGATTATCGCACCCATAGCGGCAACAGTCATCCAGATGGCCATATCCCGATCCAGGGAATACGATGCCGATGCCGGCGGCGCCAGGGTATCCGGAAAGCCCGAAGCATTGGCAAGCGCCCTTGCAAAGCTGTCAAAAGCGGCAACGATAAGACCTATGGATGCAAATCCCTCTACGGCACATATATTTATTGTCAATCCTCTCTCCGGCGGAACGATCATGAATTTATTCAGCACGCACCCGCCGCTTGAAAAGAGAATTGAAAGATTGATGAAGATGAGAACTGAATTGATAAAGGAGGACAAAAAATGAATATCGTCGATCGCATCAAAAAGATATTGCTGCAACCCAAAATCGAGTGGGGGGTCATTGCCGCCGAAACCACAACGACTTCAGAGTTATATAGAAGCTATATCATGCCGTTGGCAGCGATCGGACCGGTGGCCTCCATCATCGGGATGTCGCTTATAGGCATCAGTATGCCGTTTACGGCAACATTCAGAATTCCGATTGCAAGCGCCATTGGTTCTGCTGTCGTACAATATGTATTTGGACTGATTGGCGTGTACATCCTGGCTCTGATTATTGACTTCCTCGCTCCGAAATTTGCCGGTGAGAAGAACCTGAACCAGGCTCTCAAGCTGGCCGCATATTCCTATACTGCCGGATGGTTATCCGGGATTTTTGTCGTCATCCCCCCCCTGAGCATGCTCATGATCTTAGGCCTGTACAGCTTATATCTGCTCTACACAGGGATTCCCATTCTCATGAAAGCCCCAAAAGAGAAATCGTTAGGGTACACGGTTGCGGTGGTCATCGCGGCCATCGTTATTTTTATGATCATCGGCTGGATATCGGGCGCCTTTATTTCCTACCCGACTCCACATATGTATCTACCCAAAGCGAGTTGAGAAATGCGACGCCAGAAATCTTAGGGGTTGCAAAGAAAGAGGTCGTTGTTGATAACCCTTTAGATTAGTGATATTTCCCTTTTCAGGCAAAAGACCAAGGATAAACGGATGATGACCCACAAAGAACGAATCCTCAAGGCGATCCGGGGCGAGATGGCCGACCGCCTCGCTTTTGCGCCCCGCCTGGACCTCTGGCATTCGGCCAACGCCCAGGCCGGCACCCTCCCTCCTCGTTATAATGACAGCACTCCCGATCAAATCGCCCGGACCGAGGGGTGGGCTTTGCACAAGATCAACCCTGAATACCAGAAACCCCGCAAGCCCGAAGACAACCTGCACTGGGCGCTTGGGATCCTCTCTTACAAAGAGATGGTCTACGGTTTCCGGTTTTCATCGGATGTCGATATCGAGGTTAAGCGGGAAGGCGACCGGACGAGGATCCATTACCATACCCCCCGCGGTTCGGTGAGTACCACGATCGCCTATACCGAGGAGATGAGGCGATCGGGCGTCTCCGCTTTCTGGGTTACCGAACCGGTCCTCAAGGATGCCAAGGATTACCCCGTCGTCGGGTATATATTCGAGAACCTCACGCTCTTCCCCGACGCGGCGGACTTCGTCAAATGGCGGGCCGATATCGGAGAGGACGGTGTGGCCTTTTCCACGGCGACGCGGGCCGCCTCGCCGATGAATCACATTCAGAAATATTTCATCGACGCTACCGATTTCTATTACCACTACCACGACTATGCCCGGCAGATGCAGGCCCTTGCCTCCAGCGTCGGGAATTTTTTCGACCAGATCATCGACCAGATTGCCGCCTCGCCGGCGGAGGTGATTTTCTGGGGAGGCAACTTCGATGAGATGATCACCTATCCCAGCTTCTTTGCAAAGGAGATCGTCCCCTGGATTCGCAAGGCCTCCGAGCGTCTCGGGGCGTGCGGGAAATACGTCTCCTGCCATTGCGACGGGGAGAACGAGGGGTTGATGGACCTGATCCGGGATTCGGGGATGCACGTGGCCGAAGCGGTCTGCCCGGCGCCGATGACAAAGGTGACGATCGAGGAGTATTACCGCCGGTGGGCGGACACGCTGACGATCTTCGGGGGGATCCCCTCGACCTTGCTCTTGCGGGAGTCGACGACGGACGAGGAGTTCGAAGGGTACCTGGACCACCTGTTCAAGGCGGTGGCCCCGGGGACGAGGATGATCCTGGGGATCGCCGACACTACCCCCCCGCAGGCGGTTTTCGAGAGACTGGTGCGGATCGGGGAGCGGGTGGAAAAAGAGGGGCGTCTGCCGCTGGAGGGGGGTGCGTTTCGCCCGGTGACGCCGTCGGCGGTGAGCGGGGTAGAGAAACGTGGTTCGGCTGAGCCGGAGAGGGATGAGCAGTTCCGCCAGGTGCAGGACGACGTTCTGGGCGGGGATCAGGTATCGGTTCGGGGGCACATTCTTGAGCTCTTGGAGCGCGGGGCAAAGGCGGATGACATCTTGCAGCGGGGGTTGCTCTCGGCGATGGAGGTGATCGGGGAGCGATTCCGGAGCGGGGAGGCGTTCATCCCGGAGGTGCTCTTGTCGGCGCGGGTGATGAACGAGGCGGTATCGGCGCTGGAGCCTTACCTGACGGTCGGGCAGGCGGGGGCAAAAGGCCGGGTGATGATCGGGACGGTGAAGGGCGACATGCACGACATCGGGAAGAACCTGGTGATCACGATGCTCCGGGGGGTGGGGTACGAGGTGAAGGATCTCGGCGTGGATGTGCCGGTCGCTAAATTCGTCGAGATGGTGAAGGAGTTTCAGCCGGAGATATTGGGTTTGTCTTCGCTGTTGACGACAACGATGCCGCAGATGAAACAGGTGATCGAGGCTCTCAGAAGTTCGGGATTGGGCGACGGAGTGAAGGTGATCGTCGGGGGCGCGCCGGTGAACGAGAAGTACGCCCGGGACATCGGCGCCGACGGCTACGCCCATGACGCCGGCGGCGGGGTGAAACTGGTTGGGAAACTCCTGGGGAGAGAGAACTGAGGATTCGAGCGTCTCGACAATGGAGGCCGGGGCTCCTCCACTGCGAAATGAGAAAAGGACAGGATTGACGGCCACGTAAACCCGTCACTCCGGTGGACCCCGGATCGGTGTCCGGGGCAGGCGCCGGGGTCCAGAACCCATTGCACTCACTGGATTCCCCGGATCAGGTCCGGGGCAGGCTTAGTCAAGCACGGAATGACAAAAAGAAGTCAACAAGGAGGATGCCATGTCGAAAGGATTGACCAGAAGGGAGTTTGTCAAGGGAACGGTCGTGGGGACCGCGGCGCTGGCCTTCGCGGGGAGCCCGTTCATTTCAACCTGGGCCGCCGAACCGGTGAAACGGGGCGGTATCTGGCGCTATGCCCGGAACCGTACCACTCCCAGTCTGGACGCCCATCGGGTCAGCGAGACCTTCACCTGCATCGGAGGGATGTACGACTGCCTCGTCGATGTGATCATCGATCCGAAAACCTCCGAATTCAAACTGGTCCCCAGCTTGGCCACCGAGTGGCGTGCGGAGAAGAGCGACAAGCGGCTGCTCTTCACCCTCCGCAAAGGGGTTCAATTCCACGACGGCAGCAGGCTCGACGCGGCGGCGGCCAAATGGAACCTCGACCGGCTGCGCCTGCATCCCAAATCTTTCCTGGCCCAGGATCTCAAAGAGATCGAGAGCGTCGATGTGCTCAACGAACAGACGATCTCCATCAACCTGAAGCACCCTTCGGCGGGTCTGATCTATACCCTCTCCACCGCCCGTGGCCAGGCGGGAATGGTTTCGAAGAGCTTCCAGGAAAAACACGGCGACGACGAGCTGGCCCGCAAAGGCTGCGGCACCGGGGCCTTCCGCTACAAGAACTGGATCGTTGACGAGAAGGTCGTCATGGAGCGGTTTCCCGACTACTGGAAGCAGGGGGTCGACGGCAAGGCCCTTCCCTACCTGGACGGGATGGAAGAGCACTACCGGCCGAAGATCGACCAGGCGGTTCTGGACCTCCGTTCCGGCGGGCTGGACACCGTCCATTTCCCTCCCCCTCGCGAGGTTTCCAGGATCAAGGAGAGCCCCGACCTCCTCTATATAGAGATGCCCCCCTTCGAGTTTCAGGACGTGTGCTGCGGGTTCAACCCGCGCAAGGGGCCTTTCACCAGCCTGGAGCTGCGCCGCGCCTGCTGCTATGCGATCGACCGGGTCCGCTTTGCCAAGATCACCGGTTTCGGCGTCTCCCGCCCCCACCAGTACCCCTATATCGCGCAGGGACAGCCCGGCTGGTCGCCCAAGGACTGGCCCGATTACACCTACAATCCCCAGAAGGCCAAAGAGCTGGTCAATGCCGCCTATCCCAAGGGGGTGACGGTCCGTGTCTCGGTCATCTCCCGGGAGCCGGATACCACCTACGGCGAACTCCTCAAAGCGATGTGGGATGCGGTGGGGATCAAGACGGAACTGAAGGCGACCGAGCGTCTGGAGTGGATCCAGAGCATGAAGAAGGACGACTTCGAGATCGGATTCTGGCAGGCGGCGACCAACATCGGCGGCTTCAACCGGTTTAGACTTGCCAGCAAGGAGCCCGGGAACTGGTCCAACATCTCCGTACCCCAGCTCGACCGGATCCTCGACGAACACAATGAGGCCTCCAGCGAGGCGAAACGCCACGAACTGATGAAGGGGGCGCTCAAGATCGTCTACGATCAGGCGCTCCTCACTTCTGCGACAGCCCTTACCCATGCCGCGGGGACGCACAAAAAAGTCAAAGGGTTGCGGAACAACTGGCGCTCGCTGGTGGGAAGCGAGGTCTGGTTGGCCTGATCCTGCGGGATGGGAAGGTGATTCAGGGAGCATCGAAGGACGCCTTCCCTGCTGTTTTCTCTGGTGAGGAAGATGAAATTTCCCCTGCGGGCATCGATCTGGTTGAGTATCCTGGCGCTGCTGATTCTGGCGGTCTTTGCGATTCTGGAAAGCCGGCTCGCTCCATACGATCCCCTGGCGGTCCAGTTTATGCCCCTGGATCCGCCCGGTTGGAAGAACCTCTTCGGGACAGACGATCTGGGCAGGGACGTTTTCAGCCGCTTCGTGACCGGGGCCCGGATCTCATTTGTGGTTGGCCTCGTCTCTGTTTTTTTCGCCCTCCTTCTGGGGACGGTGATGGGTTTGGCGGCGGCCTATTTCAAACCGATCCAGGCCCTCATCATGCGCATCGTCGACGCCATCTGGGCCTTTCCGATGATCCTCCTGGCGCTGGCCCTCTCGGCCAGCATGAGGCCGGGTATCGTGACGGTGATTGTGGCCATCGCCGTCGTCTACAGCCCGCTGTTCGCCCGGCTGGTGTACGGCCAGGCCCTCTCGATCCTGGAGCGGGACTTCATCATGGCTGCCAAGGCCTTTGGGTGCAAGCCGGCCCGGCTTTTGTTCACCCATGTGCTGCCCAACCTGGCCGCGCCTCTCATCGTTCAGGCCACCCTCACCGTGGGAACGGCGATCGTCCTGGAAAGCAGCCTGAGCTTTTTGGGGGTGGGGATCCAGCCGCCTACCCCAAGCTGGGGGGTTATGATCCAGACGGGCTATAAATGGCTGGAACGGGCCCCCTGGCTTTCGGTGATGCCGGGGGTGGGGATCTATGTGACGACTGTCGCCTTCTCCGTCCTCGGAGACTGGCTGAGGTTGATCCTCGACCCCAAGCAGCTCAGTCAAAGTGCATAGTGCATAGAAACGGGATCCAGCGTTAAGGAGCGCTATTGAAAGCCTTTCTCATCAGACGAATTTTGCAAACCTTAATTACGCTGTTTGTCGTCAGCCTGATCTCCTTTACCCTCTCCATGGTGCTTCCGGGCGATCCGTCGCTCTCTATTGTCGGGTCGGAAGGGGCCAGCGAGGCGATGATCCAGAACCTCCGTCAAGAGCTGGGTCTGGACAAACCCATCGTGGTCCAGTACTTCAAATGGCTGGGGGCGCTCGTCAGCGGCGACTTCGGGATCTCCATCCGGACCCGCGTCCATGTCCTGACCCTCTTCGGCCAGAGGCTCCCCGTTACCCTGGAGCTTTTAGGTCTGGGGATTCTCTTTGCCCTGTTGATCGCGATTCCGATGGGGATCTTTTCCGCCCTCCGTCCGAACACCTGGGTGGACACCGCCGGAACGGTGATCGCCGTGAGCGGCGTCGCCATGCCGCAGTTCTTCCTGGGGATGGTCCTCATCCTGGTCTTTTCGATCTGGCTGGGATGGCTTCCCTCGTCGGGGTATGTCTCGCCAGGGGAAAACCTGGTCGGCAATCTCAAGGGCATGATCCTGCCGGCGATCTCCCTGGGTTCGGTGGTTGCGGCGGAGATCATGCGGCAGCTCCGTTCGTCAATGCTGGAGGTGCTCAACGAGGAATTTGTCCAGACGGCGCGGGCCAAGGGGGTTCCCGAGTTCCAGGTGATCATCCGTCACGTCCTGCGAAACGCCCTCATTCCGGTGGTGACCCTGTTGGGGATGCGGATCGGCCGTCTCATCGGCGGCATCGTGATTATCGAGGTGGTCTTTTCATTGCCGGGGATCGGCCGGTTGCTCATGAACGCGGTCCTCTTCAACGACTTCCCTGTGCTCCAGACGGGGGTGCTGCTGGTGGCGCTGGCGGTGACCTTTCTCAACCTGCTGGCCGACATCAGCTACTCCTTTCTGGACCCGCGAATCCGCCATACCTGAAAACGACAGGAGGACGATAGTTGACCCAAACGAGTGAACCGCCCGTCTTTCTCAAGGTAGAGGGGCTGAAAACTTATTTCGATACCGCTCGGGGGGTGGCCAGGGCCGTCGACGGGATCGATTTTGAGATTCAGGGAGGAGAGACCCTCGGGGTGGTGGGCGAATCGGGCTGCGGCAAGAGCGTGACCGCCCTCTCCATCATGCGGCTGTTCCCGTCCCCGCCCGGACGGATCGCGGGGGGAAGGATCTGGTTCAAGGGGCGGGAGCTGACAGCGCTCACCGGCAGAGAGATGCGCTCCGTCCGCGGCTGCGAAATCGGCATGATCTTCCAGGAACCGATGACCTCGCTTAACCCGGTCTATTCGGTGGGAGACCAGATCGTCGAGGCGATCCGCCTGCATCAGGACCTGTCCCGGTCCGCGACCCGCGAACGGGCGGTGGCGATGCTGGGGGAAGTGGGGATCGCCTCTCCGGAGCGGCGTTTCCACGAGTATCCGCACCAGATGAGCGGAGGGATGCGTCAGCGGGTGATGATTGCCATGGCCCTCTCCTGCAACCCCAGTCTGCTGATCGCCGACGAACCGACCACCGCCCTGGATGTGACGATCCAGGCGCAGATCCTGGAGCTGATGAATGAGTTGAAGCGCAAATTCGGGACGGCGATCATGTTCATCACCCATGACCTGGGGGTGATCGCCGAAACCGCCCGCCGGGTGATCGTGATGTATGCCGGAAGGATAGTGGAGCAGGCGCCGGTGGCCGATATTTTTGAAAACCCCTGCCACCCTTATACCCTGGGGCTCCTGGGGAGCATCCCGTCGGACAGAGCCATCCGGGAGAAATCGAGGCTGAGCGAGATCAAGGGGATGGTTCCCGCACTGACGAACATGCCGTTGGGCTGTCCCTTTCATCCGCGCTGTTCCAGGAAGATGGATGTTTGCGGGGAAAAGACCCCGGGCCTGTTCGTGCCCGCTTCCGGCCGCCAGGCGGCCTGCTGGCTCTATGGAACTTAAGGGAGATAAGAGACCTTTGTGTAACTTGAGGGATCGCGATTGCCAAATATCTCGACGAGTGGAAAATGTCTGTTAATCGCACCGAACCGCTTCTCGAAGTGGAGAACCTGAAAAAAGATTTTCCCCTCCGGGGAGGAGTCTTTTCCCGGCCTGTGGGGTGCGTCCATGCCGTGGACGGGGTCAGCTTCAAGATTCATACCGGCGAGGTCCTGGGGCTGGTGGGGGAGAGCGGTTGCGGCAAGACCACGGTGGGACGAATGCTGCTGAGGCTCATCGAACCGACGGCAGGCCGGGTCCGGTTCGAGGGGAAAGACATCCTTGCCCTCAGCGATGCGGAGATGCACCCGCTCAGACAGAAGATGACCGTGATCTTTCAGGACCCCTACGCCGCCCTGGACACCCGGATGAGTGTAGAGCGGATCGTCGCCGAGCCTCTGCGGATTCACAAGCTGTGCCGATCCCGGGGGGAGATTCGCGACCGGGTGGCGGAAGTCCTTGCCCGGGTGGGGTTCCGTCCGGAAGACATGAAGCGCTATCCCCACCAGTTCAGCGGGGGACAACGCCAGCGTATCGCCATCGCCCGCACCCTTGTCCTGCGTCCCCGCCTGATCATCGCCGACGAACCGGTATCGGCCCTCGATGTATCGATCCAGGCGCAGGTCCTCAACCTGCTGCGGGATCTTCAGAAGGAGTTCCAGCTCACGTACCTGTTCATTGCGCACGATTTGCGCGTGGTGGAGTACATGAGCGACCGGGTGGCCGTGATGTACCTGGGCAAGGTGATGGAACTGGCGGGGGTCGGGAATATTTACGAGCGGCCCCGCCATCCCTACACGGAGGCCCTGCTTTCGTCCGTCCCCATGCCGGATCCCAAGATCCTGAAACAAAAGATCATCCTGCCCGGGGACGTCCCGTCGCCGATCAACCCCCCTTCGGGGTGCGTCTTTCACCCCCGCTGTCCCTATCGCCGTGGGGAGTGCGAACGGGTTGCGCCGGAGTTTGTTGAAATCGAACCGGATCATTGGCTGAGCTGCCATTATCCCGTAAACTGATTTGCAGTCGATCGTTTACCCTATCCGTCTTTAGCGCGGCAAAACGGGGCAAACAGACAGAAGGAGGCTTTTCCCAATGACACATAAAGAACGAATCCTCAAGGCGATCCAAGGCGAGATGGCCGATCGCCTCCCCTACGTTCCGAGACTGGATCTGTGGCACAACGCCAACGCCCTCGCCCATACCCTGCCGGAGAGGCACAGGGGGAAGAGTCCGGACCAGATCTGCCGCGCCGAGGGATGGGCTTTACACAAAGCCGTTCCCGATTTTGCCAACCAACCGGAACCGGACGCGATGCTCCACCGCGCGCTGGGAATTTTCTCCCTCAGGGAGCAGGTCGTCCGCGTCGTTTTTTCGCCGAAGGTGGAGATCCGCATCCAGCGGGAAGAGGGGCGCACAACTGTTGAATACCATACGCCCAAGGGGATGGTGCGGACCGTCACCGTATACAGCGAGGAGATGAAAAAGGCCGGCATCTCCATCCCCTGGATAGCCAAAAAAGTCATCAAAAAGCGTGAGGATTACGCGATCGTGGCCTGCCTGTTCGAAAACACGGACCTGGCTCCCCGTTATGAAGAGTTCGAGCGGCTGCAGCAGGAGATCGGCGAGGACGGGATTGCGACGGCATACTTCACCGGCTGCGCTTCGCCGATTCACCACATCCAGAAGCAGTTTCTCGATGCCACGGAGTTTTACTTTCATTACAGCGATTATCAAAAAGAGATGCGGGGCCTGGCCGAGAGCATGGCGCCGTTCTACGACAAGGGCCTGCAGTTGACCGCCGCCTCGCCCGCCGAAATGGTCCACTGGGGGGGAAACTACGATGAGATGATCACCTACCCCCCCTATTTTGAAAAAGAGCTTCTCCCCTGGATCCGCAGGGCTGCCGAGCGTCTCGGGGCGTGCGGGAAATACGTCTCTTGCCATTGCGACGGAGAGAACGAAGGGTTGATGGACCTGATCCGGGACTCGGGGATGCACGTGGCCGAAGCGGTCTGCCCGGCGCCGATGACAAAGGTGACGATCGAGGAGTATTACCGCCGGTGGGCGGACACGCTGACGATCTTCGGGGGGATCCCCTCGACCTTGCTCTTGCGGGAGTCGACGACGGACGAGGAGTTCGAAGGGTACCTGGACCACCTGTTCAAGGCGGTGGCCCCGGGGACGAGGATGATCCTGGGGATCGCCGACACTACCCCCCCGCAGGCGGTTTTCGAGAGACTGGTGCGGATCGGGGAGCGGGTGGAAAAAGAGGGGCGTCTGCCGCTGGAGGGGGGTGCGTTTCGCCCGGTGACGCCGTCGGCGGTGAGCGGGGTAGAGAAACGTGGTTCGGCTGAGCCGGAGAGGGATGAGCAGTTCCGCCAGGTGCAGGACGACGTTCTGGGCGGGGATCAGGTATCGGTTCGGGGGCACATTCTTGAGCTCTTGGAGCGCGGGGCAAAGGCGGATGACATCTTGCAGCGGGGGTTGCTCTCGGCGATGGAGGTGATCGGGGAGCGATTCCGGAGCGGGGAGGCGTTCATCCCGGAGGTGCTCTTGTCGGCGCGGGTGATGAACGAGGCGGTATCGGCGCTGGAGCCTTACCTGACGGTCGGGCAGGCGGGGGCAAAAGGCCGGGTGATGATCGGGACGGTGAAGGGCGACATGCACGACATCGGGAAGAACCTGGTGATCACGATGCTCCGGGGGGTGGGGTACGAGGTGAAGGATCTCGGCGTCGATGTGCCCGTTGCTAAATTCGTCCAGATGGTGAAGGAGTTTCGGCCGGAGATATTGGGTTTGTCCGCGCTGTTGACGACGACGATGCCGCAGATGAAGCAGGTGATCGAGGCGCTGGCGGGTGCGGGATTGCGCGACGTGGTGAAGGTGATGGTCGGGGGCGCGCCGGTGAACGAGAAGTATGCCCGCGACATCGGCGCGGACGGCTACGCCCACGACGCCGGCGGCGGGGTGAAACTGGTCGAAAAGCTCCTGCAGGAGGCATAGAAACCGTCGGCGTCATCGCCGGACTTGGAGAGCGAGCGCCGTGGCAAGGCTGTAATGCACGGGGCGTCTTGCCGGACAGGCGAATAGCATTGCCTTTGGCAATTGGCAATATCCTTGCGATCACCTTGAATTAATGCTACATGCGCAGTCGCTGATATTGCCCATCTTGGCGAGATTAGGGCGAGTGTTGTCGATCTGCCATAGCAATGGCGGATTCAAACCTCAGGAGGCGCCGTCCTCGAAAAAACTCAGTGCACCAGGAGGTGGTTGTGAAGACTCAAAGAGTTGCCGATATCGCCGTGGGATGTTTTATCGCCCTGTTCGGCATTTTCATCATGTCCGCGTCGATGTTCATCACGGGAGGGGCCGCACATCGCCTGCCTCCCCGGACCTTTCCCATGGCCGTCGGCATCCTGCTCCTCATATGCGGAAGCGGACTGGCCCTGAAATCCTGGAGCATACGGGAGGCGGATCTCGCGATCAAATGGCCTGATGGGGAGGGGTTCCGGACGATCCTGGTCACGCTCGCGAGCCTGGGGTGCTACATCGCCCTTATGAACCCGCTTGGGCTCCCGCTCGCCACATTTGCCTACATCGCCTTTTCGATCTGGTATCTGAAGCGGTCAAAATGGCTGATGGCGATAGTGATCAGCTTTATCACCGCGGTCGTCTCATACATTCTGTTTATTCGCCTGCTGGGGCTCTCCTTCCCCTCGGGTTTTCTGTTTGAGTAGGGGGTCACCATGGGGTTTTCCTTTGACTATCTCTTCCAGGGCTTTGCCACCGCTCTGACATTCCAGAATCTCTTCTGGGCCCTGGTGGGTTGTTTCATCGGGACGCTGGTCGGGGTGCTCCCCGGCATCGGACCCGTCTCCGGGA
>CAZINF010000002.1:0-60811 GCA_964540555.1 uncultured Syntrophus sp. | reverse complement strand
CAATTGCTGTAATGCTCAATCTTGACTTCAAGTTTTCAGTTGCTACGTCAGACTCAGCTTTAAGTTCTGCCTTATGAGTTTCCAGTTTCTGATCATATTCTGACTTAATTGCGTTCTTTAGTCTTTCGCTAATCCATGATTTGGCCAGCCATAACAGAAGTCCGGTGAGCAAAGCACTTACCGACGCAGATGTAATAATAGTCAATATAAAATCTGCCAATTAAAGCCTCCTTATTTTAAAAGCTAACGTCAAGGCTCAACGGGAGCCGGGTTTCCCGGCGATCCGGTGGAGCCGCTTGTTAGCTCTTCTCTATTCGCCTTTCAGCAATTGGTCGAAAGTCCTCATGGCTTCCCTGCGGCCTTCCTCGTCTGGTGGCCCGTCGTCTTCATCGAGCGTTCTCATCCACTCCGCAATAAAGAGATCTCTGGCCCGTGCGATCAATTCTTTTTTGACTTTGTTACACGTCTCTGAGGGGATGCCCAAACTTTTCAGGTATGCATGGGCTGTGTCGGCAATTCGTCTGATGGCTGGTACATGTTCCGAGTTGTCGATTGACTCGTCCAAGAAAAACCGATGTTGCCTTTCTACCAGAGCCATCGCAAATCCTATCACTGTCTTGGTCATGTCTTGGTCCATTTGTTCCACTTTCAGCTAACATATAGTAGACAGAAAAATTATATTGCGATAAGATAATTCCGTATAGTACAATCGTGCCGTTCTCTACTTAACATCATGAAACAATGGCACTTTAGGGAACATAGCCATGAAATTCCCCCCAAACGAAGAGCAGCAGAAATTCTGGGAAGCTTTCCGGGCCTGCGCGGAGGAGAACAGGGTAAGCCCTGACCGTTCGTCCTTTTATGTGCGATGGGCACAGGCCTTTGCCCGTTTTTTGCCGGAAAAGCGTTTGCAGGACCGGTCGGGAAAAGATATTCATGCCTTTCTGGCAGACTTGGCGCAACGTCAAGGCGTTGCTGACTGGCAGGTCAGACAGGCCAACCATGCCCTGAAGATTCTCTACGAGATGTTCTTGCCCCACTACGCCTTTGAGAAGACACCGCATCCCTCGCCAAATGGTCGAGAGACAATTGCTAAAAGAGGCGAATTTCGTGACAGCGTGCTTCCCGGCGAGGTGGAAAGGGGGAGTCTTTCGGTGGACCCGCGAAGCGGCAAGGTGCGGCGGCACCATATCAATGAGAGTCTGATCCAGAAAGCCGTGAAAGAGGCGACATTGCGGGCGGGCATAAATAAGAGGGTCGGTTGTCATACCTTACGCCACTCCTTTGCCACGCATCTG
The DNA here is from genome assembly GCA_964540555.1 of uncultured Syntrophus sp. Lineage (GTDB taxonomy): Bacteria > Desulfobacterota > Syntrophia > Syntrophales > UBA5619 > JAKAFS01. The sequence continues at coordinate 59,513 of CAZINF010000002.1, read as the reverse complement.
CTTGAGGCGCGTTATGATATCCGCACGGTGCAGGAACTGCTGGGACATGCGGATGTCTCTACCACCATGATCTACACCCACGTATTAAACAGGCCGGGCCTTTCGGTCAAAAGTCCGGCAGATCTTTAGTTAACCATAAAAAGTCGATACGAGACTATAGCTTGCCATATTTTATTGTCAATAGAAAATTAGGGGGGGGGGGAAGTAACGATTCAGTTTCGAGTGGGGAGGTTATTAACCGCACGGCAGAGTTATGCATAGTAGGGGGATCGATTTCTGCATATCTTTTCGATGCAGGGTTACCTTTTTTTTATATCACATTGCGCACGGCGGGAACATTCTCAAGGAGGATGCGGGAAAAGGAGGTCGAAGGGGTCCATACTTATGTCTTTTGCCAGTTGATCTAACAAATAAGGATTGAGACGACCCTCCGGGGTCGTCTCAATCCTTATTTGTTCTATGTGTGATTTAGCTGTTTTTATAGCGAGATCTCTATCTCGTGTAAAAAACCTCCATTCCTGACGAGTGAATACCGGCCTCCTTGTCACGACCTCTGCAATAATACCAGTGTCCAAAGCGCTCGACCGTAGAAAAGGGATGATGGCCTGTACAGAAAAACCCGCAAGGATTAATCTCTTTGAAAAAAATAGTTTCATCATAGACTTTTGGTTTCTTCGTCACCAAGACAGCCGAACACAAGGTCTGAAGAGTTAGTCTTCGAACTGGGTGGTCTTCTGTTCCGGCGCCATCACATAGAGATGGGAGAAGGTACTGTCTCTGGTAGCGCCATGCCAGTGTTTTTCGTTTGCCGGAATGAAAACGATATCGCCCGGTACAACGATAATCTCTTCTTTGTCGGTGGCAACTATACCTTTACCTTCGGTGATAATCAGAATCTGTTCAATACTATGGGTGTGAAACTTGTTTCTGACGCCTTTGTCAAAATTTACTTGCCTGATCGCAAATCGGTTGCTGAGGTTCGCATCGATAATGGTCTGCTGTGTAACGGAGCCCGTAAAAAGCGGCTTTACTTGTAGCTCCTTTTTTATCTGGTCAACCTTGATTACCTTCATGACTCCTCCTTTATCATTTATCTGGATGTTTATTTATCCCCATTCCGTATTTGGGGGTCAGTCGGATTTAATGTCAATGGATGGAGGCGATCACGGTTCGGCTGATGATCTCCTCCTTCATGGCCGGCGCCAGGTCGTTGAAATAGGCGGAATATCCGGAAACGCGGACCAGGAGATGGGGATATTTGCGCGGGTCATTCCTTGCTTCCACCAGGACCTGGGGATCGAAGGCATTCACCTGGACCTGCATTCCTCCCCGTTCGAAGTAGGTCTTCAATAAAGCGTCAAGGAGAAAGGCCCCCTTTTCACCCTTCAGGAGGGCCCGGTCAAACTGGAGATTGAGGTTGGCCCCATTGGCGATCCGGGTAAAATCGATGCTGTTGACCGAGTTTAAGAGGGCCGTCGGGCCTTTTCGATCCATGCCGTTCACCGGGGCGATCCCGGAGGCGAAGGCCTCGCCCCGCCGGCGTCCGTGGGGCAGAGCGCCGGTGATTTTCCCAAAATACTGATGGGCCGTGACCGAGTAGAGGCCGGTCACATACCGGCCACCCCTGGCGCTCGTATGTCCGCTAAGCGCGCTCTCGAAGGCGGCGATGACGTATCGGGTCCATCCGTCCGCCTCCGGCTCGTCATTGCCGAATTTCTCCAGGCCTTTGAAGTACAACAGCCATTTCTGATCAGGGATGTCCTTCCCCATGAGTTCCACGAGCCCCGGCAGGGTCATTCTCCGCTCCCGAAAAACCGCCCGGTCGATGGCGTAAAGGGCGTCGCCCGTGTCGGCAGGCCCCACGCACTGAACGCCGGAGAAATTGTAGACGGCGCCGCCGCCGGTGGAACATCTGCCAGACTTCAGGCAACCCTCGAGCAGCGCGCTGCTCAACGGCGTGGGATGCTCTTTGTGGTTGGCCTTCTCCACCAGGTGCAGATCGCCGATCAATCGCCTGACAAAGAAATTCAGCTGCTCTTCGAATGCCTCCCGGACATCCTCCATGGATGTCATCCGGCTTGCCGGTTTGGTCTTCGGGCCGCTCCGGAAAAAGGAACCGAAGCGCCGTCCCTCATTGAGGGCCAGCTCCAGCATGATGGGGACGTTGAAGAGGGCCGCATCGGTGGAGGAGAAGCTCTTCCCCTGGCAAACGGGTTCCACGCATCCGACGGCGGTGTAGTTTCGCGCATCGGCCGTTTGATAGCCGTGCCTGCAGAGGGCCTCGATAATCACCTCGTCGTTGTAGAGCGCGGGCGAACCGCTGCCGGAGGCCAATGTCAGGTTGATTTTATGCCTGTACGCCTCGGGGGAGGATCGGTGCACCCGGGCGTGAAAATTCGGCTGGCGCATCCGGAGCTCATCCATGATGTCGAGGAGAAGGTCGCTGAGCTCATTGGAGGCGTCGTTGCCGTTTTCGTCCACCCCTCCCACGGTGACCACCTGCCCGTTGAACATGCCCCCGTGGAACCGCATCATCGGTTTCGAGAAGACGGGGATGATCTCCGCCATCTTGATCGAAAAGGCGGCGAGAAGTTCCTTTGCCCGCTGTGAAGAGAAGGAGGGATCCTCCTTCAGACTGGTCCGGTAGTAGGGATAGAGGTACTGGTCGATCCGGCCCGGACAGATGCCGTTGTCCAGGCTTTCCAGGTTGATGGCGATCTGGGCGAAGAAGAGGGACTGGAGGGCCTCGTGAAATGTCCTGGCGCCCAGGCGGGGCACCCTCTGACACACCTCAGCGATGGTTTCCAATTCCGCTTTTCGCATGGGCTCTTTTTCTTCCGAGGCCATTTCCCGGGCCAGGCCGGCATACCGCTGGCCGAAGCGGGCGAGGCCCTCGGCGATGATCTTCACCCCTTCATAGAAACACCACGATTCCGACCCCCGCGGAGCGTCCTTCTGGTATCCCTCGGCCTCGGCCGCGATCCCCTCCATTCCGACGGCGATGAGTTTCCCATAATCCGGGGCTATGTGGGCCACCCCGCCCAGTTCGTTGATGAGATAGAATTTTGCCGTCAATTGATCGGCGATGAAGGCCAGCTTCTTTACAAATCCCATCTCCAGTTTCATCGCGAGGAATCGCGGCAGCCAGAAGGGGACGATGGAGAGCAATTGCCTGAGCTCGTTATTCGACATCTCCAGCGGGTTGGTCTTTCTCTTGGCGAACGTGTGCGCCTCGGCAATGACAGGGATGCCGTGGAGCTCCGGGTAGATGGCGCCTCCAACCCGCTTGGACGAATAATTGCCCACGATCGCTTCGTCGGGATAGATCCGGATCGATTTGTTTTTCAGGACCTCCGTCAAGGCCTCCGCGATCTGAATAGTGGGCGACTTCTTCCGATTCTCTTTGTCTTTGAAGTACCGCGTCCAGATCATGGCCCGCTCGGTGCAAACCCCGGGTTTCGCACCCTGAACGGCTTCCTTCAATGCGTCTATCCGTCTCGAACAGCGTGTGATTTCAGTCGTAGGCGACAACATGGATTTCCCCCCTGGCAAAGCACTCGACTACCAGCTTCGGGTCCGGCTTGTGTGGATGTTCAGGTCGGAGCCGGGCCTGCCCCTCCCCCGCAACAAATCAGTCTCTCTCACGATCTTCTCCTTTGATATCGAAATAAATAAAAACTGATTCATCCGGTTCACACGTACTTTTGATTTGATAATCTATTAAAATGGGACTTGACTAAGTTACACCTACAAAACAAACGGTAGGTAATAATTGGAGCTATCGAAGATTATCTATAGAATGCAGAACGCTGCCATTCAGCTGGAGCGCCTCTTGTCGGCGTGATCGACTGCAATGGTTTGGGTCTGCGGCAGTTTGCGTGACACCTCGTGAATTCGCTTCCCTAGGTCGGCAGAGGCGTCAATGAGTTTGTTCATGCCGTCGAGAGATATCGCGTCGCTGACATCCGAGGACCTTATTTGCCTCATGTCCGGTACTCCAATAAGATCCGGCGGATCGCGATCGGAATTACTTCCTGGTTTCCACGTCGGCAATACTGGATTGTGAGCAATCCTATTTCTCCATATCGCGAGATCCTTCGCCTCAAGCCAGAGGCCCTTGATCTGGTCTTTGTCAGCGGCCGTGATCGCGGATGCAGCAGTTACAAGTGTCAGAATACGCTCTATCCTACCGCCGAGCAAGCAGTCGAGATTCTTATTGAATTCTGCGCGCGTTGCTTCGAGCGCATTCAGGTACTGATACGAGAGCATTTCAATAGCACCGAAGTTGAGCATGTACTGACCAATCTTCAGCGGCCACTTGCCCAAGTACGGCGGATTCAACTCTACGCCCAGTGTTGTAAGTCCGCATAGGTAACGATTACTCATTGTTTTTTTACTCAATCCCGAAGTCATATTTAAGTTCTTATACCTTTTTGGGGTCATCTGCTTTCTCAGTTTCTCTTAATTTGTCGTTTTCGTGTATGGCCTCTTTCAAATATCTGAAGTCATCTATCCAATCTCCATCGATAAAAGCCTTGATATCAAATGGCCTCCATTTAGAGTATTTTTAATTGCCTTTTTTTGATTCGTCTGCTATTTTTTTTAAGGTTTTGCTATATTCTACTAATTTTCTATTATTGTAAATCAATCCAGCTACTTGGAAAATAAAATATACTATCAATAACCCCGGAAAAATTGCTGGCCATTCAGTACCATATAGCCTTAACCACATTGGAATAAGAAGGGCTCTTTTTATTGCATCGCCCAAGGCATAGGAAATTACATCGATCAGCCAAAACATGATCAAAATAACGGGAATACTCATCACGACAAATGCAGGAATACGTATAAATATTTTAGCATAAGGAGATTCAAAAGGTATTTTTATGTTGGTACCTCTTAGGACATAAAAACCTTCATCATAAGCCAACGATAGCAAGCCACCGCACTTTGAGCATTGTAACGGCCGCTCTATGATTTCACTAAATGCATCGAATTGTTTAAGAAATTCTGTATTGCAATTTTCACAGTATGTATCAGTTTTAAATTCTTTGAATATTATTCCCATATATTCTCTACCCTTCCTTGTTATTACTCAATCCAAAATTTAGGGTCGCCATAATGGTTTTTGAGCCCCCAAAACAATTTTACGATTTTAAGAAGTTGCGATGGAAATTTACACCCTTCCAGAAAGCGCGTCAAATAAAGATTCCAGGAAGGGGCATTTAGTCGTATGAACCTAAAAACTTGCCTTTTTCATTGACGGAAGATCGGGAACCAAGGCGGTACAGTCCTGTTCAGCCCGTCGAGGATTCAAGATCACCATGGCATTTGAGGCCGCAGAGCGGTTCGGCATTTTTGACCGCAGCGATCACCGCCCTTTCCATGACCCTTGCCGCAAGCAGACCGACGACGCTGAGATCCGCCTCCACTCGGCCGGTTGACATGGCAAATATCGTATCTCCATCGTACATGGAGTGAGCCGGTCTCATGGTTCTTGCGTACCCGTTTTGCGCCATGGACGCAAGCTTGGTCGCCTGCGCCTTTGTAAAGGTCGCATTGGTGGCGATAACGCCGATCGTCGTATTGCCGCTGAAAAGGTTTTTTTTGTCTGTATAGGCGCCGATCATGATCTCTTCGGTATCGGCCAGGGTCCGCATATCCTCATTGAGCGGACCCGCCAGCTTTTTCCCCGAAAGAGGATCCACGACATCGCCCAGACAGTTCACCGCGACCATGGCGCCTACTTTGAGATCTCCCGCCTCGACGGCATGGCAGCCCAGGCCGCTTTTCATGGCCCGTCCCATGCCCAGGATCTTTCCCACCGTAGCCCCGGCACCGGCTCCGACGGAGCCTTGTCGGCACTCCGTAGAGCAGGCGTTCAGGCAGGCCCGATACCCCATTTCCTTGTCCAGCCTGATTCTGTAATCGCCGATCAAGAGGTCAAACAGCACGGCTCCGCACACGATGGGGACCCTGGTCACCTGAACGTCGAACCCGATGCTTCTCTCCTCAAGATACTGCATAACGCCCGCGGCGGCATCCAATCCGAAGGCGCTTCCCCCGGCGAGCAGGATGGCGTGAACCTTATCGACGAGATTGACCGGATCGAGCAGGTCGGTTTCCTTCGTCCCCGGAGCGCCGCCTCTGACGTCCACTCCGACGGTCGCCCCCTCCTCGCTGATAATGACCGTCGCGCCCGTGGCCGCCTTCAGATCCTCGGCATGCCCGACCCGAATACCCTCGATTTCGTTAAACTTGATTTGTCGCATCTTTGTCCCCTGCGTAACCACGACCAAAACAGGGCCTCATCGAGCGGATTTCCGCTTTGGGTAGAACCAGAGGGGAAAAGACTGATCGGCAAAAGATCTCCGTTTAGTCTTTCGCCTTCGTCTTCGGCACGACGAGGGTCCGGCCCGTGCTTTTCCCTTTCAGGATGACCTGGATCGCATCGTCCAGATCGTCGAGGGTGATCGTCTTGACCAACCGCTCCAGGCGGGCGGGCTTCCACTCCCCGGCGAGCTTTTCCCAGACCTTGAGGCGTACGTCCATCGGGCACTGAACCGAATCGGTGCCGAGCAGCTTGATCCCCCGGAGGATGAAGGGGAAGACGGAGGTGGAGATCGCCCCGCCGCCGACCATGCCGCAGTTGGCGATGACGCCAAGGTAGCGGACCGATTTGATCACGTTCTCAAGGGTCTTCCCGCCCACCGTGTCATACGCTCCGGCCCACTGCTCCTTGAGCATCGCCTTGGGGGATTCCGTGTTGAGTGTCTCCCAGGAGATCACCTCGGCGGCGCCGATCTCCTTGAGGTAGTCCGTTTGGGTCAGATCGCTCGCCGCCGTGACCTGGAAGCCGAGCTTCGCGAGGATCGAAACCGCCACGCTTCCTACGCCGCCTGCTGCGCCGGTGACGAGGACCGGCCCTTTTTCGGGCGCAAGGCCGTTGTGGAGCATGTGCCGGATCCCGAGCGCGGAGGTGAAGCCGGCTGTCCCGAGGATCATCGACTCCCGGAGGTCGAGCCCTTTCGGAAGCGGAACCACCCATCCCGCTGGGACGCGGCAGTACTCTGCGTAACCGCCGTCCGTGTCCATCCCGAGATCGTATCCTGTCACGAGGACCGGATCGCCGGTTTTGAATGCTACCGCCGTGGACTCGGCGACGGCGCCCGCCGCATCGATGCCGGGGATATGGGGGTACTTCCGGGTCACGCCGGGATTCCCCGTAGCGGAAAGCGCGTCCTTATAGTTCAGTGAAGAATAGTCGACTTTGATCAGGACATCCCCGGGCGGCAGTTCGCTGAAAGGGAGTTTCACGATCCGCCCCTGGAAAGCCTCCCCCCCTCGAACGACCTGATAGGCGAAAAACGATCCATCCATATTGGTTCCTTCCTCCATTCTTTCCAAAAAGATCAATGTCTGCCGAAAAATTTAGTGTTCATCCGGTTCTATCGTACTTCTCTCTCTTTCACCTTGTGAGAATTGAGTTTCTGCGGCACCGTTGATTGCGGATTGAAGTGTTACAAAAACGTTAATTAATACCGGCTGTGCTCAGGGCTGTGGCGAAGCTAACAGGTAGGCCCTGACCTTCTGCTCGATCGTAACAAGTGACAGAGTACTGGGCTGCAGACGACTGGCCCATGCTCTGCCCGGGTGCAGCGTGTCCTAGTTAGGGCGTTTGCCTTGGTGGCGTCCCGAGCCTGGGTCATGGTTGCCGAAACCATCGACAACGACGTTCCAAAGGGGGCGATAGCGCTCTATGAGCAGGCTCTCGACCAAACCTATCCAGATATCGTCCACCACGAGGTAGCGGCAACGGAAGTCCTCTATGTCCAGGTTCGTCGCCTGGCGGAGAGAACCGGAGTGTTGGCTCAGGCGATTGAAGAGGGCCGGCTGCTTGGTTCCTTCAGAGAAGCCGCCTTTTCTAGCGCCGGGACCGGCGGCCTGGCCAACGTAAATCGGGTGGGTGGGCTCGGTGTTGTTGAGGGCTGCGAGCGGCTTGTACAATATGTGTTCGCCTGCGTAGTAAATCAGGTATATGCCAGCTCCCACGAACAGCTCGGGTGGGGGGAGCGGCTCGGCTGGACGTGCGAGAAGCTCGCGGACAATGCTCTCCGCTAACCGGCGTTTTTCCAAAGGGTTGTAGGGCTTTGGCGCCCTGGAATCATTGGCGCTGTCCTGACCGCTCATCGGGTGGCTCCTGCCTGCCTCAGGACGACTGCGCTTTCATAGAGATGGGCTTGAGATGTCTCACCCCTTCGGACGGCTGACTTGGTGATGCTGGCGCCAACCCGCTTGGTACGGAGCACCTCGATCCGCTCCAGGGTAAAACCGCGTTGGAGGGCAATGCGACCGAGCACCTGGTCCACTTTGATCTCGTGTCCCTGGATGATGGAATTCCCAACAACGATGACAGCGGCTCCACCTGGCTTCAGGCAGCCGGAGAGAATCTCAAGGAAACGGTATGAATCGTTAAAATAGGACGCGGCGTAGTTCGCCCAACCGCCACCTCCGTAAACTCCCTTGTCTGTTCGAGTCTCTCTGATCGCGCTTAGGACCTCGACCAAGGCGCTGTCATCGAATGTGATGTCGATGCGGCCTTGCGCCCTAACCGTCTGCCAGAACTTACCAATGTTGTTCTGTTCAAGGTCCCGTAGGTCATTTGGGGAATCCATCAGTCCGAGCCAGTAGAGGTGAGGCCTGGTGTTGCGCACATAGTGGTAGTTGTTCAGGTAGGGCGGCGAGGTTACCGCCAGATCCACGCAATGGGGCTCAAGGACGCGGCCGGCTTCCATGAAGCTCATCAAGTGAACAACACCTTGTGGCGCGTCTGACGAGGTGCGCCTCGACTGAAGCCAAGCGATATCTGAACGGATCTTCCGCAGTTTCGCCAAAACCGCCGCATGAACGTCGGCTTGCTCAATTAAGGGCTTTCCGGCGCCCGGTCGGGTGGAGAGGCTGGGCTCGTAGGTGTAATTGGAGAATCCGACCATGACCGCACCGAACGCGACCTTGAAGAGGTCAACCAGTGGTTGGGGTGCAACGCGATCTAAGAAGCTGAAGAATCCGTGGACCTGCTCCTCGACCTTGGGACTGAAAAACGGGATGCGTGACGCGAAACCCGGGGGAATCGCGCCCACAGCGGTCCGGCTACCATTGCGGCTTGTATGATCATATTCTGCAATCGCTTGGTCCAGTTGCTGCAAATCGAGGGAGACAGCCTCGATTTTGGCCCTGCAAGCTAACGCGGCATAGGGGTTGATCTCGAAGCCGACCGCGTTATGGCCGGCCTGCATAGCAGAAATGAGCGTTGTGCCAACGCCAGCGAACGGGTCCAGGACGCGATACCTTCGGGGTGGGTGGGCCGGCAGGAATGACCTGAAGCAATCCTCGACAAAGCGCGCAGAAAACCCAGCAATCCATGGCACCCACCGGTGTACAGGGACTTCCCGGTTCTCCATAAAAGCCGGGTCGCGGAAAAGCGCGTCGGTAAGGGGGGCGGAACCGTAGTCGAGGGATTGTTGCTCACGTACGCGATCGGGCTTGCCGGTGTTGGTATGTGGGTGCTCTTTGCGCATTGTGGCTTTCACCAGTATTTTTTTGATGAGGTATTACTTTCGATGGACTGAAGTATAGTGGGGCTGTTTTTGCTTGTCAAGGGATATCACTGGCATCAAAAAACAGTGGCTGGCGATGCGGTTGGGTAAGGAAGGTGGATCGGTGGCCGCTCTTTTGAGAAATCAGCTCACCTTTTGGTCGAGTCACCCGTCGCGAAGGCATTTTTAAGCACAATTCAGGCAGACCTCTCCTGCATGTCTGGAAGCGCATCCCGCATACGCCGCCGTATAGGTAGGGATAGTGCGATCAACCATCCGCCGGAGCCCGTTGCCCACCTACCTCACTGAGACGTTTTTTGGCGGGCCGAACATGGTAAAGCCCTTCGTCCTCTCTGATCATGAAACGCTCTCTCTCGTAGACGGCCTTTTCGAATCTTAATTCAGCCTTCGAAAACAGATCGGAGCTTTCAGCTTTCAGGTAACGCGCCGCCATACGGCAGTATTCCGGATCGATCTCCACGCCGATGCTGTTGCGTTCGTATCTCAAAGCGGCAACCAGCGTTGTTCCGGAGCCGCAAAACGGGTCCAATACTGTGTCTTCCGTAAAAGAGAACATCCGAACCAGGCGCACCGCAAGTTCCAGCGGATACGGCGCTGGGTGGTTTTTCAGAGAAGCGCCGGGAAGATTCCATATCTGCTGAAACCATTTGCCGAAGTTCTGTTTTTCAATCATGCTCTTTTGCCGCTGCAGATCCGTCGGTTTGCGGTATCCCCCCGGCTTTCTCTGCATTAAAATGAACTCCATATCGTTTTTGATAATGGCATTGGGCTCGTAGGGCTTCCCGAGAAACTTTGATCCGTTGGACACTTCATAGGAGGCATTGGAAATCTTGTGCCAGACGATCGGATTCAGATTGTCAAATCCGATCCTCCTGCACAAGACACAGATGTCGGCATGGAGGGGGAAGACAAGATGCCGCCCAAAGTCACGTCTGGCGACACAGACGTCGCCGACGACGCAAACGAGCCGTCCGCCTGGAACAAGGACCCTGAAGATATGCCGCCAGACCTTGTCCAGTTCGGCAAGAAAGGCTTCGTAGTCTTGGATATGGCCCAGTTGATCTGGATTCTCGTTGTAACGCTTGAGGTTCCAGTATGGCGGGGAGGTAACGACCAGATGGACCGATTCGTCCTTCAGGAAGGAAAGGTCACGGGCGTCGCCATGGATGAGTCTGTGAGTGGTTGACGTCATAGGCTTACACAAAGGTCCTTACATGTGAAACCAGCATTCTCGCAAACCGATCCACAGAGAGATCGGGAGCAGGTGCCGCATACGCGCCCGCGAGGCCCTCAACGCTGGTGGAGGTGATAAATGCCGAAGCGGTATAGTGCCTCTCCAGTACGAGCTTCCGGCAAAACAATTCATACCGTCTCATGTACGAGGCGCCGATATACTCCGGGAAGACCTTGAAATGGGGCTCCTTGACGGCGACAGGCTTATTGGATGCCGCGCAATCTTCAAGCATGAAGAAGTATCCTAAAAAAGGCTGCGGGCTGTCAAGATATGCCCGCTCGCGGAAAGCGGTCCAGAGATCCAGCGCGCTTCCCATCGCCTCCTCAGTGCGATTATTGAAATTGTTACCGAAGGAGGGACCCACTTGTGATTTGGCTTCTATCGCGGCTATCAGCATCCGGTCCTTTACGACCAGCAAGTCCCATTCTTTGGTTGGCCTGAAGAAGCCGGGCAGCTCGACAGCCCTCTTCCGAAAAATGTATTGCCCCGTCATACCCGCAGACTGGATGAGCTCAGTGAAAAGGTCAATAAAGCCGTCCATCTGTGCGCCGCCGGTGACGGCGCTTCGCAATCCTTGATCCGCTCTGCCTCCCTCTTCCTGCTTGTGTCTCTGGGTAGAGCGCGTTTGCCAATAGTGGGCAACGGCTTGTTTAGTTCGCTCAGCGAGGTTCTGCATGTTTTGATCCATAGTAACGCCCACCATAGACGAAGTCCCGATTTTCGACTTTCAGAGGAAATGGAATGGCTTTTTCATATACCCTCGGGGAGAAAAAGGCAATGAGGAAGAATCAGAGAGTGTCGGAGATTCCCCTGTAATCAAAGGGTACGTGATTGAAAGTCATTGACAACCATGGCGCATAGTGCTTTATTGTCTTATCGTTTGTCAAGTTAAAATATATGTATATACGATTAGTTACGTTGCTACTGGCTGAGATCTGTAAACTGATGGGACTGTAGTGTATGAAACTGGAATATCAGATTGTGATCGCCCTTCTGCTCGATCTCGCCTTCGGGGATCCCCGGTGGTTTCCCCACCCGGTGCGCCTGATCGACCTACTGATCACGGCCCTGGAGGGGCCGGCACGGAAGGCGATCCCTGATGCCCGTGTTGCCGGGGCCGTGACGGCACTGACCGTCATCACGATCACAGCTCTTGCGACGGCCGCCCTGATCGGGATCGCGGGGCAGATCCACCCCCTCCTGGGGGATGCGGTTGGGATCGTCGTACTCTACATGACCCTCGCCGCGCGGGACCTCGCCCGTCACAGCATCGCGGTCTACCATGCGCTCGAGAAATTCGATCTGGCGGAGGCGCGGCGTCTCGTTTCGTGGATGGTCGGCCGCGATACGGAACGTCTGACCGAAACGGAGGTTGTCCGTGCCGCCGTGGAGAGCGTTGCCGAAAATACGGTGGACGGGATCATTGCGCCGCTTTTCTTTGCGGTTCTCGCCGGGCCGGTCGGGGCGATGGCGTACAAGGCGGTCAATACGCTCGATTCGATGATCGGTTACACGAATGAATCGTACATCGATTTCGGGAGGACCGCCACACGGATCGACGACGCCGTAAACTATATTCCCGCGAGGCTGGCGGTGCCGATCCTGACTGCAGCCGCTGCACTCCTGGGGTTTCCTGCCTCCGCCGCGTGGCGCATCGCCTGGCGCGATGGGAGAAAAAATCTAAGTCCCAACGCGGGGATCGCGGAGGCGGCCATAGCGGGGGCTCTGGGGGTGCGCCTCGGAGGCGTCATGGTACGTCGGGGACGATCCGTAAACCAGCCCGAGATCGGCGATCCAGTCGTACCGCTTGTGCGGGGGCACATCCCTGCGGCGAACCGCCTGATGTTCATGGCTACGATCATCGCTGCGGCGGCTTTTCTGGCGGTACGCTGGATCGCCGCGGCGTTACTGACGGATATGTAATATGGACGAAAAAAGAAGAATCCTGATTTTTACCGGCGACGGCAAGGGAAAAACGACGGCGGCCCTGGGGATGGCCCTCCGGGCGCACGGCCACGGGATCCCGGTGGCGATCATTCAGTTCGTCAAGTCCGATGTAAAGACCGGCGAGTTTGCTGTTCTGAGCAGGCTCCCCGGTATCGAGATCTTCGTGACGGGTTGCGGTTTCGTTCCGTCTAAGACCGATCCCCTCTTTGCGGACCACCGCCGTGCGGCGGAGGAGGGACTCCGCATCGCATCGGAGGCGGCCTGCTCGGGTCGCTACGGTCTGGTTATCCTGGATGAGGGCTGTTATGCCGTTGCCAGAGATCTGATCTCGGAGAGGTTTGTCCTTCGCCTCCTCAAGGAGGCGGCCCCCGGCGTGACCATCGTCCTGACCGGCCGGGGTGCGACCGAGCGGCTCATCGCCGCCGCCGACACGGTCTCCGAGATCCGCTGCGTGAAGCACGGATTAGATGCCGGCCGGACAGCCCAAAAGGGGGTGGAATACTGAATGAATGTGACCCCTAAGCGACCGTTGATAAGGGCTTTCCTTGAGCATCCCATGAGCGGTTCGGAGATCGAAGCACGATCGATGGAGATCATCGACCGTGAAGCCCCGCCGCACCCTTTCCCGCCCGGTGAGTGGCAGATCGTCCGGCGGATGATCCACGCCGTCGGCGATGTCGGGATCATCCATGCGGTTCGTTTTTCGTCTGATGCGGTCGAGGCAGGCATCAAAGCCCTGCAGGCCTGCCGGTCGATCTATACCGACGCAAACATGATCCGTGCCGGGATTTCCCTCGCCCGCCTCCGGAAGGTATGCGGATTCTACAGGCGGGAGAGCATCATCTGCCATGTCGCCGACGTGGACGTGGCGCGCAAATCCAGGCGATCCGGGCTCCCTCTCTCTCTCCATGCCATCCAGAAGGCGAAACCGCTTCTCGATGGAGCGATCTCGGTCATCGGAAACGCCCCGGTTGCGCTCATGGAACTCAGCCGGATGATCATCGAAGAGGGTTTCCGACCCTCCCTCGTTATCGCGCTGCCGGTAGGCTTCGTCCATGTTGTGGAGAGCAAGGAGGAACTGATATCGCTCGGAGTCCCTTTCATTACGACGGTGGGCCACCGGGGAGGAAGCCCGCTTGCGATCAGTGTTGTCCACGCCCTCTGCGGCATGGCGGCAGAGGGCGGAGAAGAAGAGAAGCCGTGACGGAACGTATGAAGAAAAAGATCATCATCCTCGGCTGCGGCCCCGGGGCCGAATCCTACATCACGCCGGTGGTAGAGGCCGCCGCGCGGAAGGCCGACGTCCTGATCGTCTCCCGGCGGCTGAAGGACCTCTTCCCGGAGGTCGCCGCGGAGCGGATCGATTCCGGGAAGGATGTCGACGGGATCATCGATACCATCGCCGCCCGCCGTGACGAAGGGCGGCAGGTGGTTCTCCTGGCCACGGGCGATCCGGGGATCGCGAGCCTCGCACAGCCGGTGATCCGGCGCTTCGGCAGGGAGAACTGCGAGGTGATCCCCGGGATCAGCTCCATCCAGGTCGCCTTTGCCAGACTCGCCCTCGACTGGCAGGACGCCCGGATCATCACGGCCCACAGCCACGACCCGGAGGTGTCGGCCGCCGATCTCAAGGAGACCGGTAAACTGGCCATCCTCGGGGGGAGAGAAGGGGCGATCCGCTGGACCGCGGAGCTGATCCCGAAGCTCGGGGGAGACCGCTGTGTCTTCCTGTGTGAAGAACTTACCCTTCCCGGTGAAAAGATCCGCGAAGTCCGTGCCGACGAGTTGACCGAACTTCCGGTCTCGTCGCGGGCGATCGTCCTGATCATCATGAAGGAACTGCTGTCATGAATGATGGGAAGAAGTACACAGCCGATATTCGATCACGGGTGGTTCTTTCTTTGCTGAAAAAGCGTTTGCAATTATCGATGTTAAGCCTAATTCGGGTTTCCTTGATTTGGCTTGCGGCATTGGGGAATAGAGAGAGGAGGACATTGAGGCGCTTGTCACACAATATGGTTTTATACGTCCCTCCCCTTTTATCCGGACGATGATGCAGCCCCGGCGGACAGTTCGGATGACCTCCGCAGCCCTAGCTTCTCCAATAGGGTCGCTATGAAAAAACCCGCGGCCGCAACGAGGATGATCGTGGCGCCCGAGGTCAGATTCAAGAGATACGACAACCAGAGACCGAGCAGGGTGAACAGGCCGCTCAGGATCGATGAGGCCGCCATCATGGTCTTGAGGGACCCGGTGAATTTTTCCGCGATGAACGGCGGAATGGTCAAGAGGGCGATCACGAGAATCAGTCCGACCACGCGGATGATCATCACCACCGTGACGGCGATCATCCCCAGCAGCAGACAATAGAGAAAGGTGACAGGAACCCCCCTCAGGCGGGCAAACTCGTCATCATAGGACATGGCGAGGAAATCCTGGTAGTAATAGACGACGACGGCGATGACGAGGATCGCCATCAGGCCCATCTGCCACAGGTCGGACGACGGCGCCGCCAGTATGCTGCCGAAGAGATAGCTCATTAAATCGGCTTGGTAGCCCGGGGTGAGATCAAGGAGTATGACGCCTACCGCCATGCCGACCGCCCAGATGATTCCCACCATGGCATCCGCCCGATGCCTGGCCTTGAGAGTGACGGCGGCCATCACGCCGGCGGAAAAAAGCGAAAATCCCAATGTCCCCGCCAGGTAAGGCCACCCCATGAAGAAGGCCAGACCAATCCCGCCGTAGGCGGCATGGGCGATTCCTCCGGCCAGAAAAACGATGCGGTTGACCACCACGAGGGTCCCGATCACCCCGCAAACGAGGCTGACCAAAAGGCCCGCCGCGATGGCATTGCGTACGAACTCCAACTGAAGCGCTTCCCACATATCACTTGTCCTCATGCCTGGACAGCACACGGTGAGGGACGCCATGCGCCACCAGATCGACCGGGCAATGATATGCCTGATCGATCATCTGCTGGGTGATTTCTCCGGAATCGTGATGGTAAAGCTCCCGATTGACGCAGGCCACCGACTTCACATGGCTCGAAAGGATCATCATGTCGTGGCTGACGGCGATGATGGTCACGGTTCGGTTCAATTCCGTCAGAGCGTCGTAGAACTCGCCGCGGCTTTGGGCATCGATGCTTGCCATGGCTTCGTCCAGAAACAGCGCCTCCGGTCCGGATACCAGCGCCCGGGCGATGAACACGCGCTGTAATTCTCCTCCGGAGAGCTCGCCGATTCTTCTGCCCCGGTGCTCCCAGATCCCCATCTGTTCGAGGGCCGCCTGAGCCGCGATACGGTCCTGCCGGGTGTGGTGCGACCACCCCTTGCCGTTCCGGAGACGCCCCATCAGGACGACGTCGAGGACGGAGACGGGAAAGGTCTTGTTGACATGGACGTTCTGGGGAACGTAGCCGACGCGGTGGGCGGCCTTTCCTGGCGACTGTCCGAAGACGCGCACCGTGCCGCGGTCCGGTTTCAACAAGCCGAGGATCAGTTTGAGGAGCGTGGTCTTTCCGCCCCCGTTGGGGCCGATGATGACAAGGAAGTCTCCCCGCGGGACCGTCAGACTCGCCTCGCGGAGAACCGGCTGCCCGTTGAAGGAAAACCATACATCCAGGACCTCTATGATCGTCTCCCCCATCGTTTTGCTCTCATTGCAGGGCGGCGCGGAATTTACGCGCAACCTCTCGCATGTTGGCGTCCCAGTTTTCCGCCAAAGGGTCGACGCGAACCACCGCTCCACCGATTTCACGGGCCACCATCTCGGCGCTTTTTGCGGATAACTGCGGCTGGACAAAGATCACTTTGACGCCTCGCTCCCGGGCGCGGCGAATCAGGGACTGGAGCTGAGCGGCCTTTGGCTCTCTCCCCTCGACCTCGACGGGCACCTGTTGAAGGCCGTACGCCTCGGCGAAGTAACCCCACGCGGGGTGAAACACCATGAACTGTTCACCCTTTCGTCCGGCAAACAGCGCCTTCAGCTCGCCGTCCAAGGTGTCAAGTTCCTTCAAAAAAGCGTCATAACCGGCGGTATACGGCAACCGGTTTTTAGGATCCGCCTCGATAAGCGCCTTGAGGATGTGCGCGGCCTGAACCTTCACCGGCGCAGGGGCAAGCCAGACATGGGGATCCGGGGCTCCGGCGAGAGGCTGTTCCTTTTTGTCGTGCCTGTGAATGTTTCCGTCGTGGCGGTGTGGATCGCTCATGGGGATTTTGGCAATCCCTTCGTCCGTATGGATGATGCGCATCCTGGGATGGGTGGCGGCGATCTTCTTTAGCCAGGCCTTTTCAAAATCGACGCCCACGGCAAAATAGAGCGCGCTTTTCGACAGCTCGACCATCTGCCTGGGCTTGGGTTCATACGTGTGGGGATCGGCGCCGGAGGGAACAAGGACGGACACGTTGACGAGGGTTCCGCCGATTTTCCGGGCGAAATACTTTTGCGGCGCGATGCTGACAAAGACACCGACGGAAGAGGCCCAGACCGGCATCGTGTACGGGAGGATAAGGGCCGTACAAATCAAACCGGCGATATACTTCCCTATGGAATTCATCTTCCCATGTTTCCCATTCATGATCCATCGCGCTCCCCGGCCGGTGCAACCGCCACATGTCGGGTATTTCAACGTATACCCATTGAAGGCAAGGGATATTGTATAGAATGTTGATGCAACACTATTGCATGCCGGGGCGGCTGTCAATGCCTATGTTGTTCCAGCCGATGATTGGCAATTTTCGATAGACTATGTTATATTCAAAAAAGCGGGTATCAGTATGGACTAGCCGGCAACATCAACCCAAGTGGAAGGAAAACATGATGGCGCTCACATGGATTGTCATAGCGGTGGCGGCAATCGTTGCCGTGGCTGTGATCTCCCTTTACAACAAATTGGTCCGTCTGCGCAACACGGTGCGATCCTCGTGGTCGGACATCGACGTGCAGCTCAAGAAACGCTATGACCTTGTGCCGAACCTGGTGGAAACGGTGAAGGGCTATGCGGCTCACGAGCAATCGCTCTTCACGAAGGTGACCGATGCCCGGGCACAGGCAATCAAGGCCTCGGGGCCCGGTGAAACGGCGAAGGCGGAAAACGCGCTCCGGGATTCGTTGAAGAGCCTGTTTGCCGTTGCCGAGGCGTATCCCGATCTGAAGGCGAATCAGGACTTTCTACAGCTTCAGACCCAGCTCAAGGAAATCGAGGACAACATCGAGTCTGCGCGGCGCTATTACAACGCGGTGGTGAGGGACTTCAACACCGCGATCGAGCAGTTCCCTTCAAACCTGATCGCCTCGCGGTTCGGATTTGAGAAGAACGATTTCTTCGAGCTCGAAAGTCCGGAGGTCGAGCGGCTGCCGGTCAAAGTCGGTTTCTGATGAGCGGCGAGGCGATGATTCCCGGGAACCACCGGACACTAAGTCCCGCAACCGGAGCCCGTCTGTCGGTTTTCAGGGTCGCAGCGGCCGTCATCCTGTGCCTCGTCCTCATCAGCCCGGGCATAGCTACGGGCGCATCCGAAACGATCCTGTCGTTTGCGAGCCACATCACCGTGGATGCAGACGCGGGCATGCGCGTGACTGAGACCATCAAGGTCACGAGCGCCGGCGACCAGATCAAGCGGGGCATCTACCGGGATTTTCCCACGACTTACAAGGACCGCGCCGGGAACAAATACGTCGTGGGCTTTGCGATCCTTGCCGTGGCGCGCGACGGCAAGCCCGAGGCGCACCACACCGAAACCCTCTCAAACGGCATCCGGATCTACATGGGCAGGAAGGAGTATCTACTGCCGCCGGGCGAGCATACCTACACGCTGAGTTACAGGACCGACCGGCAACTGGGCTTCTTCAAGGACCACGACGAGCTCTACTGGAACGTCACCGGAAACGGGTGGAACTTTCCCATCGAGACGGCCTCCGCGACGGTGGCGCTGCCGCCGGGGGTTTCGGCGGACCGGATGGTCCTCGAAGGCTATACGGGCCCGATGGGCGCAAAGGGAAAAAACTTCAGTGCGGCGGTGATGCCCGACGCCAAGGCGGTTTTCAAAACGACGCGCCGACTCCTCGCCCGCGAGGGATTCACCATTACGGTCGGCTGGCCGAAAGGGTATGTGCGGGAGCCCTCCGTCCTTGAAAAAACCATCGATTCCCTCAGGGACAATCTCACCCTGCTGGTTGCCTTCATCGGCATTGTCGTTATCCTGCTTTACTACGTGCTGATCTGGTTCTCGGCGGGCAGGGATCCGGCCAGGGGGATCATCATGCCGATCTACGCCCCGCCCGACAGCCTGTCGCCGGCTTCGATGCGGTTCATGGCCGAGATGGGGTACGACGACAAGGCGTTCGCCGCGGCCATCATCGACATGGCCGTGAAGGGGGCTCTTTCCATCCGGGAGACGAACGGCAAGTATACGCTGACCAGGACCGACGGCAGCACATCCAAGCTCAGCACTGAGGAGAAAAAAATTGCCGCCCGGCTCTTTGGATCCGGCAGAGAGATCGCCCTCGAAAAGAAAAATCACCCCCAAATCGCCGCCGCCAAGAATGCCCTCAGGAGTTCCCTGACTCTCTCCTTCGAGAAGACCCATTTCGTCACCAACAGGAAGGCCTTCGTCATCGGGGTGGTCATATCCGCGGCGGCGGTGGCGGCGAGCTTCCTTTCGGCGCTGGACCAGCCCGAGGTCCCGTTCCTCGGCATCTGGCTCACGGGGTGGAGCGTCGGGGTTGTGTTTCTCGCCATCATGGTCGTGAAGCTCTGGCGCCAGGTATTCACAGGGGCTCGAAAGCTGGGGACAATCGCCGGCAGCCTCGGGGCGGCCGTCGTCATGACCGGCTTCGCACTCCCCTTCTTTGGCGCGGAGATCTTTGTCCTGACGATCCTTGGCCGGAGTTCCCCTGGCCTGGTCGGTCTTCTGGTTGTGGTGGTTGTCATGAACATGGCTTTCTATCATCTACTCAAGGCCCCGACGCTGCTCGGACGCCGGATTCTCGATCGTATCGAGGGCTTCAAAATGTTCCTGGGCGCCACCGAGGGGGACCGCCTCCAGCGCATGATTCCCGCGGAACGCACACCCGAGCTTTACGAGAAGTACCTGCCGTATGCCCTCGCACTGAACGTCGAGCAGGCGTGGAGCGAGCAGTTCGCCGATCTGCTCTCCGTTGCCATGCAGCCCGACGGCAGCGGCTACCACCCCGGATGGTACTCGGGAGCGACGTTCGACAGCGCACGGGTGGGTAGTTTCGGGGGCGCGGTGGGAAGCGCTTTGAGCAACGCCATCTCCACCTCCTCGACCGCACCGGGGTCAACATCGGGAGGAAGCGGCGGCGGCTCGTCAGGCGGTGGGGGCGGCGGCGGGGGAGGCGGAGGCTGGTAGCACACGCTGCCCACGGAAGGGTTGATGCCGCCAGGAGGGGGATTCCCTTTTTAAAATACCAGTCATCATCAATAATTATAAAAATTATAAAAAAATGACTTGACAGGACGGCGTATACATTTACAATACACTACAGCCGAGGGCATTCGTAAAAATGCCCCTTCTTTCACGGGGGCAGGCCCCTGCTGTTCTGCACTTCATTCTTCATTACTGAGGCGTACGTCGTGCGCCTCATTCCTCAATACCGGTAGCGCCACCCGGAGAGCCCGATTGCGGGGCGACGGGGCGCAACAAAACCGGATTTTTCATCCGTAGCCTGGACATGCCGCCCGGAGGGTGGAGATTCGATGCTGCGCCTTAGCGCCTCTGGGAGACCTTTTCGTAACTTGAAAATCGGATCCCTTCAAGCGCGGATTGGAGATTTGGGGAGGGGGCTGATTTCAAATCTGTCCCCTTGCCCCTGCCCACGCAGCGGAGCGCTAGCGAAGACGACTATTCGAGCGTGAAGCGCGAGTTTCGTCTTTGCCGACTTTTTTTACGAAGGCGTCGACTCCTATCGGCAAAAGGTTCCTTACCCCAAATAAAGGAGGAAAGAAAAATGGACTATCGGAAAATCAAATGGGTTGCTGTGGTTGTTTTTCTGTCGCTTATTTTCAGCTGGTCGCAGATCTATGCCCAGGTCAAGCCTGTCGGCCCCCCGATGACCATCAAGATCTCTCACCAGTGGCCGGGTGGGACCATCGACAAGGGTGACTTCCGGGACAGGCTTTGCCGCCTCTTCGCGAAGAAAACGGAGGAAAAGACCGGAGGCGCCCTGAAATTCGAGATTTATCCCGCTTCGGCCCTTTTCAAGGCGGTGCCGCAGTATGACGCCATGCTCAAGGGCGCGCTCGACATGTCCGTTTATCCCCTCGATTACGCCGCCGGGAAGATTCCCCAGCTCTCCATCACCCTCATGCCCTGCATCGTCAAGGATCATCACCAGGCCATGCGCTGGAAAGACGCCCCCATCGGCAAGGAAATCGAGAAGCTTTGCGAAGACAACGGGATGAAGATCATCACCTGGGCCTGGTGCGGCGGCGGTATGGCGGGTAAATCCAAACCCCTGATCAAACCGGAGGATATGCGGGGGGTGAAAATCCGGGCCGCGGGAAAAATGTTCGAGAGGATGCTCCATGATTCCGGGGCCGGCATCTCCAGCATGCCCTCCGGCGATATCTACTTCGCCCTGCAGACCGGGGTTCTGGACGCCTGCATGACCTCTTCTTCTTCCTTTGAATCCTTCCGCCTCTATGAGCAGGTGAAGTACTACACTTCCCCGCGTGTCACCACGACCTGGTACATGTTCGAACCCCTGGTGATGAGCATGGTCACCTGGAAGAAACTGTCTCCGGCACAGCAGAAGATAGTCATGGAAGTCGGGAAAGAACTCGAGAAGTTTGCCCTGGACGAGGCCATAAGAGACGATACCGAGGTGACGGACCTTTTTAAATCCAAAGGTGTAATCGTCCACGATATGACCCCGGATGAGTTCAAAATCTGGGCGGAAACAGCCAAGAATACCGCCTGGAAGGAGTACAGCGACAAGGTAAAAGGCGGGAAAGAACTTCTGGAGAAGGCGCTTCAGGTAAAATAACTCGGGATAGCCAAGATCGTAACCCGTGATCTAATTCGCAGGGGGAGCCGGGGCGCTCCCCTTGTGAAGCTCCCGCCCGCGGGGCGGGGCTTCCCGGCAAGGAAGCGATCCGTATTTCACTGCGCCCCTTATCCGCGCCCACACGGCGGGACCTGCGGGTTGCGCTCCCGGTCTGATTGATAAAGGAGGCTTTATGATGATGAAACTTCTCCGGCAGGTGTTGCAGAAGATCGAAAATTTCAACCGCATTCTGTATTATGTAAGCAGCCTGGCCATTTTGCTCTCCGCCTTCATCCTCACTTACGAGGTGATTGTCCGGTACGTCCTGAGAATACCCACCATCTGGGAGATCGAAACATCCGTTTACCTGACCGTCATGGCCACTTACCTGGGAGCGGCGTATGGTCTGAAAGACGGCGCCCACATCAATATCGACATGATCACCCGTCTTCTCCCCAAGGGATTTACCGAAAAGATGTCCCTGGTCACCTCGATGATCTCCCTTGCTTTCTGCATGCTACTGGCATGGAAAGGCTGGGGGATGTGGTGGGAGGCCACCGCCAAGGGATGGCATTCGGAATCCTTATGGGGTCCGCCTCTGACTATCCCTTATTTTTTTCTTCCGCTGGGCATGACCCTTTTATCCCTCCAATATCTCAGCCTGATTTCCGAAATAATCGAGAAGAGAGGAGGGAAGAGCCATGGATCCTAACATTCTGGGAATCATCGTCGGCTTGGTTTCTCTGGTCTTTCTCTTCAGCGGCATGCCCATTGCCTTTGCCCTGGGCGTTCCCTCCGTGCTTTTTATCCTGCTGTTCATGGACAGCCACCAATTCGACCTCATCGCCCACACGATGTATGACGGGCTGAATGACTTTGGTCTCTTGGCCATCCCCTTGTTCATCCTTATGGGCTCCATTATCGCCTCGACCAAGACGGGAGCCGACCTTTACGAGGGTCTGCACCGGTGGCTCCACCGTCTTCCCGGGGGGCTCGCCGTCAGCAATATCGTTGCCTGCGCCATTTTTTCGGCCCTCTGCGGGTCCAGCCCGGCAACGGCCGCCGCCATCGGCACGATGGGCATTCCGGAGATGCGCAAACGGGGATACCCCGATTCCCTGGCCACCGGTTGCATCGTCGCCGGCGGGACCCTGGGAATTCTCATTCCGCCCAGCGTCACCATGATCATCTACGGCATCGCCACACAGACGTCCATCGGCAAGCTTTTCCTGGCCGGTGTCATCCCCGGGATTATAATCACCATCATGATGTGCATCTGGGTGGTTATCTATTCCCAGTGGGCCAGGAGGAAGAGGGTCAGGGAAGGCGCAAATCCGTCCCTATCTGAGGGTGTAGGTAATGAATTCTTTGAAGATATCGCCTATTCCTGGAAGGAAAAGATCTCGGCCATCAGCCGGGTTATGCCGTTCATCTTTTTGATTGTCATCATCATGGGCAGTCTCTACGGCGGCTGGGCCACCCCCAGCGAGGCGGCCGGCGTCGGTTCGGTGGCGGCCCTCTTTCTTGTCATGGCCATCTACAAACTCAGGCTCAAAGACTACGAAAAGGTCCTGCATATGACCGTCAAGGAAAGCACCATGATCCTGATGATCATCGCCGCATCTTTCCTCTTCGGGGCCGTCATGACCAAGCTCTACATCACCCAGTCCATCGTCAACGCCATTGTCGACGCGGGTCTCTCCAAGTGGTCGCTGATGATCATGATCAACATCTTCATGCTGGTTCTGGGGTGCTTCATGCCCCCCGTGGCGATCATCCTGATCCTGGCGCCCATCCTGTATCCTGTCCTTGTCAAGTACGGATTCGACCCGATCTGGTTCGGGGTGATCATGACGATCAATATGGAGGTGGGATTGATCACTCCGCCGGTAGGTCTGAATCTTTATGTCGTTCAGGGAATCGCCCCCGATGTGCCTTTAAGCAAGGTGCTTGTCGGTTCTTTCCCTTTTGTGTTGATCCTTCTTTTAGGGATTGTCATCTGCTCGATCTGGCCGGAGCTGACCCTTTGGCTGCCAAACAAAATGATCACCCGCTGAAAGAGGCGGTAATAAAGAAAGCGGAGGCGAGACATCATGGGCAAGCGGGCTATCCTGGGCGTCATCCTTTTCACCGCCCTTTTGCTGCTCCTCGGTTCCTGCCAAAAGACGAAGAAGGGGCTGCCGGATATTGCCGAAAACCGGAAGCTGGCGGACCATTCGAGGGAATTTGAAAAAAAGATCTACAAGGTCGCCGATGGCATCTACTCCGCCGTCGGCTACGGGATAGCCAATGTCATCATGCTGGTCGGGAAGGACGGCGTCGTCATCGTCGATACGATGACGACCATCGAGGAGGGGAACGAGGTCTGGAACGATCTCCGGAAACTGACCCCTCTGCCCCTGAAAGCGATCATCTATACCCATTTTCACCCCGACCATATCTTCGGCGCCTCGGCCTTTGCCGGAAAGGAGACGCCGGAGATATACGCCCATGAAAGCCTTGACGACAGCGTCTCCCGCTCGGCTGGCGAAACCGCTCCGATAAACGGGTCCAGGAGCATGCGGATGTACGGAAATTTCCTGGACAAAAAAGCGATGATCCATGTCGGCATCGGGCCGTTTATGGGCCTCGGCCCCGATTCGACCCTCGGCTACATCAGGCCCACAAAGACATTCCGCGACCGCATGAAGGCGAACGAGGCGGGCATTTCCTTCGAGCTGATCCACGCCCCGGGAGAAACTGACGATCAGATCTACGTGTGGCTCCCGGACCGGAAAATACTCCTGTGCGGCGACAACCTCTACAAATCCTTTCCGAACCTCTATACGATCCGGGGAACCTGGTTCCGCAGCCTGAAAAACTGGTACCGGTCGGTCGACATCATCCGCGCCTTGCAGCCCGAATATCTCATCCCGTCCCACGGCAAGCCGATCGCCGGGGCCGAGGCGATCCACCGGATCGCAACCGATTACCGGGACGCCATCCAGTACGTCCATGACCAGTCGCTCCGGGGGATCAATCAGGGGATGACGCCCGATGAGCTCGCGGAGAGCGTCGTATTGCCCGCTCATCTGGCCAAATCGCCCTACCTGCAGGAGTTCTACGGAAAGGTCTCCTGGTCGGCCCGTTCCATGCACAGCGGAACCATGGGCTGGTTCAGCGGCGATTCGGCGAACCTGCAGCCGCTGCCGGTGAAAGAGCAGGCGCGGATGATCGCCGATATTTCCGGGGGCGAGGCCAATCTTCTTGACTATGCAAGGAGGTATGTCGAAAAAGGAAACCCCCAGGCGGCCCTCGAGCTATCCGGCCACGCCATTCGCCTGAATCCCGGAAACACCGAGGCGCGCGCCATCCGGATCAAGGCGCTGACCCTGCTGGGGGAGAGGGAAAGCAACGCCAATGCCCGCCACTATTATTTAACGGAGGCCCTGGAGATACGCGATCGGTTCGTCGCCACGACCCAGATAAAACCGAACCCGCAAATGATTCTGGCCTTCCCGCTGCCGTTTTTCTTCGACCGGATGGCGGTCAACCTCGATCCGAAGGCAAGCGCCGAGATCGATAAGCGGGTCGGCATTAAGTTCACCGATACGGACGAGGCCTTCACGATCCACGTGCGCCGCGGCGTCGCGGAAATGATACCCAGGCTCTCCGGCAATCTCGACATCCTCGTTCATGCCGACTCCTCAAGATGGAAAGAGATGCTCGGGAAGCTGAGAAGCCCTGTCGCCACGCTGGCAAGCTTCGATTATCCGAAGGGAAATGCGGTGGCGTTTGCGCTGTTCCTGAAGCTTTTTGAAGCCCCATCGATCCGGCTTCCGTTTGAAAACAAGGTGGAATAGCCCGGGTGGCGTTTCTAAGGGGTCCTTCTGCGGAGGACCTCCGGATTCACCAGATTATCGGGGAGTTCGCCCCGGATGACCCTGACAACGTCTTCGGATCTTTTTATCACGCTGCTGGATCGCTTCGGAGAGAAACATGGTGGTGAAATTAGTCCGATTTTTACCAAGCATCTCGGCGGCGGGAAAGTCCGGACCGCCCTTGAGGATCTTCAGGTCAATCCCGTGTTTACTATAGAATCCCTTTTCGTAGGCGACGTAATAGCCGGCAAACTGGGCCTAGGGGAGCCACTGGGGCAGAAAGGTCATGGTGCAGAGTTCACCGGCCACCGCGATTGCGGGGAGAAAGCAAAGGAAAGATGCGATTACGATATTGATACCGATTTTAATTGAATTGAGTCGAGTAGACCGATTTCTCCCGATATACAGGGTGATGTTTGTTTTCTCCTTTTGCTGTCTGGTTTCCCGGAGGCGCCACAATATCTCAACCATGTATCCGTTGGCCCAAGCCCCTCATGTAACGGTTTGACGATACCAATTTATTAAAATAACATCATTGATAACGGATTCAAGTCCAGCATTTTCGTCGAGGTTGACGTTTTACTGCTTACAGGAAGCTACTGTTAAACGTCAAGATTTTCAATGGATATCCCAAGCGCTTCAGCAATCTTTTAAAGGGTAGCGCGACGTGGTCTCGCGTTGGGCTTTTCTAATTTTGCGACGGCGGCTTGACTCACACCAATACGGAAGTCATTTCCGCATCTCCATTTTGATGGCCAGAGGCAGGTACCGTTTATACTCATCCTGCATGAACTCCCAGAATTCTTTGGGGCCCAAGTAGGCAATCACTTTATAAATCTTAGCCGCCTGTTCAAGGAAAGCCGGGTCCTTGCTGGCCTCCCGCAGGGTCTGGTCCCATTTTTCCACCACGTCTTTGGGCAGGTTGGCGGGGCCGGAGACCCCCTGCCAGCCGTACACGTTCAATCCCGGATATCCGACCTCCTTGGCCGTGGGGACATCGGGGGTGCCGGGCAGGCGCTCCGGGTTCACCACCGCCAATCCCCGGATCTTTTTGCCCAGGATGAGGGCTGAAGATTCGCTGTATTGCTGCGCGGCGAAGTCGATGTGCCCTCCCGCCAGAGCAGTAATCACCTCAGCCCCGCTTTTGAAGACCACCTTGTTGAGGCTGTCAAAGGGGAGGTTGCTGATCTCCAGGAACTGGGGCATGGCAAAAGCCCCCACCGCCGTGACCCCGGCGATCCCCCAGCGAACGACTTTAGGATTTTTTCGGATGTGCTCGGCCACTTCTTTCAGATCTTTCCAAGGGGAATCCTGCTTGACCGCGTAGAAGACCGGGTCCACGGTCACCCGGGCGATGGTCGTTCGATTTTCCCACTTGAAGGGAAGGTCCATCTGGGAGGCGGCCAGCATGGCGCTGACCGCATGGTTGTCCATCATCAGGATGTAACCGTCCGGCTTGGCGCTGAGGACGTGCCGGGTGCCGATGATCCCGGAAGCGCCGGGCATGTTAATCACGTTGATGGGCTGTCCCCATTTCTTGGATACGTAGCCCGCCACCAGTCGGGCGGTCACATCGGCCGCTCCCCCCGGCCCGAATCCGATAATCATTTCGATGGGCTTGGTGGGATAAGCGGATTGAGCCGAGAGGGGGAAAAGGGTCAGAGTCAAGGACAAAAGACAAAACAGCCATAGCGCTTTTTTCATTTCTTACCTCCTTGTTTTAGGGATCTCGCCGCCGAATCGAATCCAACGGAACTGAACATAACGGTCTTTCATTTCATCTCCTCCCCATCCCCCAGCAGATATTCTTTCATCTTGGGTCTGCGGTATCGGGCGTAGAGGGAGAAAAGGGTCATGAGAACGCCGGCGATCAGGAAGATCACCGTCAGGGGTCGGGTGAACAACAAGACCGCACTCCCCGCGGCCATACCCAGAGATTGACGCAATGAGCTTTCCAGCATGGGCATGAGGATCAGAGAGAGGACCAGGGGGGTAGTCGGCACTTTTACTTTATCCATGACGTAACCGAGGACCCCGAAGAAAAGTGCCGTCCAGACGTCGAAGAAATTGTTTCGCACGCTAAAAGCCCCGATGAAACTGAAGAGGAGGATCAGGGGGCCCATTATGTAGTAGGGAACCGCCACGATCCTGGCCCAGAGGCCGACCAGGGGAAGATTGAGAATGAGCAGCATCACATTGCCGATATACATGCTGGCGATGATCGTCCAAACAAACTGGGGTTGCTTCTCGAAGAGGAGAGGTCCGGGCTGCAATCCGTACATCATCAACCCGCTCAGAAGAACGGCCAGGGCAGGGGTAGGAGGAATGCCCAGAGCCAGAAGCGGGACGAATCCTCCGCTGGTGGTCGCGTTGTTGGCGCCTTCGGGGGCGGCTACGCCCTGGATGGCCCCTTTTCCGAATTGGTCTTTATTCTTGGAAACCCGTTTCTCCAGGTCATAGGAGATGAAGGATATGGCTCCAGGGGTGCATCCGGGGAGAATTCCCAGGAAAAATCCAACTCCCGTGGCGCGGAGTATGGCCCCGGTGCACTCCCGGAGCTCTTTGAGCTTTGGCATGAGGCCTTTCAAGGGAGCATTGTAGATCGAAGGGGTGGCTGCTTCGATGTTGCGGAGGACTTCCGCCACGGCATAGAGGCCGATGATCACAGCGATAAAGTCGATTCCTCCGACAAGCTCCGTGTTCCCCAGGGTGAAGCGCTTCTGTCCGGAGGTCATGTCGATGCCGACCAAGGTCACGAGGGCCCCGAACGCGGCGGAGGCAAATCCTTTCAGAAGGGATTGTCCCGACAGGCTGACCACCACGCTCAGCGCCAGGATGACCAGGCCGAAGTACTCGGGCGGGCCGATTTTCAGAGCGACATCGGCCAGGTGAGGGGCAAAAAAGGTTAAGCCAATAATTCCCAAGGTCCCGGCCACGAAAGAGGAAATGGCCGCGATGGCCAGCGCCGGACCCGCTCTGCCCTGCCGGGCCATCTGGTATCCATCCAGAGTAGTGACCACGGAAGAGACCTCCCCGGGTATATTCACCAGGATTGCCGTGGTGGACCCTCCGTACATCGCTCCGTAATAAATCGCGGCCAACATGATAATGGCAGGGGTTGGGGGAAGGAAAGAAGTAAGGGGCAAGAGAATGGCAATTCCCGAGGTGGGGCCGATGCCGGGGAGGACACCCACCAGGGTTCCCAGGATCGACCCAATCAGGGCAAAGAGGAGGTTCATCGGAGTTAGAGCCTGGGCGAATCCGTTCATGAGCTGGTCGAAACTGAACATGAAATAATCCCGAAGTGTTTGTTTTCAAACCCCCAAAAAACCGGAAGATAATGGCATGTTGAGCCAGACTTTAAAGACCACATAAGAGATGAGGGAAACCACACACCCGAAGATCAAACCATATCCTAAGCGAACCCTGCCCATGACCCGGACCAGGACGGTTAGAAAAAGGGCAGTCCCCGGGAGGAACCCGACCCAGGGTAGCAGAAGGGTGTATAACGCCATACAGAGGCAAATCAGGCCGAGTCGCTGCCAACCCGCTTTCAGGGGCCAGGAGATGGAATCGGATGCGTGACTCGGAGGCCGGGGAATCAAAAGCCCGGGACCAAGCAGGGCGAAGATCGCTCCTAAGAGCGCCGGCATGAATCCGGTTCCCCCCGCACCGTCCCAGACTCGAATCCCTTCAATAAAGCAGACCAGAGCCAGAAACAGAAGAATCATCCCTAAGATGCGATCCGCCCTAACCATTTCTAACCATACCCCGATCCTGTCTAAGTTAGCCCCTGTAACCCATGACCTGTGACTTTTTACCTATTACCCTTAACTTTTACTTTTTCCAGAAAGGTCTCCAGCCCCTGGCTGAACCGCAGGGCGTCGGCATGGGCGAAATCGGCATAGTGGAGGATGATCCCTTCCAGGAGCTGAGGGGCGACGGGAGAGATGTGAGCATGACTGGAGACCAAGTGAGCCAATTCCAGGGGCAGCCCCTCCCGTAAGGTGAGAAAGGTTCCCCAGAATCCATGGGGGAAAAATTTACCGATGTCTGTTTTCCTGAATTTTCCGCTCTTCCGGCGGTATTCGAAGATTTTACCCAAATCATGGAGAAGGGCGGCGGCGATCAGGAGGTCTCGGTCGATCTTGTACCCATGGGCCTTCTCCAATTGATCGGCGATGAAAAGAGCCGTCTTCAGCACAAACTGGATATGCTCGACGAGGGAGACCCCGCTGACTTCAGGATTGAAGGGAACGGAATCAAGATTTCTTTCTCCGCTCTCCGAGATGGCCAGGTTCCAGACCTTCAGCACCCCTTGGCGCAAGGCAGGTGATTGAATCTGCTTTATTTCCGGGAAAATGGAAAGAACGTTGATTTTTTCGCGGGTGCTTTTCGCGGGCATTCTCTTAGCCCTCCGTTTCATTCGAAGTCGTAAAGCCGGCCGGGGTTATCGACCAGCACTTTTAGGCGCGTCTGCGCATCGGGCAGCCACTCGCCGAGCGCATCGGCCAGGTCGCCTTCGTCGGGCAGGCCCGGCGATGAATCCGGCGGCCGTGCATCCATAGGCCACGACATCGATATCGAGGTCTGCAAACGCTGCGACCAGGGAAATTGTCTGCGCCTTGTAGGCGGGCATCGCTTCCGGCGTAAGCAGGCCCTTGCCGCGCGGGATACGCAGCGTGGTGCACAGCGAGCCCGCGGGCAGCCACGCGAGCAGCTCGCGTTCCATTGTGGTGTTGTTGATCGGAACCATCAGGCCGACTTTTGGCGGGGTTTTTGCGGGGGCAGCCATGTTCAGGTTCTCCACTTGACAAGCGCCATCATTCTTGACGTATAGATATAGTCGGAGGGTGATTGTGAGTCAAGAAAATTCGGGCTCAACAGGAAATCCTGGCTCAAGATACAGCTTGAAATTCCTCATCCGCTCAAAGGTGAATTTAAAGGAGCCGTTTATCCCCTGATTCCGGGTCATGAATTTTCCGGTGTGGTCGGCGAGGTGGGGGCGAAGATGACCCATGTGAAACCGGGTGAACGGCTTGATCCTGGCGGAACTTGCGACGAAATCGGGGGCCGCAACCGTGGTGGTCACCGGAAGAACGAAAAGCCGTCTCGACGTGGCGCTGCGGATGGGGATCGATGAAACGGTTGTGGCCGACGACTCCCAGGAAAAGAACCTCCGCCGGATTGCGCCGCGGGGCTTTGATGCGATATTCGAGACGACGGGGGCCGCGTCGATTGTGGAGCGGGCATTTCAATACGCCGCCCCGGGAGGGAAAATCGTCATCTACGGTATTGTCCCGCCCGACCAGAACGCCCGAATGAACCCGTTCGACATCTGTCGGAAGGATCTTCAGGTTATCGGAAGCTTTTCTTCGGTCAATTCCTGCGTCATTGCCCAGGAACTGCTTGCCGAAGGGGTGATCAGCGTCGAGCACCTTATCTCTCACCGGTTTTCCCTACCGGAATGGGGAAAGGCCATCGAAACGTCCAGGGATCCGGCTACATGCATGCGGGCCGTTATCCTTATCCCCTGATCGGATCAATTTTACCCCCAGAGAGGTTCTCTTCCAGTTAGCATCTCCATGAACGCCTCCAGCCGTGTACGGAGCTGTCCCTCCGTGAACTTGCGCGAATCGACGCAGTCCACCTCAAGGTTCAGGACCGGAACGCCGATCTCTCTGAGTCCGTTTTCCATGAGCCCCCTCGCGCCCGTGCCCTGGCGGCATCCCCAGTTGCAAGGATTGATTGCCCCGTCAATCCGGTATTCCCGGGCAAGTTTTTTAAGATGCCCGATCCGCTTTTCGATGGTTCCGTTAAAGGGGATGGAGATCGATCTCCGGGCAAATCCCTCAAATGGATTTTCAGGATCGATCGGGTCCCAGGTGATATCGTTGAGTTCATCGCTGATGATGGAGGCGCCGTATTCCTCTTCCAGTATCTTTTCCAGCCCATGCCTGAACTGGATCCTGTTCTGTATCCAGAGCAGTCGGAATTTCCCTCCGGATTTGCCGTCATTCCCGGCATCGATCCTGTTCCTGAACTCGTCCCGGTATGCCCCCGCGATGGTCACAGCCTGTTCACCGCCAAAAAGAAGGGGCATAACAATGCCAAAATTGCTCAAGTCCCTGCTCGCAACAGGCGAGGGCACATGGCGGGCGAGCTCGAAGATCTCCTTCATGACGGCGCTGGCCCGGTTCGAGTTTTCCACGCTTTTCCGGAGCGCCGCGCTGTCCAGTTTCCTGCCCGTGATACGCGATACAAAGGCCACCATCTCCCCCATCTGGTCGGCGAGGAATCGAACATTGCCGCCCGAATCATCCTGCGGTATGTGCAGTACGAAGAGTTCCCTGCCGAAGTGGCGGGCGAGGTTTTCCAGGACGGCAAGTCCGCCGCTGCAAGGATTTGTCGTGCCGATCAGAAATTCCGGCGCCGGCATGATCCCTTTGATGGCCGCGCCGCTCACGGAAAGGTGATAACTGCACGCATCGGAGGAGTATCCCGCATGGTCGGTCTCTTCGATAAAGGAGCCGACTACGCCGGTTGAAGCGAGCATGGCCCCGATGAATTCAACGAAGCAGGAGGTCACGCCCATGGCATTGAGCAGGTCGAAGGGGGCCGTGATGCCGCACCACGCGATGGAATCGGTCCCCGAATAGAGCCGCTTCCCGAGGCGGGCGAGTTCAAGGGTATAGAGCTTTCTATGGCTCGAATTTCCGTCGCTGATCGCCTTTACAACGCCCGCTTCCAGATCGGTAAAATACTCTTTCATCATTGCCGTCACCTCATCATCTCCACAAAGGCCTCAATCCTTGTTCTATGCTGACCGATGGAACGGAGCGTGCAATCGCCCTCGAGCAGGAGAAGGGGGATCCCCTTCTTTTTCAGCGCATCCCGGACGCCGGGCAGGCGGGCGAGATAGGGATCGCAGAATTTCACCGTGTAACCGATGACGCCCCGGGCGCCTGCATGTATTGCCCCCGCGGCAACGTCGTCTCCCAGGCTTCCGGGTCTTTCCGCGCTGAATGTCCGCGCGCAGGCCGGACGTCCGAGGATGCCGCGCGCGAGCTTCAGGAGCCCGTCGCCGCCGCCGGTTTCCATCGCCGCAAACAGGCGGGACCCGGTACACAGATCGTCCGACACGATATCCGCGCCGCACGATTCGAAGAGGGCGAAGGCCTCCGGATCGGGCAGCATGTTCCCGAAAAGATAGAGGGGGACGCCCGGTTCGCCCTGTCGGTTATCGGGGCCCTCCTTCAGGATCTCCTCAAGAAAGGCGATGCTTTCAACGGGGGGGGAGATGGCGGCCCTGTTGTAGGCCTCCTGAAGCGCCGCGGAGCCGCCCCTGAGCTCCGATCGCCCCGCCTTTTCCTTCAGCGCCGTCAAAAGAGACGACACACGGTTATACAGGCCGATACTCCCGGCAAGCGCGGCGTCATCGATCGCATCCCCGCCCCACTGCCCGAGGGTCCGCGACAGGCGCTCCAGTTCGTCGCGGAAAAACCGGACCGAGGCATCCGTGGCGACGGTGGGAAGATCGATGAGGACAGCGTTCCTGTCGGCCCTGACTGTCTTCCAGGCATCGTACAGGCGGCGCATGGAATCGCAGCTGTTCATGAAGACCATCCCCGTCAGATCGGGGATCGCACCGCTCATCGCCCGATCGAGCACGCGTTTGACATGGGGGCAGAGATTGTCGTGCAGCAGGCGGCCGGCCTGATCGGGGGATTCGTGATCGGGCAGTATCCTGTATGGCGCAAACCCGGCCGCGTGGATGAGCGGCACAGGGGTGTAAGCGCAGGCAAACCCGATCACTCCTTTACTCCGGTTCATGATTGCTTGCCTCGATCCACTACCTTGATTTCCATGACAATTTGTCCCCAGCCGCCGCACTTCACCCCGACATCGAAGCAGCTTGTCCGCTTGAACCGCATCTCATTGGGATCAACACCGGCATAGAAGAGTTCCTGAGCCCCGAAGATGAGTTTGGTCAAGGACTCCAGCGCATAACAGCAGATCCTCTTGGGACCCATGGAAGTAAGGAGATTTCCGGCGCCGTCGAAATGGATCTTGTCTCCGACTTTGTGCTGGCTGGCGCATCCGTGAGATTCTACGACTTCGAAGAGGATGGTCTTGTTCATCAGGGCCTCCGCCTTGGAAAGGATGTCGGCATTGCGCGTGTTTTCCATGAACAGCCTGGCTTCTTCGTCGGTGTACCCCAAGTGGGCTTGCATCATCTTTTCTATTTCTTCGATTTTCATCTCTCTCCTCCTATCCCTTTCTTTTATTGGTAGTGCACGCGTGGTGGAACATTTTTTCGTTGCCAACATATCCCTTGCCTTTAGAAAGCGGAAGTGGCATAATCGACAAAAAAGGGGGGATAAACGACACATCCCCCAGAGGAGATCATGAAAAAAATTACCATCCTTGCCTTGCGCGGCGCCGCGGCATCGAGCATCACCGGCCCGATGGATGCCTTTCTTTTTGCCGGCGTGCTCTGGAATATCGCTTGCGGGCAGAAGCCATCGCCCTGTTTCGAGATCACCGTCGCCTCGCCGGACGGGAACGCGGTGAAATGCGCCAATCGGCTCTTTATCGAGCCCCATTGCGGCATCCGTGATGTGAAGAAAACCGATTTGATCATGATCTCCGCCATCGCCGGCGATGTGGAAAGGACAATCCAGCGGAGTAAAGAGGTGATTGACTGGCTGGTGGATCAGTACCGCGGCGGAACCCATATCGCCAGCATCTGCACGGGCGCGTTTATCCTGGCCGAAACCGGTCTGCTGAAAGGGAAAACGGCGACCACCCACTGGGGTTATGTCGATCTGTTCAGGAGCAGATATCCTCTCGTTCATCTCCGCCCCGAGGCCCTGATCACGGACGAGGGGGATCTTTACTGTTCCGGGGGTTCAAACGCTTACAACGATCTGTCGTTTTACCTGATCGAAAAGCTGACCAGCCGCGAGATCGCCGTTCAGTGTTCGAAGGCGATGGTTCAGGACTTCGGACGCGCCACCCAGGCGCCGTATGCGGCATTTCGTTTCCCGAAGGGCCACGCCGAGCGGGATATATTGGCCGTCCAAAGATGGATCGAGGAGAACTATATGGAGGGGATCACCATCGCCATGCTCGCCGAGCGATGCGCCATGGGCCAGCGGACATTCGAGCGCCGCTTCAAGCAGTCGACGGGAGAGTCTCCCATCGCCTATCTCCAGAAGGTGCGGATCAATGCGGCGAAATCCCTTCTGGAAAGGCCGCACTCGACCTTTGAAGAGGCGACCTATCACGTGGGATACGAAGACATCAGTTCCTTCCGGAAGGTCTTTCAGCGACATACAGGCCTCCGCCCGAAGGAGTATCAGCGGCTTTTTCAGCGGAGGAATCAGATACCGCAGGCAGGCTGAGGTTTGTATTTATCTTTGGCTCAGGTCTTTTGCCATCTGCACAAGACCGTCCAGAAGGGAAGAGAGCCTGTTGAAATCCAGGGTGTCGATCCTGTCCGTCTCCTTATGATAGTTGGGGTTGCGGTAAAAGGCTGTATCGGTGATCATGACGGCGGGGTAGCCCATTTTCCAGAAGGAGCGGTGATCGGAGAAATCGACTCCCGGGACGAAGCTGATCGTCGTCAGGGTCTCCACAGGAACACTGCTACCTTTCCTCAGTGAATCCGAAACTTTATTGACAAGACTCCGGGAGGAGAGGTTTCCGACAACGGCGATAAAATTAGGCGTGGATGGGAACATCAGGGACATGAGCGGAACGGGGAAGCTTTGCCCGCCTTCCTTATCGCTGTAATAACCAAGCATCTCCAGGGAAATCATGGCGCTGATCTGTTCCTGGCGATTTCTGGCCTCACGGGCATAGACGAAACTCCCCATGTGTTCCGAGCGAAAGACCGGCGGCTCCTCGAGGGTAAAAAATACCAGCTTTAACGTCCGTTCCGGCGAGAAATCCTTTAAGAGGCGGCACATTTCGAGCAGTGCCGCCACGGCGCTTGCGTTGTCGTCCGCCCCCGGAGAGCCCGCCACGGTATCGTAATGGGCCCCGATGACCACCACGTCTTCGGGGTGGGTTTTACCCGGCAGGGCAACGATGATGTTGCTGAACACCTTCTCCTGGTAGGTAAAATCCTGCACCGCCGGCGTATGGCCCATCTGGCGCAGGGAGGAGAGGATATATTCCTTTGCGGCGGTTAACTTGCCGTACTCGAAAACGCTGCGCGAGCCGATTTTAACCGATAATTCCTCCACGTGCCTGTATAGCGTCGTGTTCTTGGTCCCGGGCGCCGGGTGAAAGACAACGGACGGTGATCCCTTGATCTTCAGCACGGAATAAAGAAGAAAGGCGCTGAACAGTAATGCCAGCAACAATATCGGTAACATGATCTTTCTCATTGAATTGCTATACCCAGTCTTTTTTTCTGATCTTTTCCTGAAGAGTTCTCCGTTGGAAGGCCTGAGGCTTCTCCCAGGACCGCCTCAGATTCTCCGGAATATCAATTAAAAAGTGGCCCGGACGAATCTGGCAGCTCTCCGGCTCTTCATCCCAGTCGTAGCGGTTGGTGCTGTCGAGGTCGAAGGGAACCCCACAATAGGCGCCGGTCAATAAAGAAATCCGAGAAAAAATATGGCGATCCAATACCCCAAGGCAGTTGGGTATTGCGCGAGGGTTGATGCAACGGATCACACTGGGGAGGATTGTACTGCCGAGCCAATATCCGGTAGAAGCAAAATAGGCCCCTTCAACGATCAACGAAAGGGAGTTCATCTGGAATGGGTTTAAAATCATCCCGTAGCGGGGACCCTCAATAAGCATTATTTCCAACTCTTCCAGTTGCTGGAGAAAAATCAGCAGCCGCTCCAGATAAAAGATAAATTTAACCAAATCCTCTTTTGTGAGCTCTAGGTGTTCAGCGATTTGGCTAACGAGAAAGAGGATTTTCTGGGCCCGGGGAGGGACAGGATAGAGGTCAAAGAGGAGTGTTAGGTTATATTGGTGCAGTTTTTCCGCGAGTTCGGGATCCAGAGCATAAACCGGCTTAGGACGGCCTTCTTTCGCCGATCCGCGGAGGATAATGGTTGGCGGCACATTCCCATCCGTAATCTGCCGCATGGATTCCACGCTCTGAACTTCCAATTCCGAAATAAACCGAGTCAAATTTGCATCGAGCTTTTGGGATATGTATTCCCGCCTAAATTCCTTCATAATGGAATGGATCCGGCGAAATATTAACTTTTTCAGGGCCACATCGTTTTTTAGATCCTCTGTCTCCATTTTATTGTGGAGGAGGCGGAGGATATCTTCATTATTAAAACGGA
Organism: uncultured Syntrophus sp.; assembly: GCA_964540555.1. Taxonomy (GTDB): domain Bacteria; phylum Desulfobacterota; class Syntrophia; order Syntrophales; family UBA5619; genus JAKAFS01. The sequence goes on along the minus strand of CAZINF010000002.1, from coordinate 22,516 downwards.
GAACCAGGAATCGGCCCATCTGGAGCGCCTCCTGCCCGGCATCGCTCCGCAGGAGTTCCAGAAATTGGTCTACTAAATTGGGAAAATTCCCCCGAAACTCTTCCTTTTTCTTTAAAGAGTCAAAATCATTCCCGAACCAGGCTAGGCTGATCTGATCCTTATTCCCGATCCACTCATGGATCTCCAGAAGCTTCCTGTAAATTTTCTGGAATGCCGTCAGACTCTGGAAAAGGGTCTGTTTTTCGTCCCAGGAGAAGGCATGGTGGCAGGAGATATAAATGATCAGGGTTTCAATCTCATAATGGTTGATCAAAACGGCGCAGGCCCTGGTTTTTATGGCCTGTCGGTGGGCTGGGTTCCCTTCCAGAAGGATGATGCTCAGGACCGGGTCAGCCAGAATCAGCAATTCAGGGATCTTCCGGTTATAGAAATTGAGGAGTTCGACGAACAATTGCGGAGAAACCGGGGGATGATGTTCTGCAACGATATTCATGAGAATCTTTGCAATGCTGATATCCTGAATAATTTGAGAAATCTGATCCGGGGGCGATAGATCCAGGCGGGTTAGTTTCGGGATGATTTTCAGATCGTACGGATCGGTCGGGAAGAGGATCTCTTTTACCTCCAGCCATTCCGCCGGAGCCAGTCTTTCATGAAGGGATTTCCATTCTTCATTGAACCGCCTCTTCAGGGCGCGGTGGTTGTGGTAACCCGGCCTGCGTAAAGAGAAAAGGAATTGGACGGGGGAAGGGGAAATCTCTTCCAAATGGTTTATCAAGCAGGACTTAATCGCTTCCGTTGAATGAGCCAAGGGCTTCTCCATCACTTCAGACAAAACAGTCATGACATGATCTGCGATGCGGCGCCAAGAACTCCCGTCGAAGGTCCGGATGGCTACAGCGGCGCCTGCTCAGGAAATCGTGCGGCGAGCTTAGGCCTCTGTTCTGGGGTCTGCCGTCGCTGTTCCGCTGTCTGCTGCGGCGCCGTCCGCATCTATGGCCCGGACGCTGTAACCGTGGGGGCCTGCCTGCCGGTCTTTGTCGAAAATGTCGTCGTAGCGAAATCGCTGCGCATTGAACTGGGGGGTGTGAGGGACGCTGCCCACGACCGCGCCGTCGCGAAGCACCTCGTAGCGCTCGATCGGGGCAGCGCCGGCATAGGCGGTGTCCCATGTGATGCGGACCGCGACACGTCCCAGCATCGGCATGGAGCTGTCGGCTTCGACGCCGACGTTGCGCGGCGCAGTGAGTCCGACCGCCTTGCGCTGAAAGGAGGCATTGGCCCGATCCTTTCCTGCCGCGGTGACCTTTGCCTCGACGGCTGCCATCTCCTCTTCGTCCAGCGGATTCTCGATCTGGGCGGCGGCGAGATTCCGGGTGAGCTGGCACTTGCCGGTGTCGTCATCGATATGGCCAATCCCGACGATAAGGGTGCTTACCCCTTCGACGGAAAGGGCGTAGCGGATCAGATCGCGGCTCGGCAGCTCGGGGGAGCCGACCCCCCGATAGACATCGTCGTGATGGTCGGAGAACTTCACATCCTTGTGATAGTAGGCTGCGTCCGCGAAAACTTTCATGCCGATCACGCCCATATCGGCGGCGGCCGCCACCGCTATCGCGTTGTGCCGGTGTGCCATGTATTTGCCGTCGCTGGGATTGATCGTGACGAGCAGGGTGTCGAGGAGACGCCGGCTGTCCCGCTGAATCGCGTAAATATGGGCTGCCGAGTTCCAGTGCCCGGTGATGCCGATGTGGCGGAGCAGCTTTTCATTTTTTGGATTACAGCCGGTTCGGTTCGTCCCTTCACGCAGGTCGAGCATGGCTGCCAGTGATCCGATCCAGTCGCGATCCGGGCGGGGGTCGTCAAACCCCTCGAAGAGCATGTCGATCTCGTCCATGGTGTTGAGGTTGTGGAACTGCAGGCTGTCCAGATAGGCCCCTTCCGGATAGCCCCCCCGGACGTCGCCGAACATCAGACTCAGGGAGCGGCGGACGTCGTCGACCGCCGTTGAGACTCCGAAATCGTCGAGCATGCCTTCGCTGTAATCCGTGTGGAACCGTTTTCCCTCCGGGCGGCGCGCCGAACGGATATGCGTCTTGCTGGCGATGAAGACGCGCCTGCGAGCCTCCGGGTCATAATTGGTCGCTGCCGGGGACAGCCCCAGGCGACGGAAGGCTTCACCGAAGTGCTTCTGGCTGGGTCCATAAATGTTGGATGTGTCCAGGTAGTTGATGCCGAGTCGATAGGCCTTTTCGATGATGGCGCCAGGGTCAACCCCTTCCGCGGGCCACTGAATCGATGCCTGGCCTCCAAGGCCGAGCGTGGTGACCTGCCGTTCGGTGCGGCCCAGTCTGCGTGTGGTGAGTTGTATCATGAACATGCCCTCCTCATGCACGGCTGATCAGGGTAAGGTAGAGATGAAAGTAAGAGAAAGCGCCTTGCATGTCAATGAGATTTTTACAATGTGAAATGGCGTCAATGTCCAGGAATTCATCGCCGCCTTCCATGATCTGGGTGCACGTTACTTTATCCCGCACCAATGGGGGACTTTCCCCCTCGGCGATGAACCGGTGGGATACTCCATCCTCGAACTGGAGAAGACCATAAAAGCTCAAAACCTGGACCCTTCGAAGTTTGTCATACTGGATATCGGACAGATTCTGCCGATGGGCGGGTGAAAAAAACCCTCCCCTCGAGGGGCATAAGCGCTAACTTAAGATAGAGGTGGTAGGGTAGTATGTTTTCTCCAATGATTCGGTTTGCCGTGCACGTGCACGGGGCGACTCCCTTAGCTTCATTGAGATGTCATACCAGTTCCGGAGACATGAACCAAGTTGAAGACTTGGGTTTACCGTACAATTAAGAAGGATTTATCAGGGTCACCGGTTTCGAGGGAAACTCCTGCGCCTGAACGACCGGATATCCGACCATTGAAAGGGCAAGTAGAATGAAATATGCCAAGATCTTTCCTCCTAATGCCTTACTCATAACCTCTCCTTTCTCAACGGAATTTTCATTTTCGCCTATCTGCTGTGCAAGACTCGTTTGGGTACGCTTTCGATAAGAGATTATTTTCGGAGTGGAAGTATAAGCAGAACGAATCCGGGTGTCAATCAATACTCAGCACAGAAAATGCATGCTGAATCTATGTAAAACCTTGAAGTCAGGGAAGAAAGGAAAAACCGCTGTTCACACGGATCGTTTTTGTGTTAGGCAGTGTTAAAAATTTTGTGAGGTCATGCGGTGGAGGAGATTATAAAAACGGCTGTGGGAAAAAGCGAAGGGTACCGTCTCAAGGGGTATCACTGTTCGGAATCCGTCATCAGGGCCTGTTCCGAAGTTTTGCACATCGAACTGTCCGAGGAGATACTGCGGATATCGAGCGGTTTCCGGGGCGGCGGTGGCGGTTACGGGGATCGCTGCGGGGTAACCGAAGCGGGTATCATGCTGATTTCTTATCTGTACGGCCGGACGGATCCGGAGGTCGATGTGTCCGGCTATAGTTATCTGATCAGGATTCTTCATGACAGATTCAATAAGGAAATGGGCAGTTACTACTGCCGCGTCTTGCGGCCTTTCGCCTATTACCTCAGCGGTTCGGACCAGAACTGTTCACATGTCTATAAAAAAGGGGCGGAGATTGTCACGAGGCTTCTCCTTGAGGCAGATCAACTGATCAAGGAAATGCCGGAAAGTGAAAGATACGTTAAAAAGAGCTGAAAAATGCGTCAGGACGAGATAAAACGGTTCATCCGGTTGATGCGTACTTTCATGATCAAAGATGAGATCGAAGCCCGATAGCACAAGCTATCTCATTTTCCTACTTATCAACGCCTTTGACTATTCCGAAGGATGATCCATCATTTATTGAAGTCAATAAGGAAGGCTACTACGTTTTTTTTAGCACCTTTGTACCCGTAATGCGCAGGCGCGATAGCTGGAAAAAGGGGATGTGGTCGGAAACTCTAACACCTACTAATGCTTACTCAGTGGTGACCACGCGAGATGAAGATTACTGGTTAAAATGTTCATAAAAAAGGCAGAGCCATTTCTGACCCTGCCTTCACCTGTGTTCGACCTCTATTGAATTATTTTCGAAGCACCAAAGCCCGGTTTGGAAAGAATAGCCACAGAGATCGGTGCTCATTTGAAATGATGGTCGATGAAAAATTCAAAGATTTAGTCTACATCCGCAATAAAGACCCTGTAATTCCCTCCCTGTGGTTGGTTAGGCACTTCGCAGGTGTAAGCGACCATTTTGCCCGAGGCAGACATCGACGCTGTAAAACACCCACGTTCAGTTCCAGTTAGCGTCAGTTGTGCGATCTCCCCAGTCTTCGTGTCCAGTAGGAACAGCTCCATGTGAGGTCTTCCCGACAGATTTGAAGTGGCCATTGGGAAGATAACCTTTAGTCCGGAGGCGCTTACCCCCATCCTCCCGCTCCCGTCTGGTCCGCTGTCACCCGGTATATGCGACAGTTGCTCCACTTCTCCCGTTTGGGGGTCAATACGGAATATCTCACCCCATCCGTCCGGATTTTCCCCTGTCCAGTTCGCACCGGAAACGAAGTACACCCTGCCAGCCGCATCGAACACCGGCGCCCCCGAACTTTGCCCGAAAAACGTGTTGGTCAACCGCTTCAACCCACTGCCGTCCCAATTAACAATCCATAATTCATTATGCTCCAGGAACTCGTTTTCGTTCGTTGGGTCAAACGGTGATACAAAAACAATCGTCCGTCCAGCGTAGTCAATGGCTGGGCAGCAGTGAGCTAATTTGTTTCCGCCACCGACATCCACACCGCCATCTGTTTTTGTCAATTGCATAAGGCCCTTACCGTCAGCGTACGCGCGAAAGATGTCAGAGTTCCTGTCCTCATTCTGACCAGGAATCAGGTCGGCGAATGACATAAACGCCAACCGTTTCCCGCTCGCGTCAAGCGCTACATTGCATGAAGGCGCGGAGTCTCTGCCACTCGTTACTTGGACGGGATTTAATCCGTCAATCTCCATTACGAAGATCTCGTTGTTGCTCGACGCATTATTGCTAGCCCAGTCGCAATTGGACTCAAAAGCGACCTTTTTTCCACTGGTGCTCAACACTGGATACTGGCTGTTGCATGGGTAAGCCCCATAATCGATCTGTCGGATATTTACCAGCGTGGATCCGGCATGCACCTGCGGCAACAAACAAGCAACAAATATCAGAGCAAGAATCAGCGTAGAGACGGGTTTGAACATGGCGTCGTACTTGTGTCCTACCTGCACCAAATTCCCTTTTCCACAATCTTCGTCACTCATTGAAAGTCCTCCTTTCTTTTTAAAAAATGGGATAGCTCATTGCCAGATATACTTCGTCGCATTGACCAGAAAAACTCATTCACATCCGAACCAGTTCGTCCATACTCGCCAAAATAGGGGGATACCCAAACCATGAACTAACGGCTAGAGCCAACAGCGCCGCTCCGTAGCTTCGGGTCATGTTACTATCGAATGGGGTCCATGTGACCAGTATAGCCCATGACCCGGGTCGCAGATACAACACAATTCCGAAGACAAGTGCGACGATGGCGTGGATGTCAGATGTCAGAAATAGGCTTTATTGCTGGCTTTACATGAAGCAAGTTGCCTCCAAAGGGAAAACGATCCCCTGGAGGCTTGATATGGGCACCTTCCGATGACTCCTTTTCACACTGGACTCCAGAAGGTTAAGGGGTAGGTTGATGGGTTTACTGAGCTAAATGAGAAACGATGTCTATCAAATGCTCTTATGCGAGTGGAAAGTCAAGGGGATAATCGCCTATTTTCAGCATTGATTACCGTCCGAAAGAGTGGATCTCCGTCAGAATTGTCGGACGCTTGACTACAGGAAGTTACAAATCCCCTCGGTTATCAGATAAATCAATCTCTGAAAATTCCACATTCCATTTGGTATTCAATGAACTGGCCCGATCAGCCGCCCTCAAGACGTGTATTTAAACTTTTGCCGTTATCGCACATAGCCAGCTGTCGAGAAACTTTGGAATAGGCTATGCTATTGAGTCTCCTGGTCAGGCGATTCGGCGGCTCTCACCAGTAGTCGTTGACAGACTATTTCCAGCGGACTCAGTTTGTTTTGAACGACATCCCATACAATTAGCAAACTGATACCGAAATACTCATGAATGAGAATGTTACGTAACCCAGTAATCTTGCGCCAATCGATCTCTGACTCACCCTTTTGTATTTGTTCGGGTAGATTTCCTGCGGCCTCACCGATGATTTCAAGATTTCGGATGACGGCGTCCTGGGTTTTTCGGTCCTTTGTGAAAGCCTCTTCGTTCTGGTCTGCTAAGTATATTCAAATTTGATGGATGGCTTCTAAAATGTCATCGAGATAGAGCCTTATATCTCTAAGCATAGGCCGCCTCGCGGGTGATAATTGGCTTGAGGCGCGGCTTTAAGGAATCGGCCAACACCAGGTCTACGGGCCTTCCCAGTTTATCCTCGAGGAAGAACTTCAGATCCATATAGTGATCGAAGGTGGGATGAGCCAGTTCGACCAGAATGTCTACGTCGCTCTTATCACTGGTGGAACCACGAAGGACAGACCCGAACAAGCCGATGCGTTTTACGGAAAACCGTACTTCAAGGTCTTGCTTGTGTTGCTTGAGGAAATCGAGAATCTCATCGCTTCTCAACATAATCTGCCTCCTGTCCATTTTATAACGGCGGACCTTCAATGAAAGAAACAGCCACCTCCAGCGGGCTCAGTCATTCGTGACACACCTGAGAGAGCTACTACTACAAGTAATATTGCATACTTTTCAAGATCAGTCAATTAACGCATTCAAAAAACAGCCTACATTGCAAGCGGAAGTAAATGAATTTGATGGATAAGCGGTATCGTTGACTTGAAGTCATGTCTGCATGCCATAAGGGTGGATTAACGAATTAAAGAAGAAAGAAAGCTTTTGCAAGTACGCAAAAATCGGATGAACTATAAAACGAAGTTACCTCTTTTGATCTCATTTTGCCGTATAATGGCAATAGGTTGTATAGCCCCCCGAAAGATTTGACAGGCGCTCGAAACCTGACTGTTTGAGGATCCGGACAGCCGCATAGGAGCGTATACCGGTCCGGCAGGTCACGATCAAATGACGATCCTTCGGGATGTCGTGGATTCTTTGGCGCAGCTCGTCGAGGGGGATGTGGATCGACTGCGGGATACTTCCTTCCTTGAATTCTTCATTTGTTCGCACATCCAGAAAGACGGAATTTCCCATCGCTTTGGCCTGGTCGTATGTGACCGACGTCACCAGGCCCCGCAATATATTGCTGCCTACAAAACCTGCCATATTGACCGGGTCCTTGGCGGAGCCGAAAGGCGGTGCATAGGAAAGATCCAACTGCTCCAGACCATAAACCGTCATCCCGGCGCGGATGGCGGTGGCAATCACATCGATCCTCTTATCAACGCCATCCGTACCGATGCATTGGGCGCCGAGAATCCTCCCTCCCGGCACTTCGAAGAGCAGCTTCAAACTCATCTGCGCGGCGCCGGGATAATATCCAGCATGGCTGAGGGGATGCAGGTGAATGGCCTGATAAGCGAGGTTGTGGCTCTTGGCTGTTTTTTCATTCAATCCCGTAACGGCCGCCTGCAAATCGAAGACCTTGACGATGGACGTACCCAGCGACCCCGGATAACGGGAAGAAAGGCCGCATATGTTGTCTGCGGCGATGCGGGCCTGTTTGTTGGTCGGACCTGCCAGCGGGACAAGCACCGGCGTCCCTGCCACCAGGTGGGTCGTCTCTACGGCATCGCCAACAGCAAAAATAAATGGATCACTGGTCTTCATGCTGGTATCGACAGCAATTCCGCCTGTGGCGCCGATCTTCAGGCCGGCCTCTCGGGCTAATTTGATATCGGGCCGTACACCCACGGCACTGACGACCAGTTCGGCAGTGAGTTCGGTTCCGGAATCCAGAATGACCTTGCCCTGTGCATCGCCCACGATCCTTTTGACGCTGTCGGACAGATGGAGGCAAACGCCTCCGCCGGCAAGCCCGGTCTGGATGATATTGGCCATCTCCGGATCAAATGGCATCATGACCTGAGCGAGCATCTCGACAAGGTGGGTTTTAATTCCCCTGGCAATCAGGTTCTCCGCAATCTCCACACCGATGAATCCCCCGCCTATAACCACTGCCTCTTTCACAGGATGATTCTCGACCTTGGCAATCATGGCATCCATGTCGGGAATGTCGCGGAAGCTCATGAACATCGCCGCATTGCTTCCCTCGATTGGTGGAACAAACGGATAGGCCCCCGGCGACAGGATCAGGTAGTCGTATGATTCGGCATATTCTTTTCCGTTCTTCAGATTCCTGACCCGCAGCCGCTTGTGTTGGGTATCGATGGCCATGACCTCATTGCCCAATCGGACCTCAACCCGAAAACGGGACCAGAAACCTTCCGGCGTTTGCAGAAGCAGGCTGCTGCGCTCCTTGATTCGGCCGGAAATATGATAAGGGAGACCGCAGTTGGCAAAAGAGATGTAATCGCCTCTCTCAAACATGACAATCTCCGACGCTTCATCCAACCGCCGCAACCGGGCGGCCGCTGTGGCGCCGCCGGCCACCCCGCCGATGATGCAAACCTTCATCATGTGCTCCTTGAAATTGATGCCTGTCCCATGGGTCCTTCCCTTTATCCCCTCCGGGACAGACCCTCCCCTCTTTCCCAGATAAGAAACCGGCCTGTCTGCGGGGTGAAGATATGAGAAGCGTCCCTGCATGTCAATGTGATTTTATCGTCCCTTCTCCAACATCCCTCCGGTTACATTGTATTATGAGGCAAAGGGGTCGTCTGAAGCTCCCCGCCCGCGGGGCGAAGTTTGCAGGTCTCGTTACCGGCCCTGCGGTTGATGTTGAAAAAGATATTATCCTCTGCTATAGTCCTTACACGGATATTTCACGGAGAGATGTCATGCCATCAAATGACCGCATACCCGCTCTCAAGGAAATGATTATCAAGACAGCTCTGTGTTTGGTGATATTGTTCATCGATCCGGGGGTTGCATTTGCGGAAACGAAAGAGAAAATCCAGCTTGGCGCTATAGAGAATGTGATGCTTCTCCCCTGGGGGGTGACGCTGCCTGCCCGAATAGACACCGGAGCGGCCATCTCTTCCCTCGATGCCAGAAATCTCACAATAAAAGGAAATATTGTCGAATTCACTCTGCCTGAAGAATACGGGGGCCAACATATTCGCTTGCCGATCGTGAAATGGATGACCGTCAGGAGTGCCGAGACGAAAGAGAAACGGCCGGTCGTCGTGGTAGATCTGTGTATCGGGCCAAAGCGGATGCAGACGGAGGTGAATCTCAATAACCGTTCCAATGTCAAACACCCTCTTCTTATTGGGAGAAATACCCTTATGCATGGTTTTGTCGTCGCATGCGACACATCATTCTGCACAAAGCCTTCTTGCCCCGAGGTCACTCCGAAATGAGACGTCCTGGTTTTTTGCCGGCCGCCGCGCTCTTCCTTTTGACGTGTGTTCTGGTGCTCTACCGCATCATATGGCTCGGATATCCGGTTTTGCCGGTGGCCGAGGGGCAGACATGGCAGCTTCTCATCAACGCGCATGTCACCCCCAAAGATGAGCAGAGCGCGCTCTTCCTGGCGCTCCCTTCCGAACAGATCGGAAACATGGTTGTCGAGGAGCGCGTCCTTTCCGGCATGTACGCATTTTACATTCAAACGCAGGGTCCAAACAGGTTAGGCGTCTGGTCGGGGGCGGGCGTAGACAGGCCGGAGGAAATCCAATACAGGGGCACGATCCACTCCCTCCCCCGCCGCAGCGCTGCAATCCAATCACCGTTGTTGAGTCCCTTCCCGCCGACGATGAACAGAGAGGAACAGTCACTGGCGGAAGGGGCGGCCCTGAAGTGGCAAGCCCTGGCGCCGATGATCCGATTTCAGACGGTTGTCGCGGCGCTGAAAAGCGCACGGGGCGATTCGCCGCCGAGCGATGAAGTGTTCCGGCGATGGCAGGTTGTTCAGCAGAAACATGATCCAACGGACGCCGCTCTCACCCTTTTTCGGGCAGCCAACCTGCCGGCAAGGTCCGTAGAGGGGCTCAGACTTACCGAGGGGGTGCAGATCCTGCCGACGAAATGGATCGAAGTCTGGGTGGGCGGGACCTGGGGCCATCTGAATCCAGAGACGTGGGAGGTCTATCCGTCGCCGGCGGCGCTTCTCCCTTTAGCGGTAGGCGGTTTGCCGGTCGTCAAGGTGACGGGTGGGAAATTGTCCGACATCCGGTGGACGATAACCCGGCAGGTGGTGAGCCAGTGGAACCTCTTCTATGAACATATCACACGGTCCGCCCATTTTCTCGATCGCTGGTCTTTGCTGCAGCTGCCGCAGGAGTTCCAGGGGACGTTTCGCATCCTTCTTCTGGTGCCTATCGGGGCGTTGATCATCTCCATACTCCGCAATGTCGTGGGTTTTCCGACATTCGGGATCTTCATGCCTTTGCTGATCGCACTGGCATTCCGGAGTACCGGCACCGTTTACGGTGTCGCTATCTTTTGCGGCGTTCTTTTGGTCGGCTACGCGGCAAGGTCTTTTCTAGACAAACTTCATCTCCTGCTTGTTCCCCGTCTGTCCGTCATCCTGACATTGGTCATCGCCTGCTTTACCCTGCTTGCCCTCGTGGGAAACAAACTGGGCCTACGGGAGCTGATGGCGGTGGGGTTGATTCCCTTTGTCATTCTCACCATGACCATCGAACGGTTTTTCATCCTCATCGAGGAGTCCGGGGTTTGGGAAGCGTTCCGCGCCGCCGTCGGGAGCGTCGCGGTCTCGGTCATCGCCCACGGGATCATCAGCTGGGAGACGCTGCAGTTCACCTTCTTTGTCTATCCGGAGCTGGTCCTGACCGTGGCCGCGCTGCAGATTCTCCTGGGGCGTTACACGGGGTACCGACTCTCCAAGCTTTACCGTTTCCGGTTTCTAAAGGGGTCGTCATGATTCTCGACGGCTTCCGCAGACTCCGTGAAAGTGGCGTGCTCGGCATGAATTTTCGCAATGCCGGATATATCATGGCTTACAATGCGCGTTCCGCCTTCCCGCTCGTAGACGACAAGGTGCAGACAAAAAGGCTCGCCGAGAAGTTCGGCATCCCAATCCCCGAACTCTATTATGTGGTGGAGAATCACGGCAGCATCGCCGGACTCCCGGGTGTGCTGGAGCATCTGAGTGAGTTTGTTGTGAAGCCGGCTCGAGGTTCCGGCGGCAGCGGCATCATTCTGATCAAGGGCAGGACAGACGACGGTTTTGTGACCCAGAGCGGCAAGATCTTGTCAAGAGAGGATTTCAACTATCATATCGCGTCGATTCTTTCCGGGATCTTCTCTCTGGAAGGGGGGGAAGATACGGCGATCATCGAGGCGCTCATCCACCCGGATCCGGTTTTTAGCAGCGTCACCTATCGGGAAGGCGTGCCGGACGTGCGGATCATCGTTTACAAGGGCGTTCCCGTCATGGCGATGGTGAGGCTTCCCACGGAGGCCTCGGACGGAAAGGCGAATCTCCACAGGGGGGCGATAGGGGCGGGCATCGACCTCGGCAGCGGCATCACCCTGAACGCTGTCCACAAGTCCCGCATCGTCAATAGACATCCGGACACGGAAAATCCCGTAAGCGGCATTCACCTGCCCCATTGGGACAAACTGTTGATGACGGCCTCGGAGGCGATGGAAATGACGGGTCTTGGTTATCTGGGCGCCGATTTTGTACTGGATCGGGACAGAGGGCCGGTGCTCCTCGAGTTGAATGCGCGCCCCGGGTTGGCCATCCAGATGGCAAACCAGAGCGGGCTCCGCATACGCCTCGATAAAACGGACAGAGCCCTGCCCGCTGTTTTCTTATCTGCGGCGTCACGGGTTGCATGGGCACAAGAGCAATTCATACACGATACAAACGGCGTCATCTCCGGATCGAGGAACTAAGGAATGGAACCACATGAAAAAGATGTTCGTTACGGCCGTAATCATAGGCTCTCTATCGATTCCTCTCGTTGCTCCTGCTCAGCCGGCCGGAGGCGGCGATTTGACCTTTGCGCTCCCCAATGCCCTGCCGGTTATCTTCAGCCATAATAGACACTTGAAGGAACGTGGATTCAAGTGCAGCGGCTGTCATTACCAGTTTTTCCAGATGGCCCAGGGGTCATACAAGATGGACATGGGGAAGATCACCAAAGGAGAATTCTGCGGTCGATGCCATAATGGGCAGGCATCCTTTGACGTGCAGGACCCCAGGAATTGTTCCCGATGTCACCGGTGATCTTCATCTTCTTCATCCACTGAGCAGCAATGATCCGCCGGCCGTTTGCTCCCCCGTGTGTTGCGAAAACCGGGATTGATTGTTAGAAATGCCGAGGCGTATGACTACTTTATTATCTCTTTATAACCTGTTCTCGAACATCCCCCTTGTTTATCCGATCTATTTTTTTTACGGCGCCGCTTTCCTTTTTCTGGGCATTTCCATTTCGGTAAAAGATTTGAAGGCGAGCGACTTGAAACTCTCCAGCAGCCTGTGGATGCTGGGAGCGTTCGGATTTATCCACGGCTTCCACGAATGGCTGCAACTCCTCCCATTGATCCAGGGGGAACAGATGACGCGGCAGGAAATCTTCCTGATCAAGCTGATATTGCTCGCTACGATCATCCTCTCTTTTTTCTTCCTTCTGCAATTCGGCCTATCGTTGATCAGCGCCCTCGATAAAAAGCAAATGAAGTGGATCAAAGGGGTTCCCTCTATGCTGGCCCTCCTGTGGGCCATCGTTTTATGGAAGCATGGGGCACACATCGATCTGCTGTTCTTATGGCAAACGGAGGTCGGAGTACGATACACACTCGGGCTCGCAGGAGGGCTGGTAACCGGTTATGGACTCATTACGTACTCATACGAAATTAAAAAAATGAGCGGACCCGTTTCGAGGAACCTCCTTTTCTCGGGCGTTGCAATTCTCTTTTACGGATTGTTGGCGGGGATTATGGACCTTCGCACGCTTTTGACCATCATTCACGTGCCCGTGGAGTTGCTCCGGGGGGTGGCGGTCATTCTTTTTTCATACTTCATTATAAAAGCGCTGAATATTTTCGACATCGAAACCCGACGGAAAATAGAACAACAGACAAGGCTCCTCGTCCAGACGGAGAAGCTTTCCTCGCTCGGACAGCTTGCAGCCGGCATAGCGCACGAGATCAATAATCCGCTGACGAATGCCTCTTTGGGCATCCAGACACTCAAAACCAGATTGAAAAGTAACAGCGAACAACGCGACGCCGTTGAAAAACTCGACGCGGTTGAAAGAAATATAGACCGGGCGTCAGCCATTGCTCAGGAACTTCTCCAGTTTTCCCGCCAGCGAGAAGCAGTATTTGTTCCTCTGAATATCAACAGCATCATAAGCGGTTCGCTTACGCTGCTGGGATATATATTTAAAAATATCAACGTTCAACAGAATCTGGCGCCGGTGCCGGAGATTATGGGTGACAGCGGAAAGCTCGAACAGGTGTTTATCAATATTTTGTCAAATTCCCTGGAGGCCATGCCGGATGGAGGGAGTATTTTCATCTCCTCGTCACAGAAAAACGGCTTGATCGAAGTCCGTGTAACGGATACGGGTATGGGGATCAGCGGGGATAACCTGTCACGGCTATTCGATCCCTTTTTCACGACCAAGGAAATAGGATCGGGCACCGGACTGGGGCTCTCCATCTGTTATGGCATCATCAAACAGCATCGTGGTCATATAGAACTTTCCAGTGTCGCCGGGAAGGGTACAACTGCGACCATAAAAATTCCAACCAGGGAGCAATATGAAAAAGATACTGATTGTGGACGATGATGCAGAATTCAGGTTGAATCTCACCGAGGTATTGACGGGAGCGGGGTATCAGACCGAGAGCGCGGCGTCGGCCAAAGAGGCGATTGCCGGGAGTGAAGCCGGGGAATTTGACATCATCCTCCTTGATTTCATGATGCCGAAAATCAACGGCATCGACTCGCTCCTTACGCTGAGAAGAGTGCGACCAAAAGCAAAGGTGATCATGATCACCGCATTCGCCACTGTCGAGAACGCGGTTGATGCGATGAAAAGGGGGGCGAGCGATTACATTTCCAAACCCTTTAAGATCGAAACTCTCCTGACGACCATACGGCGCGTGCTTGAGGAGGCGAAATTCGAGGCGTGCGTGAATAATCTGGACTTCGATCGTACACTGAGCTCTCTGGCCAACCCCATCCGGAGAAACATCATCAAACTGCTGCACGTCAGAGGAAATATGCGTCTGATGGAAATTACCCGCGAGTTGGGGATCGATGACCACACGAAAGTGGTTTTTCATTTAAAGCTTTTAAAAGAAGCCGGAATCATAGAACAGGACACGGACAAATCTTATTCCCTCGCCAAAGAAGGGACAAAGACTATCGACTGTCTCGAAATGTTGGAAAGTAACCATCCCCTGCGCAAGGGCTAATCTTTTGACCGGGAGCGCATCCCGCAAGCCCCGCCCTGTGGGCGGGGTTGAGGGGCGCATCGAAAAAAGGAACACTTCCTTACCGGGAAGCCCCGCCCTGTGGGCGGGGAGCTTCACATGTTGCCATGAACTGCCGTTTCCTGTCCGGCCATTCCGGATATCCCGCCTGTGAAGAACTGTTCACATGAAATGCAAACCTGTGAATAAGTTTTCTATTGTGTAGTTGTCCTATTCAGGCATAAATGGATTTGTGAAACCTATATTTTCTAAAACGCATGTCCATAATGAATATACATGGCCCCAAAAGAGAGAAAGGTCTCATAGGTATCATTACCGTTCCAATGAGTTGCATTGAGAGCCTTTGATATCCTTATCCGATAAAGGTTTCGCGGCTTTCTGAGATTTATCGATTTCATTTCATTTGTAAGGGGGAAGTACTTATGATTAAGAAAAGATTCAGGATGCGGAGGAGGTGTGAAACGGTTTTCTTTGCGGTCGCGCTCCTAGGTTTGTGGTTGTCCGGTATGATTCAGGCAACTCCGGCGGCTGCGCAGGCGACCTTTGTCGGCGCGGACAAATGCGCCGCCTGCCATGCCGACGTGTTTGACAACTGGCGCGCCACCGGTCACCCGGCCAAGTTGAGGACGGCCAAGGAGGCCCGGGAAGCGGGCATTCCGAAACCCGGCTACGTCAAATCCTGGGACGATATCCTATACGTGATAGGCGGATTCAAATGGAAAGCGAGGTATATTGATCAGCAGGGATTCATCATCACAGAGAGCCCTGACGGCAAGATCAAAGGAAAGAACCAGTTCAACATCGAGACGGAAGAGTTTGTAAATTGGAATCCCGGCCAGAAGGCGCCATACGATTGCGGTTCCTGCCACACGACGGGATACAAAAAGGAAGGCAACCAGCTTGGCAAGCCCGGCCTGATCGGGACCTGGGCCTTCAACGGCATTCAGTGCGAGGCCTGCCACGGTCCCGGATCCGCCCATGCAGCCAGTCCCGGCAAGGCCAACATCAAGGTGGATAAGGCTGCTACCGCCTGCGCCACCTGTCACCGTCGCGGGAACGACATGAGCGTCATTCCCGCCAAGCCGTCGGGTTTTGCGGATCATCGGGAGCAGTACCAGGAGCTTCTCCAGGGTCCCCATAAAAGTATGACCTGTGTTGGCTGTCACGATCCCCACAAACGGGCGAAGCTGGAGATGAAGGCCACCTGCCAATCCTGCCATTCCAAGCAGGTTGCCGGTTACAAAGACAGCAAGCACCAGAAGGCGAACGTGAAGTGCACAAGCTGTCACATGCCGGACATGGGCGAGACGGCGATCCAGCGCGGCTTTATGAAGGGCGATCTGGCCACCCACCTCTTCAAGATTAACCTTGACCCGGCGGCGCCCCAGCTGACTGCGGACAAGAAGAATTTCAAAGGATACATCACGCTGGGCTTCGCCTGCCTGAACTGCCATTCCGACCGGAATGCAGCCTGGGCGGCCCAGTATGCCAAAGGTATCCACCGGTTGGGCAAATGATCCATAAAAAGATCATTGCCTGAGACCAAAAGGGGAGCTTTTGCTCCCCTTTTTTATGGCTCTTTTATTTCGACATGCCCTTGCGGACGGAGATTTTGAGTCCCCCGAAGTGAAGGGAAAACCTGAAATGCCACCTATGGTCAGATACCACAAGCAGCCAATTTCGACGAGGTTCATCGATTTAAATCCAAAATAAATTATTGACAAACCCCTTGGCTGTAATTATCATTATCGCAAGTCGATAACGAATGTCGATATTATATCACGGAACTTCTTCTTGAGCTTCATCCGATTGTGAGGTGAAAAATGGACTATCTTGTTGTGTGTTTGGTAGCAGGGCTGGTCTCGGCCATGACCCTGTTCTCCGGTTTCGGGCTGGGCACCGTGCTCATGCCGGCCTTTGCCCTGTTCTTCCCTTTACCCGCGGCTGTTGCGGCAACAGCCGCGGTGCACCTGGCAAACAACGTCTTCAAGGTCTTCCTCGTGGGCAGGAATGCCGATTGGGGGGTCGTGGCGCGCTTCGCCATTCCCGGTGCGATTGCCGCATTGATCGGCGCGACGCTCCTGGGCTTTTTTGCCAGTATATCACCATTGTACTCCTATCGCTTTGGCGGCCAGGAGCACGACATCACCGTCATCAAACTGCTGATCGGCCTTCTGATCGTCGGATTCTCGCTCTTTGAACTGTTGCCGAGCTTCAGCAAGCTTGCCTTCGACCGCAAATACCTGCCGCTGGGCGGTCTCCTCTCCGGTTTCTTCGGCGGGCTCTCAGGAAACCAGGGCGCGTTGAGATCGGCATTTCTGATCAAGGCCGGATTGGGGAAAGAAGCGTTTATCGGAACCGGAACCGTGTCGGCCGTGATTGTAGATGTCGCCCGCATGCTGGTGTACGGCTTAAGCTTTTACACTTCCCAGTTTGCCGATTTGGGCGGCATCTGGGAGCTGGTGCTGGCGGCGACACTGGCGGCTTTTTTAGGGACCTTCCTTGGAACGCGACTGATCAAAAAAATCACGCTTCACACGGTTCAGATCATCGTCGGGATTATGCTGGTGACGATCGGATTAGGTATGACTATCGGACTGTTGTAATCCCCTGGGGCAGAATATGACAACCGATCCCAACGTCAAGAAGAGTGCGGTATGCAACACCTGCACGCTCAAGCTGGTTGCCATCGCTTACTGCCGCGCTCCGTGGTTCCGGCTGTTTCGCGAGCCTCTAAAACTGGGAATGCGATTCCTCTCCTGGACCTACCGTGTCAACCATTCGGAATATGACGTGCGAACACCGGCCTGTTACGGGTGCATCCGTTTCTACAAGATCGCACTGAAAGAAAAATCAGGTCTGTTCCGGTTAATGAACGACCGATTCAATCCTCTTTTCGATGCGGTCCTGGAACGGATTGTGACGGAGAAAGAAATCAATCAAGCCAAAACGTACGCCCGGGCAGCCTCGAACGGGGAAGTCCTGCCGGAAGACGCCGCAAAGTGGATGAAGGGGCAGCATACCGGTTTCTAATTTTCGACATTTTTTCTTAAACTATCAATATGTTGAAAGTCTTTGGTAAACCCAGGCAACCCCGCCCCGTGGGCGAGGAGCTTCACAAACTCGTCTAAACCTCATCTTATGGGACCCGAATCGAACAACATGCTGTTGGCAGCTTTCGGCACGTAGAGTGCTTTCGCATCCACCTCGAACATCGACATCTCATCCGGCGGATAGGGTTTTAACAGGGACAGCAGCATTTCCCGGTTGCGATTGAGAGGATCGATCCATGGTCTCTCCTTGTCTTTCGGCACGATGACCGGCATTCTGTCATGGATGGATCGAACCAGTTCATTGGGCTGGGTCGTTATGATCGTACAGGTGTTGATCGGTTCTCTCTCCGGTGACATCCAGGTTTCATAGAGTCCGGCAAAGCCGAACGGCTGCCCTGACTTAAGGGAAAAATAAAAAGGTTTTTTTACCGTTCCTATTTTTTGCCATTCGTAAAATCCATCGGCGGGGATCAGGCAGCGGCGGTTTTGAAAAGCCTTCTTGAAACTTGGTTTTTCGGCTATGGTCTCGGCGCGGGCATTGAACATTCTATATCCGATCGATGGGTCCTTGGCCCACGATGGGATAAGCCCCCAGCGGGTGTCGACAAGCCGTGTTTTATCATCATGAATGACGGCCGCAATATACTGACCGGGTGAGAGGGTATTGCCCGTTCTATACCGGCAGGCCATCTCCTCAATGCCGAACGACTCAACAATAACGGACAAATCGGTTAGCAGGACAAAACGGCCGCACATGGTTCCTCCATTTTGTGAAGCTCTCCGCCTACAGGGCGGGGCTTCCCGTGTCCCCACTTACAAGGCGGAGCTTACGGGTTGCGCTCCCGGTCAAGGATGATTCACGGGTGCGATCCGCCGGCGGACGGACCTCAACATGATTTCGATCTCCGGGCTCTTCAGGAGGAAGGCGGTCGTGAAGAAGACCGCGGCTCCCCCGGTGACGCACAGGACAAGATAGATCAGCCTCGCATCGAACGGCCCGGAGGGTTGCCAGGGGGTGATCGTCTCGACGACGAGGATCATTCCCCCCATGACCAGCGATGCAAATACGGTCTTGCCGAATGAACGATAAAATTCCGCATCCAGGATGTTTCCGATGCGCCGATTCAGGATCACCCAGAGTATTCCGACGTTCACGGCCGAGGCGATGGACGTGGCGAGAGCAATTCCTCCGTGTTTCAGAGGGAACATCAGGGCGACGCTGAAGCCGGCGTTGACGATCAGGGCGACGATGGCGGCCTTCATGGGGGTGCGGGTGTCTTGCAGCGCATAGAAGACGGCGACGACAATCCGGATGACGGAAAAGGCCCAGAGGCCGACGGCGTAAAAAAGAAGCGCTTGTGCCGTGTGCGTCGTCGCCTGGACGTCGAACTCGCCCCGCTGGAAAAGGACCGAGATGATCGGGCTTCTGAGCATGATCATGGCGACGGTCGCCGGGATCGTGACAAAGAGAATCAGCCTGAGCGAGAAGGCTGTCGTCCGCTTGAGTTCCTCGGTCTTTCCGAGGGCGACCTGTTCTGAAAAACTGGGAAGCGACGCCGTTCCCACGGCGATGGCGAAGACACCGAGGGGAAGTTCGACGATCCGGTCGGCGTAGTAAAGGTAGGAGACGCTCCCCGGGGACAGCAGAGACGCCAATATCGTTCCGACAAAGATGTTGATCTGGTAGATCGCCGCCCCGAAGGCGGCAGGAAGCATCAGCAGGCCGATCCGCTTCACCCCGGGGTGGCGGAACCGGAAATCGGGCTTCAGCCGGACCCCCATTTTGACAAGGAAGGGCCACTGCATGGCAAGCTGGAGAACGCCTCCCGCCATGACGCCCGCGGCCAGGGCGACAATCGGCTCCTCAAAGAGGTCTCTAAGCGTCAGGGCGGCGAGGATCATCGCGATGTTGAGTACGACGGGCGAGAGGGCTGGGGCGGCGAAATGCCTGAGCGAATTGAGGATCCCCATACAGAGGGCGACAAGCGAGATGAGAAAAATGTAAGGGAACATGAACCGTGTAAGGAAGACGGCGAGGTCATACTGGGAGGGGGTCTTGACAAAACCGGGCGCCATGATCGTCACGATGAACGGGGAGAAGGCGACCCCCATAAGCGAGACAAAGACAAGGATGATCGACAGGGCCGTGAAGGTGATGTTCGCCAGTTCCAGGGCTTCCTCACGGGTTTTATTCCGCAGGTATTCGGTGAAGACGGGGACGAAGGAGACGGTCAACGACCCTTCGGCGAGGAGACGCCGGAGGAGGTTCGGGATCCTGAAAGCGACGAAGAAGGCGTCGGTTGTCAGTCCTGCCCCAAAGAGGCCGGCCACGACCATATCCCGGATGAAGCCGAAGATGCGGGAGATCATTGTGGCGATCCCCACGGCTCCGGCCGCCCGGACAACCCGCGTGTTTTCGGAACGGCTTTCCTCTTCCATCAGAGGGCCTCTGACGGTTTCGTAAAGAATACCCATTCTGCGTTCACGTGCATTTTCTCACTTCCCGATCTCCGTTATGACTTGGGAAGGTATCGGCGATGCGGCCATCCCGGTCACCTGAGAGAATAAGCAAGCTGCATCAGGCTCGGCACGAGAAAACTTTGGAGAAAGACGATCGCGAGCAGGATGATCACGGGTGAAAAATCGATACCCATCCCCCGTAACGGAATCCAGCGCCGGACAAGGGACATGACCGGTTCGGTGACCCGATAGAGCAGGCGGACGATCGGGTTGTAGGGATCGGGATTCACCCAGGAGAGCACCGCCCGGATCACGATGATCCACATGTAGATGGTCAGCGCGATATCGACGATCCGGGCCACTGCGGCGATGAAATTTCCCAGTACAAACATGGGTTTTGTGTTCCTTTCTTTCGGTTTACGGCAGCGAATTCACGAAATCCGTCAGGGCCGCGTTGAAGGCTTCCGGATTCTCCATCATGACAAAATGTCCCGCCCCCTCGATCAGGGTGAGCGTGGCGCCGGGGATATGATCGCCGATGAAGCGCGACAGGGCAGGCGGTGTCATCTTGTCCTCCACGCCGCAGAGGACCAGCGCCGGAATCCGGATCCCCGCGACGGCGTCGGTGATGTCCAGACCATCGCAGGCGGAAAAATCACCATGGAGGATTTCGGGATTGACCCTCAAGAGACTTTCCGCGATAAGGGCGGAGAATTTTTCCCTATTCTGCTTTGCGACTGAGAACTTGGCGGCCATGCCGACGACGGAGGCGGGGTCCTGTTTGAGTCCCTCCAGTATCATCGGATTAACGGGCATCTTCAGGCCCCCGGCCACCGGGACCACGGCCGCAGCCGCCCCGTCGTAACGGATGACGAAACTCAGAGCGATTGCGGCGCCGAGGGAGTGGCCGATCAGGACGGGATTGATGATCTTAAGGCCGTCAAGGATCTTCTTCACCCATTCCACATAGGCGGCGACATTCCGCTCGCCCGGCCCTTCGGACTGGCCGTGACCCGGCAGATCGAGAGCGGCGATGTTAAATGCATTTTTCAGAAAGGTGTACTGCTGTATCCAGTTTGTATGGTCGCCGCCGGAGCCGTGGATAAAGACCAGCGTCTTGCGGTCGGGAAGAAAGCTTCCATTATTGACCCAGCAGGCGATTCTGCGCCCATCGATTCCCTGGAGATTGATCATATCCCCTCCCTCTTTTATTAATGATGTCCACATCTATCACAATCCGGTCCGGTTGCACAATTAAAGATTGAATGGATACCCTGATATGAGGTAGAAGAAGAGACGACCGAAAAATGTTCAGCGCGCGGAGGGGATCTGATTTTCAAGTTGCCCAAACAGGTCTTGTGAAAAAAAGCGGGAGGATCGGATGTTGAAAGGGAATCGGATATTGGAAGGAAAAAGGATCGGCGTCGTCGGCGGCGGGAAGATGGGAGGCGGCCTTATTGAAGGGATGATCTCCGGAGGCATGGTCGGGGCGGAAGCCCTGACGGTGGCGGATACGGATGAAAAGCGGCTGGGAGAGCTTGCAAAGGCTTACGGCGTCCGTGTTACGGCCGACAACCGCGAAGCGGTGCAGGGCGCCGATCTGATCATCCTCTCGGTCAAACCGCAAAACATGGCGGAGGTTCTTTCCGACCTCGCCGGGGCTGCGTCGTCGGCGCTTTTCATCTCCATCGCGGCCGGAATCTCCACGGCCTTTATCGAGGAGCGCCTCGGGGAGGGGGTCCGCGTCGTCCGGGTCATGCCGAACCTGCCCGCCCTTATCGGAGAGGGGGCGGCCGCCCTCGCGCCGGGCGCCTTTGCCACCAAGGCGGATCTGGAACTCGCGCGGCAGATCTTCACCGCCGTCGGGATCGCTGTTGTGGTGGAGGAATCTCTCATGGATGCCGTGACGGGACTCAGCGGCAGCGGTCCCGGTTACGCATTTTTCATCATCGAGGCGCTCGTGGACGGCGGCGTCCGGATGGGACTCGCCGGTGATGTGGCCCTGAAGCTCGCCGCCCAGAGTCTCCTCGGGGCGGCAAAACTCTGCCTCCGGGGGGAGAACCCCCCCGCCGAGCTCAGGGAGATGGTGACCTCGCCCGGCGGGACGACACTCGCCGGTCTCAAGGTTCTGGGGGAGGGTCGGTTACGGGAGACGCTGATCGCGGCCGTGGAGGCCGCGACACACCGCTCCGCGGAGTTGGGGGGAAGGAAGTAGGCCGCGTTCCTGGTCGCCTTCAGTCGGTCAGGGTTTCGAAGACTTTTTTTAGCCGCTGCAGTGGATCATCGTGATTCGCGATGGGCTTTTCCGAAACCTCCGTCGGCGCCGCATACTTCGTGTCCTCCGAGGTGCGGGCGGTGATGCTCTTCCGGGGGACCGGCGGTTCGATCACGGTCGGCGGTCTGATCCGGACCGGCTCACGCGCAGGCGGAGACACCCCGGGCAGCGGT
>CAZINF010000001.1:25721-75607 GCA_964540555.1 uncultured Syntrophus sp. | reverse complement strand
CTTGAAAACCGTTAACCGAAAGGTTCGCGGGTTCGAATCCTGCTCCCTCCGCCAGAATAGAATGAACGCCCTGCCCCTACTCCTCTCCCGTGATGGGAGAGACCGGGTGAGGGTGAAAAAAAGAAGGCCGAGCATCGAGGAGAGATGCCAGAGAGGCCGAATGGGTTCGCCTGCTAAGCGAATGTACGCCCCTTAAAGGTGTACCGGGGGTTCGAATCCCCCTCTCTCCGCCACTTGTATATCCGGATACGCGCGCCCTTAGCTCAGTTGGATAGAGCGTTGGACTACGAATCCAAAGGTCCTAGGTTCGAGCCCTAGAGGGCGCGCCAATAAAATCAAGGGGTTATCCTAATAATGGGTAACCCCTTTTTGTTTTCATGTAAAAATAATGTAAAACAATTCTACCTATTTTTTACATCTTCTTACACTAGATTTTCCCTTCTCTGTCGAGAGCAAGCTATTCTGCGACAAAATGAAACAGAATCGGCGACAAATAAATGAAATCGGCGACAATATAACAGGGGTCGAGCGTAGGGCGCAGAAAACCTGTGTCATCCACGAGACTGCTTGAATAAGCTCGAAATGACCAGGTGTGTAAAGCCTGAAATGTGTGATGGCTACCCGCGTGTCCTCTTCGACGCAGCAGGCTCATAATTCATGATCAACAGTTCGCTGACGCGTTTATTTCCATTCTTGCTTGAAGTGTACATCGTATCCGCCTTCTCGACATGAAAGCCCTTGTAGAGCTCCCGGATCTCCGGCATGTCATTGATGGACAGGATGAACTTCCCTTCGATGGCGGCCAGCAGGTCCCGAAGCGTCTTGAAATCCTCTCGATTAAAGATCCCTTCCCCGTAGTAGTCCTCATAACCATAATAGGGAGGGTCCACGTAAAATAAAGTCTCTGGCCTATCGAAGCGCCGGATCAGGTCCGCGTAGTGCATGTTCTCGACGTACACCCTGGACAGCCTGATATGGACCGACGAGAGCTCCTCTTCAATTCTCAGTAAGTTAAATCTCGGCTTCCCTGATGGCGCCACTGAGAAGGTAGGGTTCTTAATCCGGCTCGCGTATCCCGTCTTCAGCAGGTAATAAAAGCGCACGGCCCGCTGAATGTCCGTCAGGGTCTCAGGATTCTCCGCCTTGAAGCGCTCGAACTCGTCCCTGGCCACCAGGATCCACTTCAGGTACCGGATGAACTCCTCGAGGTGATGCTTGACCACCCGGTAGAGCGTGACCAGGTCAGTATTGATGTCGTTGATGATCTCAACCTTCGATTCCTCCTTCCTGAAGAGCAGCCAGGCCGCGCCGGCGAAGACCTCGCAATAGCAGGTGTGCTCGGGCATCTTGGAGACGATTTTGCCGGCCAGAAGCGATTTTCCACCCATGTAAGACAGGAAGCTTTTCATACAATGACCCCCCCGAGATTGATTTTTCGGGACGACCCTGCTAAGGTTCACGCCGTTCGGAAAGCGGATGGTAGCGGGTTATCCCGTCCTGTGTCCTCACAGGGTCTGGGGAGGGTCAGAGCTCCCTGGAATACTGTCCGCGTTTCTGTTAACTGATTTTCGTCAGGTTCTTCACTGAGTAGCGGTACTCGCTGTTTCCATTCTTGCCTGCCCCGTAGGTGAAAGAGACCGTCACGATGCGCTCTTCCACGTTACGGGTAGCATCCAGGATGCGGTTTTCCGTACTGGTGATCGTGATGTCGTGGCTCGAGTCCACTGGTGTGAAAGGGGTATCGGCTTTGATCTCCGTTCCCAAGGCCGCATCGTCGATCCGGTAGGTTCCGCCGGATGGGGTCACCAGTGCTCCGCTTTCGTCCCGGAATGTCAGGGTCACAACGCTGGTACTTTTTTCGTTTACGATTTCCATGCTGATCTCCTAGAGTGGCTCGAAATCAACGCCTGGGCCGGACGCTTCTGCGTCAGCTTGTGGCCGCTTCAATGCTCCGTCCATGCCCGCTTTCTTCATGGCGACCGATGCAGCCGCCGACTTTGCGCGCCCGCCCACCGAAGCCACCTTCCCGCTAAATGACACCTTTGCCAATTTGAACGTCTCGGCTGGAGTATAAATCAGGCTCACGGGCTGTCCGGCCAGGATGTAGGACCCGGCAGCGGCCTTGACGACGCATGTTTTCCTTAACCCGGTTGCGGTGCCTGGCAGGGTGAACGAAGCAGCCGCCGCAGCAATCCTGAATCCCTTTTTCAGGCCTGCGGCCTGGCCGGCCAGGGAGAATGATCCGGCGCCGGCAGAGACCTTGCTGGCCTTCTTGAGTGTGGCTGTCGCTCCTGTTTCCGTGAATGCCCCTAGGTCTGCCTTTACAACGTAAGTGCGCCTGAAATTGGCCGCCGTCCCCGTCAGCGCGAATGACCCAGTCGACGCGAATACTCCGTAGCCCTTCCTGAACGTTGCAGCAGTGCCCGTCATGGCAAAGCTGCCAAAACCGGCGCCTACCTTGTAACCCTTCTTCAGGCCCGCGTCCGTCCCGGTTTCCGTGAATGTGCCCGGATCCGCGACAAGGCGGGATGTCTTTCTGAGTGTCACGGCCGTGCCCGTCTGGCTGAATGTGCCGGAATCGGCGACCATCCTGCGGCCCTTGTTTAATCCGGCGGCTGTTCCGGTGAGCGCGAAAGACCCCACGTCGGCGACAACCTTGCTGCCCTTCTTGAGCGTTGCTGCCGTTCCTGTTTCGTTGAAAGCCCCCGGTGCAGCGACAATCTTTGCCGCCCGTTTCAACCCGGCGTCAGTGCCAGTTTCCGCGAAACTGCCGGGATCGGCCGTCATCCTTCGGCCCTTGTTCAATCCGGCAGGCGTCCCGGATAACGCGAAGGAGCCCGCGTCCGCCGTCAGTACGTAATTGTTTCCTCCAGACGAAACCTCGAAGAATCCATTGCAAATATCGTCAGCAACGGCGTTCGGAGCCGCGTTGGCGAAATTGATTGCACGCAGTCTCGTGCTCGGATTTTGTCGGAAGAGGCTACTAGCCATTACGCACTCGCAATGTCCATCATAATCCAGGGCAGTGCCGAGGATGTGCTGTCGGCCCAAATGACCACGAACAGCGCGCTGTCGTTGTATATCTGCGGCATTCCGACGCGCAGCATGTCGTGTACGTCGGAGAAGTTTGCCAAGGGAACACGGCCCCTCCATAGCGGGCGAAGGACGTTGATGTTGAATGTCCCCGCAGATGCAACCGTGCACCTTACGCGGGTGATTCCCTGAATGCCGCTGTCCCCGGATGCCAGTGGAAGCTGGAACATTCTGCGGATCGTCAGCGCGGCCCCGGAGCCAACCACGCCAGTGTCACCGGCTGCGCCGCCCTCGTCCAGATAGTTGACCTGGAAGGATGGGTTGCCCGTGAAGGCAGTTACCGTTTCGGCCCACAGTTCAAGGCCGGAATAGTTTGCTCCGGGAATCCTTCCAGAATAGCTGGGAACGGACGCCAGGGTTGTGTCGGCGTTATAGGCGTATGCTCCACAGGAAAATACCCTGTCGTAAATGGCTAGTTGACAGGCGACGGTGTTGGTGAACGTCACTCCCGAAAGATATACAGACCCGCTCGGAGCATAAATGATGGGATATCCAGCGAGTGCGTCGGTAGGAACAATCCCATTTGCCGTATTGCCAGCGGACAGCGAGCCAGCCCCAGGATCCCCGGCCATATCAAACATGGTAAACGGGATGTTCGCAACGGTCGTGACGGTCCCTGTCTTCATGTAAACTGTCTTGGCTTTCAGTGCCGCTATCCATTGGTCAAGCGTTGCGATTGACATTTGCTCCTCCTTTTAGGTCAACGTGAACAGGGACGCGCCGAAGTCGACCGTGAACGTCTCCCCGTCATTGCATGAGATGGAGCTGCCATAATCCCAATAACAGACAAGGGCATCGGGAAGGTTCGTGTCGGTGTCATTGTAGACGATGGCATACCGGAACGGGCCGAAGGAGCCGCCGGAGGCCGTGAAGACGACATCGACCGCCGTGACGGTAAGGGTGCCTCCGGACTCGGACAGGTCGTTCTGGATGTCGGTCCCGCCGGCCGGATAGCCGTTCTGTGCGGTTATTTCCGCAATATCTCCCTTCTTGACGTGCGTCGCCACGTTCGGTGCCGTGTTGCTGAGATAGACCTTGAGGACATCCCCCGCCGCGTGGAGGTGATGAATCCCCCGGCCGACCTGCTCAACGAAGTCCTGAAATTTTACGAAAGCAGCCATGATTTCCTCCTTTGGCCTTGATTGCTATTTACGGTCTAGTCCGTCGTCACGCTGCCGTAGATGGGGTCCATAATACTCAACCGGAACCACTTGCAGCTTCCACCCCCCTTACAGTAAAGCTGAACGTCATCATCAGCGGCAAACGTCAAATCCTCCGTCCAAGTTCCACTCGTGTCTGCTCCTTGTGCTCGTTCTGTCCCGTAGGCAGACCCGTTCTTATAGATTCTTCCATAAACGGTGTCTCCGGGTCCCGGATCGTTTGATGCGCCCTCAATATAAAATGATACCCTCCATGTCCCTGCACGCTTGACCCGGATTTCCTTCTTTTTTACATACGTCGAACCAGAAGATCCCCTTATCGTATCCGCGCTCAGGACTGAGAGTCCGCCTGCACCGGTGGCGAATGTGGTCCCGTTCGGCAGTTTCGTCCCGGAGACGGCATTGTCCTGAATCTTGGCTGTCGGGATGGAGTTTGAGACGATCTTGCTGCCGTCCACGTCATTTATTTTTGCGCTCGTGATGAACAGGTCTGCCATTTTCGCCCGACCCGTGGAGTCAGCGGAGAGAGCGCCGTCGGCCAGCGAGGCCGTCTTGACCTTTCCCGTGGCGATGCAGTCGTTGGTGAAGTCCCAGACGGTCTGCCAGGCGGAGTTTGCCATGTCACGCAGCTTGAAGTAGGCGGCCGCGGCCGAGTCGACCCAGGACTGCCCTTTCACCGGGTTCGACGGTGCGCTGGTCCCCTCGAAATTTGACTTCAGGCACGTCATGTTGTTCTCCATGTTCTGGAGATCCGTGAGGCCCTGGTTGGAAGCGTTGAAACAATCGTCTGTCCAGTTCTGCGCCATGATGTTCTCCTACAGGTTCTGCGGGTCCAGGGCGTCTAGGAGGGTCTGGAGCGTCGCCCGTTTCGATTCAACGTCGTTGATTCCCGCGAGGATGGGCTTTAATGTAGCCGCCACTCTCGCTTTAAATGCGTTGCCCGTCTCCGTTGCGGGGTTCCAGTCCAGTTGCACGGTCGTATAGACGGCCCCGGTCAGCTCGTCCTTGACGAGGACATAGGCGTGGTAGACACCACCCGTCTGCGTGACCTTGTCGGCAAGAATCTTCATCGTTTCTCCTTACTGCCAGAAGGCCGCCTTCATATTTAAGACGGCGAGGTTCAGGAACGTATCCATGACCGGGTCGGTGATGGAGACCTCCGCCTTTACGTATCGGGATTCGAACTCGGGAGCGGTGAAGTGGAAGTTCGTGAATGAGGATGTCAGGTTGCCGGTGACGGTCCCGTAGTAAATCTTGCCCGTGATGCTCGAGGCGGCCGTGGGCGTGAAGAGCTCATACCATCGCTTCCCGCCGGATAGCACATCGTTCCAGGTCAGGGGTGCAGGAATGACGCCGCTCCATGACATATTGCCCGCGACAACCTGTGTCACGAAGTCGCCCCATA
Organism: uncultured Syntrophus sp.; assembly: GCA_964540555.1. Classification (GTDB taxonomy): domain Bacteria; phylum Desulfobacterota; class Syntrophia; order Syntrophales; family UBA5619; genus JAKAFS01. Next base: position 69,949 of record CAZINF010000001.1, on the reverse strand, counting down.
CCCGGCGCTTCACCACGGAGGCAAAGTCGTATTCCGGAGATGTCCAGGTTCCGGTGAGGGAGTTAGCGTTGTCTACGAGCTGGACGTCATGAAAATAGACTTGGTCCGTTGCGTTCAGGGCGCGGAGCGCATATCGTACCTGCTTGCAGCCCGCAGGGGAAGTGAAGGAGAACGTCTGCAGCGCAGACCAGGAAGAAGAGTCGGCGAGCGTCGTCGGGTTGATGATGTATGCGCCGTTCGTCAGGTCATAGACGGAATATCTGGCCCGGTCACCAGCTACGTTTGCATACTTGAACTTCAGGTCATATGCTCGTCCAGCCTTAACGTACTGGTCTTGATAGGCAGCTCCATCAGATTGCGTCGCGACCACGGTGATTGCGGTGTCAGGGGCATAATGAGAAAGGGTCGCGTTGCTTGCCGTCCACTCATTGATGTTCGATTCAAAGGCCCCATTCCTGGCGATATTGCCCCGGGACACCTTCAGGATATAGGCACCGTTGACGTAATCGTAGACGGTACCGTCATGGTTCCCAGTCCGGAAGTCCCAGGACCAGGTCGCTTTGTCCGTGTAGCCGGGCGGGTAGAGAACCTGGCATACCGATGAGCGCTTCGTGGCCGAGTAATAGCCCCGGTTGTTCTTAGGTGCGACCCAGAAGGTGTGCGTCCCGGGCCTGAATCCCGTGAGGAAGAACTGCCCGTTGTTGCCCAGGGCGAGGAAGATCGCCGCGTCCCACGACGACCCCAGGCGTAGCTCCCAGCCGACGAGGTCCGGCTCGTTGACGTCCGGCGCGATGACCTGGACGGTGTCTCCCGTGGGGATCGCGACGACGCTGGAGGGCGCCGACGGGGCCGAGGTCTTGCCCACCACGGGATGACTCACCGAGTAGGCCGCTGACTGCGCTTGCTTCGTCTCGAAGATGCTCACATTGACCATTTTGACTTGGTACGTCTGTCCTTCCTGAACGGGGTCAAGGACGAAATCTGAGGTTGAGATGGTCTCGAACTTGTATGGGTCGCTTCCGATTTTCACCCAGATTTCCGTGTGTTTGTACCAAGGGTAATTGGAGGGCGGGTCGAAATCGACCTTCAGGCGCGTGAATGTCCTGCCGCCGTAGACGTACAGCTCCTCGGAGATCGCGACATTCATCACTGAAGGGACCGTATCCAGGTAGCTCGGGACGTTCGTGGTATGGAACGCCTCTGTGGCCATGTCATAATCATCGTCATAGAAGAACGAGAACTCTTCGGCCGCAGTGATAGACACGGAACCGTCTTGCCCTACTTCCGCGCTTGTGACTCGGAACAGCTTCTCGTCCCATCCATAGAAGTTGCTCGTCAAGGGGATGACGTCATACGGCTCAAGTTGCTGATATTCCCGTCCTACAATGAAAGATGCCTCTCGGCTATGCCTCCGGCGCTCCAATTCTGAAACGACGAGCTTCTGGACAAGAGAGAAGTCCGTAACGCAAGTCAGGTCGATGAACCCTTCCCGGTAATCTCCTTCTGCGGCAATGGCGACTGTATCCGGGTGAATGTATGGGGTGACCTGCCACAGTTGGGTAGGCGAAATCCACTCTGCCTTCATGCAGTTGGGGACATTAATGATGTTCGGCTCACGGTACCGCAGGCTCGACACTCCCCCTACCTCGATAAAGTCCCGTATCGCAGGGACAACGGGGGTCTCATAATTGAGGTCCATGTAGCGCAATTCCATCCGGGTTTCCGAGAAAATCACCCTGCCGCGGAAGGTGTTCTCAATGAGGATGAGGTTGTCGCAAATGGCCGTGTTCTTCCTGATGTCGGCGTTGGCCTTCCAGCCCTTCGTGTCGCAATACGTCGCGGCTGCCCCGAAAGAAGTGTCATCAATCCTCGCGGTGGAGATTCCCATGCCCCCGCGGGTCGATGGACGAGTTAGCATGTCCCGCAGGATCAGGGCCGGGTTTTCAGACCACAGCTCTTGATATGCGAGTTCATAGGTGTATCCGGCCGAATCATTGAAATTGAATCCATTCTCGACGGATTCCCAGTTGCGCGTCGCGCCGCCCTGGGACGAAACGATAGTCACGCCCGTAGAAGAAGGGGCCGTGACCTGTTTCAACGACATCGAGGACGCGCCATATTGCGTCGCCGCCCAAGAATGCAGACAGAAAACATCATGCGCTGCCTTTGCCGTTATGTATCCTGCACAGGCACCATTCACTAAGTCTGGAGGCCACTGCGAAGAATTTGTGACATTTCCGGAGTTGTTCTGCCCAATATACATTCTTGTGGGACCGCCGCTCGTCAGCGAAAATGTCAAGGTGCCGCGATACAATGCCCCGGAAGACAAGGACATGGTATTCGAATACGTCTGCCCCATGCCGTTCCCGGATCCCGTATTGATGGCATTCGTGATTGAGCCCCCCGAAGCAACAAAGGTTTCATACGGATAAACAGACCCGTTGTTCCACGCGGAGAGGAGCTCACTCCCGTACGTCTCGCCCGTCCCTGCTGCCTTGATCCAGCCGGTGGCCTTTTTCCCAGCAGAGTCGGTGACCGTAAGCTTGGATCCGAGGTTCCCGGTCAGGACATTCGCCACGCCGAAATCCACAAAAGCAGCTCCATTGACGAGCGACAGCCTCATATTCGCGAGGGATACAGAGCCGGTCGACGTGGTGCGCGGGTCACGGACCTTCAGCCCTTTGAGGATCGCGGTGACGTTCGGCTCGCCCTGAAACTTGTTCAGGTCGTATTTGATGCGGATGTAGATGTAGGCCGTGTAGCGCTTGTTTTCCTGCCACTCCGGGACGGCATCGTGCAGGGTGGTGCAATAGCCCTGCGTGGGCGTGCCGGTGAAAATCTCGTAGTGGATATAGTCAGGGCCCCACTCGTCCCATCGCTTGTCGTCGATAAAGAGGCAGTCCACCTGCGTCGGGTCCTGCGAATTCTTGTCTTCGGTGGCAAGTCCCTCGATCGGCCCCTCTCCCAGGTTGCCGATGATGTGCAGGTAGTCGTTGTTGTTCCCGCTCACGCCGACGAAGACCTTGTTGATGCCGACCTTGATCCTGCCATAGACCAGCGGCACCTCATGGAGAGGCTCCCGGAGGTTTATCATGTGGCCCCGAGCGCCGTCCTTCATGGCCTGCATCGCATCTCTCATGCTCTGCCGTTGATTGATTTCCTGCATCCCCTGAAGGGCAAAATTCACGGCCATCGACGCAAATGCCGAGAAGATCATGGCTTCAATAGAGATGCTGATAGGGTCAATGCCCATCTCGTAACCTCACGGCCCTTACGACTTCTACCCCAACGCCCCTCAATGAATATACCCTGACGCCCGTTGTGCCTCGATAGGAGGCGATGAAGTTCCCGTTGCCGCCATAGACGGCCGGGAAATACGTCTCGGGAACCAGTGTCGATTTACAGAGAATCCAATCTCCGGCGACGATGAAGTCTGTTGGTACCGGCTCTCCGACAGCCGCAAAGAAGCCAAGAAGCTCCCGAAGAAGCTCGCTTCCCTCAAGGCGGGCATATGTCTCGTCGCCGACCTTGTATCCGGCCCATTCATCAGGAATGTCCTTGCCCATCTCCTTGGCAATCTTCCAGCACAGGCCGATGCAGTCATACCCTGCGTCGGTGGTCCCGCCCTCCTTGAATGGCTTGCCCAACACTTTCTTGATGACATCTGCGAGCGTCATGCTTTTACCCGGCCCCACCATATTTGCTTCTCTGCCGTCGAGGGGGCGAAGCGGTCGCCGCCGAAATTATCCTTGTTCGTAAGCGTCACGCAGCGCTCGTAGCTTTGGTCGCACCATGATTGTGCTCCCGCATAGGCACACTCCAATTGCTTGAATGGCCACGGGCAGGAAGGCGACACAACTCGCAAGGAACGCTTCTTCCACAGGTAGAACTCATTGACCACTTCAACGTCAACGTCCCGCTCCGTCGAGTCCCACTCTGCAAGAAGCCCCTGGAATATCAGATGGGTATAGACGGTCCAGCCCACGAGAACGCCGCACCGGACGAGCACGGTTTTAAACCGGCAATCTTCATTCTGCAGGAGTGATGAAATCATGGCATCAGCGTTGGACATTTCAAGTCGCACGGAATCGACGCTCAACCCTGCTGCCATCCGGATAGAACTAACCGTGAAATCGCGCGGCGCAAACCTGTCTGCACCGTTCATGATGGCTCGATCAAAGTCCGTAAATCTATGCGTCTGGGAAAACTGGAATTCGAGAAGCCAGAATTCCGTGAACTGCTTGCCTTCCCAGGCAGTCACTATATTTGAGTTGACGTTTCTCATTCTCCCGGTAATCCCTTCAAGTCGATGCCGAAGGTGTAAAGCATGAAGTCGAAATACTCTTTCGGGAGCCGGTCTTCCTTAAATCGAGCCTTCACCCTGAGGATGCAGGTCATGTCGATGCTGATGATGTCCCCGACGGCCGGCGCGACCGTGAACTGCACTCTGTCTGCGCTTCCCTGTCCGCCACCCGTGAGGTATGAAAACCCGGATGATTGGACTGCCCCGTTCCTGTAGAGGGTCCGGGTTGAGGTGGACTTCCCGGGAAGGTCAAACGTGGTGCGGGTTGCATCCCCCTCGGCCACGAATAGCCCGACGTAGTCGTCGCTCTCGGGTGCAAAGATATAGAATGCCTCATAGGCTCCCCTCCGGGCATTGTAGAATGCCCAGATCAGGGTTGCGTCAGCCTTGGACAGCTTCGGAAGCTTTAATTTGAAGTCAAAGATGGGAAATTGGCGCTTGGACATTCTCTGCTCCGATCCTGTGTCAAACCCGGAGATCTGTGTTCTCCACGTCGGGTCAATGATCGTCCCGTAAGAGGGCTGGACTGCAGGGAATACTGCCATTTCTCACCTCAGGTATGAGTTCCACTGCGAACGGGTCTGATTGTTCTGCAAGGCTTTCGTGGCCTGCTTCACGATTGCGTTTGGGTTCCTTCGGCACATATCATCGAAGCTCTTGCTGTCCACGGCATTGATGACGATGTAGGTGCTGCTCCCTCCAACGCCACCTCGAGGAATTACGGCCTCCCCGGTCTGCAGGACGGCCGGGAATTCATCTGCCGCTAGTCCTCCATGAAGCCGTGGAGCGTTATTAAACACGGCAGGGTTCACTGTCGCCCATCCCGGTCTCGTTAGCCCCACAATGCCACCTGAATGGAACGACATCGCCGTGAAGGGGGTGAAATATCCCCCGCCGTATCCGGCGGCGGTGCTCACTGCTGCCGTCGTGGTCTCTCCCTCTCCAAGGCCGATAAACCCGCCGAGTTTTCCGAGAAGTGAACCGATCATACCGAACCCGCCAGAGCCGCTTCCCATGACCATCTTTGAAAGCTCGGTTGAGAGAAAGTTCGCAAACACGTCAGTCATCGACTTCACGAACTTGGTCATGAGGTCTCCGAAACTCTTGAAATTGAGTGTCATCACGTCAAAGAAGAACGTCTTGAAGGCACCCTCCATACCTTTTGCTGCTTGAGTTGCAGAGTCAACACCCCGGCGATACATATTGTTGAGGTCCTGTCCGTACTGTTCCCAGCCTTTCATCCACCCGCCCTCGAAGCCGGTGCTTAATTCTTGGGACTTATAGGCGAGGTCCTCGATGGAGAGCTTTAACTTGGCCAGTTCCTTGTCGCTCTGCCGGATGAGCTGATTGTATTTCTCCCATGCCAGCTCCCCGCGCCCGTAACGAATCTCGAGAGCGCTCTGATATTCAAGTTCGGCGTCCTTTCGTTCTTCAGCCAGCTCAAGCTGCCGGTCGACCATCTGCTGCTCGGAGATCTCCGCGCGCTGATATCGCCGGTTGGCCATTTCCATTTCTTCTTGGTAGTATTGGTCGGAGTTCTCCTTGAGGCTCTGCAATGTCCTCACGGCTTCCTCCACGAGTTGCTTCTCGACTTCGCTCGCTATTTTGACAGCGTTGGCATATGACTTCTTTTCAAAATCCTTCTCGTTTTCGTCCAGCATTCCCTTACGCCATGTCTCCATATAGGACTTGATGCCCGGGACTCCCTGCCACTTCTTGTCCTCCATGATGGAGCGATACTTCTGCTCAATCTCGGTGACCTTCTTCCAGTAGGTCGAGTCTGCTTCTTCTTTGAGAAGGGCGCTCTCCAGTTGGAGCTTTACTTTTCGCCATTCTTCTTGCTTTTTGAGCATATCCTCATTGGGAATTTTCTTGGTTTTCGGAGTTGACGGGACTTTCCCCCCGTCAAGATTCTGAAAGTCTGCCTGCGTTGCCCCGGGCGTTTCCGGCGGGGTATAAGGCATGACCCCGCCATAGTCTCCATCACCAGCCCCTTCAAATATCTTGCCCATCCATCTGAACAAGTCCGCGGCGTCCTTGACGGCAAGGCGCAGAGAATCGACCCATTTCGGGAGACCGACAGTGGCAATCCACTCCACGGCCCTGAAGATGTCTCGGACGATACCCCCGATCACTTCCCAGACCGGTGTCATGATAACGAGGATGTCCCATACGCCTATCAACAGGCCACGAATGATTCCCCATGCCCGGCCGAGTTCCTCCGCAATCTGCTCTTTGTTTTCCGTGACCCACTCAGAGATTTTCTTCATGACTTGGAGCATCTCAGAGAAAGCCTCGCTCATGGCCCCGCGGAGCGTCTGCCGAGCGATAGTTTCGAAGGTCGTTTTCATGGCTTCCCATGTGCCGTTAATATCCTCCGTGGCGGCAGAGAAGCCCTGAAGGGCACTCGCGAGGTACTCAATGAGGTCTCCTTGCTCCTTGTGGAGAGCGATCTGTCTTTCGAGGTCAGGTATCTGCGCCTTCAGCATGGATCCGAGGGCGTCCGTGGACCGCGCCTGGCCTTGCAGGAGAGCGCGAATTTCCTGCCGGATCTGGACCTCTTTGTTGGGGTAGCCCGTCGAGATGACCGCAACAGCATTGGCGATGGTCGTGAACGCCTCAATCTGCTTCTGGTTCGTGACATCAAGCAGGACGTTCTGCTTCTGCATCTCCATCGTCATGGTGCCGAGATCGCGGGCGGTCAGAAGGGTGTCTTTGTCGATCTGTTCAAGCACCTTCTGCAGCGCTGTCGCATACTCCTTCGCCTCTTTGTACCTATCAGCGAGAGACCGGTCATCATTCACCATCATGCCCGTGACAAGGGCCGCCGACTGAATGACGGCCAGATTGAACCCTTCGACGGCGTCCACAACCTGCTTGAAAGCGGCATTGATGCCCTGGAACGCCGCCTGCGCAGCCTGGCCGATGGCGTTGAACTGCATGGACGCTTTCGTGACGGTCCCACCGAGCCAGTTCACGGAGTCGCCGACTCCCTTGATGGCCGTAGTGGCCTGATCAACGGCGCTGATGATGAGTTTCAGTTCTTCCTGTTTCGACATGAATCTGAACCTTCTTGTCGCAGGTGTCGCAGTTTTTGTTCAGCCCCGCCTTCCGGCAGGATGCACAGAATCTTTCTTCTTCAGGGGCTTGTTCCTTGTCACCCCCGCCCGTCAGAAAGGCAATGACAGCCTCCCTGAAAAGTAAGTCTCGCTTCCGGTACTCAAAGAACGGTTTGGCGTCGTCTAGCGTGAAGCCCCAGAGGATGCTGTCGCGTCGGGTAATATCACCCCCGGCGAGGACGGTGACGAGTTCATCGACCCATCCTGACTCTGACTCTGCAGGCGCACTGCCACGGCCTTTGACATCTGCGTGAACCGGGTCAACAGTGAATAGGGTTCGTTCAAGGAAAAAAAATCGTCGATGACCGCCATGACATCTTCGGGGGTCATGAGAAAGGAAAGTTCTTTTGCGACAGCGTTCACGTCCTTGTCCTGGGGTTCTACCCCTTCAGGGATAAGAACGGCCGCAAGAGCCAACGGGAGCCTGTCTCCCAGAGAGAATATGAGCGATGCAGGGTCATCGAACCGAAGCTTGACGCCCTGCATCGCGTCCACGAGTTGCTTGAGTTGTCCTATTAAAAGTTTTCGCTGATAGTACCCTTTGCCTTCAAAGGTGTATCCAATCTTATCCATGTTCTCCTTCTCTCCTCCCCGTGGTCTATAAGAAGTTCGCCCCCGTCTCGGCGCACATCACGACGCATCGCAGGGCAGAGGCGTCTGCGTCATCCCCGTAGTAGCCCACAAAGGGCAGCTCGACCAGAAGTCCCGTCGGACCTTGCACAATCGGCCCCTGCCGACGATACCGAAGCTCGTCGATCAAGAAGGTGCATTTCTCATTTCCGACCGTGCCTGCCCCGGTTCCACGGGAAAACTCGATACTCAGTGCTCTCTCTGTGCCTGCTACCGCTAAATCATAGAGGGTCATGCTCTCGAAGATTGCTGTCAGGGTTCCAGAAACCTTCGACTGCCCCTCGGAGAGAGAGTACCGCTGGCCCGTTCCGTCAATAACGAAGGCATTCGGGTCCAGGTTGTTTTCAAAAACCAGGTCCAGTTTAGTCGCATACCCGAGGGCCGACCCGCCCTCGTTGATGACCGCCTTGAACGCGTCAAAGGCATAGTGGCCAAGGTCACGGGGCGTTGCGTCGATGGACGCCGCTGCTGCCGTTTCCTTTGCCCCCATGACGGAGATGGACGCGTCAATCATGCCCTCGGTACCGCAGGAGAGCCTGAATTGATTGATTTTGCACCCGTTGAAAACCTGATATTTGTTCGTCGCCGTAATGTCCGGGAAATACTTCTCTATGACCATACCTGCAGGCAGGGCGCCGATGGTGAATGTGTGCGTGTAAGGGCCTGCCCCCGTCGTGGCTGCACCTCCGAAGATGTGCTTCAGGATACGTCCATATACCCACGACCACTCGAAGCTGACGTCTCCCGCGACATCAATCTTCCCCGCGGAGGGCATGGACGGATTTCTCGATGACCTGATGGTACGAGAGTCATTGAGGTTCTGCGAAGACCGAACGCTCTCAGACACGAAAGGCAAGTAAAGTCCATCAGGGGACCCCGGCGTGGCCTTGAACGTGGTCTCGGTGTCAATCTGGATTTTGACGTTTGCGCCTTTCTGCTGACCCATGCTGCGTCCTCCTTCTGCTTGCTAGCTGTTAGTGACGGTGACCGTCATGCGGTATTTCAGGCCGTAGATGTAGAGGCCGTTCTTTTCAAACACGAGTTCCTCGGAGACGGGCATCAGGTGGCCGTGGGGGGCCACCTCAAAGCCGATGAGCGCCTGCCGCACGGCCTCGATGATCCCGTAGCAGCCCTCCAGGGCGGCCTTCGGCCCGCGAAGATCCTTGTGCAGCAGTACCACAAGCCAGCTCTTCTCGGCGTGGACCTGGTTTGCACCGATGACCTTCTTTTCGGCGAACGTGCATCCTTCGTAGATCACCATGAGGGCCGGGAGCCGTTGCGGCTTTCCCGCCAGCGCCTCGATGTCGCCCTGCCAGGCCTCCACTCCGGCCACACTCGCGATCGTTTCGAGCCGCTCGATGATGAGATCCTGACATTCCTTGATCATCAGTAGCCCTCCATCGTCGTCTTTGTGAAGGTGCGATCTGTCGCCGATTTCGTTGCTTCGGGGCCGCCCTGTTCGTCGGCCGCCGCGGGTGTCGTCGCGGCGCCGATGGTGATGGTTCCCTTCGCGATTCCCTCCAGCATGCGCACGGCGTTTTTGTACCGCTCGGCTCTCGTCTCGGGAATCTCCTCGACGAGGCGCGAGTAGAGGTTGTAGATGGCGATATCGACGGAGAGCTTCTTCACCACGGCCGGTATGGGAGAAAAGGGCAGGTCGTATCGCGCCGCGCAGTACGAGTCGATGTCAGCATCGGCCTGGGCAATAGCCTCGGTCACGCGGGCAGGGTTGATCGAGCCTGCGCCCTCATCGTCGGTAAGCTGGACGAGGGCCTCCTCGGGAAGGAGCTTCTTGATGTCGTCGAGCGTGCAGTAGGCCATCTTGGTTTCCTCACATCGCCGGCACGACGGTGATCTTCAGATTGATCGGGATCGCCGGGGCCAGAAAGTCGATCACGGTGGTCACGGTATTGGACCGGGCGCTCTCGTTTCCGCTCTTGTCGTAAGCCGTAAGGGCAAATGTCATTGCCGTTTCGGCCGCGTCAGGGGCCTGCAGGGACTGCTGTGCCGTATAGGTCTGCTGTTGTGCCCCGGCATAGGGGATCGTGGCCACCAGGTCCCACGCAGCACCGTTTTGCCGGTATAATTTCCAGCCGCCGAAATCAGATTTCTGCGTGTCCGCCGCGGGCTGCTCCCAGGCGAACTCCAGCGTCTTCGTTCCGGCGTCGGCATGGACGGCCAGCGCAACGATGACTAGGATCACCAGCAGGATCTGAATCAGGATAAGAGCTTCTTTCTTCTTCATGGCCTGCCTCCTATTCCTTCTTGGCCTTTCCGGCCCTTGGCTCCACGGAAGCGCCCAGCGCGGCGGCCTCTTTCTCGGTGAGCTCGATTTCGTCGCCGGGGGCGTAGAGCGTCGCTTCCTTCTCGCCTTTTCTGCCGTGCAGGATGTGCGTGTCTTTCACGATGTATGCGGGCATCGGTTTTTCTCCTTTCAGCTATCAATCCCCCTCACCCCGCCCTCTCCCGCAAGGGGAGAGGGAAAGCAGGGAGGAGGGTTGTGTTACGCCACGGCGTCCTGGATGTAATATCCCAGGTCGGAGGCGATGATCTTCTCGTCGGAGTTCCAGGCCGTCTTGATGTAGTGGGCGCCCTTGATACCGCGCTTCGGATCGAAATCTCGCATGGTCATCCTTCGGGTCTCCACGAAGGTGCCGCCGAAGGTGATGGAGCGGACTCCGGGGTTTTTCTCGACGTAGAGCGCCGCGCATTGCTTGCCCCAGAGCCGGGCGTAGGTGGCCGTCTGGCCTTCCTTCGAGCTGATGTAGCGGCTGCGGCCCACGAGCCAGTTCTCGACTTCGAAGAGGCCCTTGCACTCATCGACCGTCGCAAGGCCGCCCGGCGATCCCTGATACCGGGTCGATCCCTTCACGGCGTCAAGCACCTCAGGTAGTTTGCGGAAAATCATCCAGACATCGGAGCCCATGACGATCGTGTTGGCCCGCACGAAGCAGGTCTCGATGGCCGTGAGGATATTGCCGATGGGGTCGTCGGCCGACTGGCCCCACTGGCCGGTGCCCGAGAGCTGGACCTTGTTGCCTGAAGGGTAGGTTCCGGCAGCGAATATCAGGTCTGCGACACGCTTCTCCTGGGCAACGTCGAGGAGCAGGTTCAGGAAATCGTTGGTGTCCACCTCGGGATGGACGGGGTTGTCGGAGTTGTCGATCGTCTCCTGCGGGAGCCAGTCGCCCAGGGCGTGATCCTTGACGGAGTAGTTGTCCGTCGAGGTTCCCCAGTCGACTTCGTTGGGAAGGCTCTTGGGGCCGATCTTGTCGTCCACCAGCCGGTAGGAGTCCTCCTTGTTGTACTTGGTGAACTTGTCGGAACGCTTTCCGACCTTGATCTCCGGCATCAGGAGAGGCCAGATCATGATATTGTTCCGGTACTGGATCGAGAGGTTCGTCAGCACCGCATCGACGTGCATCGTTCTGGGTTCGGGCATGTTTTTTCTCCTTTCCCGCCGCGCCTCTCTTACCCGAGGAGGCGCGGTCGAAGGCGTTTGGGGGTTACTGCTGAGGCCTGCTGGGGGCGATCAGTACGGGGACGATGTCTCCGGCCGCGCCCGAGGCCATCGCAATGCCGATGGACTGGACATTGGTGCCGGCCGCACCCGAAAGGGCGATGCCCTGGCCCGAGGCGTCCACGGTAATGAGAGCGCCGCGGGTAATGCCGCCGGTACCAAGCTTCAAGCGGCTGATCCCGTCGAGCATCACCCGCACCTCGGCGCCGCTTACGGCGTCGTGCTGGAAGATGCCCACTAGCAGGTCCGTGTTGGCCGCCGCCGGGTTCATGGTATCGTCATCGGAGCCGAATTTCGCGACCGTGTAGGCCGTGATCGCGGCACCCGCCTTGACGCTTTTCTCGATTCCGCTGGTCTGTCCGATCATGTGTCATTCCTCCTTTCGGAAGAGGTCCGGGTGCTCCTTCGACACGGCGAGCACGGCCTCTCGATAGCTTTTGTCCTTGTTTTTCTCCATAAACTCGGTGATGAGCGTTTCCCGCTTTTCTCCGGCTTTCACGTCCTTGTCCCGCGTGGCGATCTCGCCGAATTCGATGAGCTTCGGAAGCTCCTTCTCGAAGAGCGCCTTGAAGCGATCGTAATGAGTCGCCTTGTCTTTGGCCTCGCCGAACTCGATGACATCTTCCTTCTCGGTGAAGGCCAGAAGCATCTCCGGAACGCCGAATTTGATCAGGGCGGGCGTCAACCGGCCCTGGGCCACCATCGAGGCGCACCAGGAGGAGACCTCGCCCCTGCGTCGCTCCTGGAGGCCTCTGCGCTCCTTTTCGGCGAACTCTGCAGTCACCTTTTCCCGTTCCTTCCTTGTCGCCTCGTCGGCGGCTTCCCGTTTCGCCTTTTCCAGGTCCGCCTCGGAGAAGGTGCCGCTCGCGGCGGGCGCCGGCCCGTCGTCCGGGATCTCGGCCATGACCTTCTCCATGACGCCCTTGAACCATTCCTTGAACTTCATGTTGACCTCCTTTTCAGGCTGTGTTTTATGTTCCGCACCGAGCGCCTCGATGGGTCTCGACACCTCTTCCGAAAACTCGAAGCTCGCTGCTTCTCCCTCGGCGAAGGACACATCGGCCAGCCCTTTCACGGCCGGAATGGTCGCGCCCAGAAAGCCTACGTGGCGCAGGCTCCCGTCAGGGTAGAAAGCAGCCGAGCGCTTCTTGTAGAGGCCCTTTTTCACGGCCTCCGTGAATTCCGGCACGACGTCCCTGAACTTCGCCATCAGCAGATCGCCCTCGCGCTTGAGTCCCTCGACCCAGCCGAAAGCCGGGGCATCGTGCCGGGGATGACCGACAACCAGCGGCGGTTCGTGTTTCGCCGTGTCGAAGGTTCTCAGGGCTTTCTCGATGAGCCCGTCACCGTCCCACTGGCGCCCGTTTCCATCGATCTGCTTTCCAGCCTGAAAAATCGGGATCCAGCCGTCGAAGCCGTTGAATTCGATCATGATCGCCCTCCTGTGACGTATTCGCCCAGTTGCCTCTCGATCTCGCGCCAGTCCTCTTCCTGCACCAGCATGAAGGGCCTCGCGGGAATCGTGACCTTGCCGCCTCGGCCCGCCTTACCCCCCATCTGGTGGATCGCCGCGTAGACCACGTTGGTGCCCACCTCGGCGCGGGTGGCCGAGGCTTTCACAGTGAAAGACCGGCGGAGCCTGCCTGTCAGGCTCAATGTCTCTCCTCCTGTAGCTTGAACGCGCTTCGAGGGAGACCACTTCGCGGGCCGTCCCTGGGCGGCAAAGTTGCGCTCCACCGAGGTACGGACAATCTCGCCGATGCTCTTCATGGCCGGCGTCAGGTTTCCCGTCCTCGCCTGGATGAGAGAGAGCATCGATTTGACTCCGCTGTCGTCGATGGAGACCGTGATTTGCATATTCCGCTTGCCTTTACCGGCCTTTCCGGGTTATTCTGTTTTCCCAGCAGAGGGAACGTCAGCGGCGTAGGGGGGCCACCTTGGTCTGAACAGTCGCAGGCGGCCGGTTCGTGAGCCGAATTGGTTATTTCCCTTTGCCGTAGAGCAGCAACCCCTCCCTCTGTTTCTCCGCGTAGGACAAATCCGGCTCGTTCGTTTTTCTCTTCAGCGGCACAAAATGCGTTACTTCCTGGAAGACTCCATCTGCCGATTCGTACACGGAAAGCCCCGCGATCCTTTGCCTGTCCGCCGTCTTCCAGAGGCCTACGTAGCGCTTCGCCAGCCTGGTCCGCCCCGCCTCACTCACCTGCGGCACAAGCCAAATCTCGTAGGGCTCCAGGATCATTTTCTCCAGCAGCGAGATGCTCTCGCCGTGGCCTCTTTTCGAAAACTTCCATTGCTCGCTTGCACCGGGCGACTTGTCCACCAGAAATGACCGCAGAGACAGGATAACGGGCTCTCCGGCCGCGTCTGCCAGAAGCTTTTCTTCTCCGTAAAGCCGACGGAATTCGGCCTGGTAGAACGCATCTCCCTTGCCCCCGGGCAGCAGCATCGTCTCGTCGAAATCCGCGATCTCTGCTGGCCGCACGTTATCCAGCGCGCGGCGGCGGTAATCCGCAGGGCCTTTCAGATCCGGCAACGGTTTCCAGGCACCGGGCCGCTTTGCCGCGTCCACGAGGCCTCCCCAGACCGTCTCGCCTGGGTTATGGGCAAAGCCCGGATCAGGCATGAGCAGCCGGGCAAGCATCCGATTTCCGGTTTTCGGATCGATGGGTTCGATGAGCTTGCCCGTGGGATCCTGTGTTTCGGCCGTGAGCCCGTCGCGCTCCATCTCGGCCTTCGAAAGCGTCACCACGCCGCAGCGGCAGTTGTAGCCGTTGGGCGGATACCAGGTCTTCCAGAAGGGGTGATCCGCCAGGTAGACGAGGCCATGCAGGGCACGGTGCGTCGGGCGCGTGCGGCTGTCGTTCACCGCGCTGTACTGCCAGTAGGGCCGCGCCTCGACGACTTCCGTCATCTGCCGGTACCGGCCGATGGAATACGCCGTCTGAATGTTGGTGCGGAAGATGTTGTCCACTCGCCAGGCCTTTTTCCCCGTCCATCCGCGCCGCTCGACGGTCTCGCGGATTTGATTCTTGAATTCCCCGAAGGAGTCGCCCTTCGCAATGGCCCGCTGCAGGGCTTCGAATACCGTCGTCAGTTCGTCGCCCTTTGCGATTCCCGAGACGGCAAAGGCCAGGTTCTTCGCATCGTCGGCAAGCTGCGCGAACTGCCGGGGCGAGAGCGGCACCTTGTTGCGCCAAAACTCGACAGCCTCGTCCATCGGCAGGGGCTCGAAATCCAGCATGTCACTCCTTCGCCTTCAGTCCGGTGGCATAGCGCCCGAAAAGCTCGGCATTGAACAGGGCCCTCTCCAGAAGCTCCGCAAGCTCGCCTGTGTTAAGTTCGGGGTACAGCTCCAGGAGCCCGGTCATGGCTTCTTCGTAGCTTTGCGCGTTCTCCACGGCGGCGATGATTTTCTGTTCGATCTCCGAAGGGGCGTTCGTTGCCTTTGCGATGAAACGTTCCAGGGCTTCCTGATCGGGCGTGAAGCGCAAGGCTTCGGCGAACTTCGCTTCCTTGCCTTTTTCGTCCTTCCCGAACGGCAGGGCAGGCGTCTTCGGCTGCGGCTTCACCAGATCCTCGCCCTCGGCGGGCTCGGGGATGCCGTAGGTCTCGTAAAAATACTGCGTCCCCACGGGAAGGCCGATGTCGGAGGCGAGCGTCTTGTCGAGCTCGCTTCGCTCCTTGAGGTCCGGCTTCGGGGCTGCGTGGGTGATAAGCTTCGGGTAGTCCGTCACGTCCGGGAAGTTGTAATCCACGATCCAGCGCACCAGCGTTTCGTTGAGCACCGAGTCGAGAAGATCCGCGTCGGCCTCGACGATGTCCTGCCGCACGTCGTCCTGGGCGTCCTCGTTGCCGAGCTTGCCCGGTGTCCCTTCGGTGGTTGCCGTCTGGCCCAAGACGGCCTTGGAGATCTGGCGATCCATGTACTCGCAGAGCTGCTCGTGGGTGACGGTTCCCGCCCTGGCGGCCTCCAGCAGTTCGATGTTCATGGAGTCGGGGATCTTGATGCCCGTATCCGTCTGGATGGCCTCGATGGCCTCCAGGAGCCGGTCCTGCTCGTCCTTGAGCGTTCCCGGAGGATACTTGCCGACGGTGGTGGGCATGCCGAACTTGTCCAGGAACACCATCCAGAACTTGATGCCGTTTTTCTTAAACCAGACGGGCCACCAGAGCCTGCGGCCCAGACCCCTGCCGTAGGGGTTGTCGGAATCGCCGAAGGTAAAGGCGATGAACTTGCAATCGGGCAGCTCTTCGCCGTCGATCATGTTCTGCGGCGTGAGCAGTCGCAGCTCGCGCTCGGCCGTGAAGACGAATCGTCGGGGGTGTTTGCCGACAAGCTTCTTGATCCCGATCCTGTCGTCGGGGCGCTTTAGCCAAAGCACTTCGGCCGCAAAATATCCGTAGAGGATCGCCTGAAGAAGCTCCTGGCGGGCCTGATCGAAATTGCAGTTTTCGAGAACCTCGGTAACGTAATCGGCGACAACCTGTTCCTGGGAAGTTGCCGCGGGACGTCCTGCACGGCGTGCGCTCTGGGCCGGGATGACACTCCATTCCTTGCCCACCACGGCCAGGGCCCGCGTCTGCAGCACCGAGCCCGCGTGCGGGTCGCGGTCGACCTCGTCGTAGAGACGGAGGCCTTTGCCCTGAGACTCGGTGCGCAGCACCGGGTCCGGGTTTTCGAGGCGATTCAGCCATCCCGCGTAAATGTCGATGTCCTTCGCGATGGTGGCGATCTCGTTGACGACGGGGGTCTGTTTTGCTGTGTCCTCGGCCATTTTCTACCTCGTCCCCATGAAGCTGCTCATGGCGTTGCCTGCCGTCACGCGCTTGCGCCCGGTCGATTCGAATTCGATCTGCGCACCCTTCATCTCCTTGGCGGCAAACCAGGCCAGCGCCCCGGAGATTGCCGCATCGCCGTGGCGCTGCTTGTTATCGCGGCCCTTCGTTTTCAATTCCGGTAGGCGTGCCACGCCCCGGATGACCTTCACAGCCCGATGGTCTTCGATGATGTCGGCATCCTTGGGCAGCACGATCGTCTTGTCCTCGAAGGCGGCCTTGTAGCGGGGCATGTTGTCCCGGTACCAGGGCTCGGTGAGCATCACCTCGGCGATCCTGCTGGTCCCGTAGCGCTGCATGGCCACTTCGGCCAGGTACTGGCCGTTGCCGCGGGCATCGAGCGCCCCGTAGCGGAAGCGAGGCAGCCGGTCGACGACGTAAAACAGGATCTGCTCCTGCTGCTTGAAGGGTACGTTGCGCAGCTCCACCACGAAGGGGGCCCGGAAGCTCGCGTTTTGCTGTTCGATGAGCGGCGTGATCACCGTGAGATCACCCGTGCGCCCGAAGTCCTCGCCGAAGTAAGAGGCTCGCCGTGCGTCGAGGCCGTCCAGAAGCGACAGCAGATGATCCTCGCACCAGTCCGCCACTTCGGCTGCCCGGACGGAATCGGGCAACTCGGCGAAGGCCCTCGTCTGCTCATAGCGGACAACCGGGATCTCCCCGGACATGCACTGCTCGATGAGTGCCCGGGTGAGCCACGTGCCCGTGCCCTGGCTCGGGATGCAGAAAAGCTCCTCGTCGGCGTCCTCGCCGTAGGAGTCGATCACATCCTGTCGCCATGTCGCCTCGGCCTCGGGAGACCACTCGCGGTGCAGGACCTCGCAGATGCGCTTGTAGAGGCCGTCTTTGAGGGCCTCGTCGAAATCGACGCGGTGCAGGCTGTAGTTTCGCTTTCCCTTCCGGATGTCCTGGACAAGCTCGTTGAAGGCATTGCTGTCGCCGAAATGGGTGGAGATGATTCGGACCGTGCCGCCCCAGATGAGAAGCGCCATTGCGGCCTTAATGAGGCCCGCCAGATCGTCGTGGAACGCGGCCTCGTCGAGGATCACGCGGCCCTGCTTGCCGCGGAGGTTCGTGGGCCTCGAAGACAGCGCCGTGATCGTCCAGCCCGACTGCAGGGTGATCCGGAAGGAACGGATCTTCTTTTCCTGGATGACGCCCTCGATTTCTTCGCGATCGATCTCGTCGTATTCCTCCATCTCGGAGGCAGCGAGGTTGTAGGCCCGGGCCCAGTTGGCGCAGTCGCCGATGAACTCCTGGGCCATGTCCTTGTTGTAGCCGACGTACCAGACGTTTCGCTTTTCGCCCTGGCCCTTCTCGGAGGCCCAGAGGGTGTCTTCGGCCGCCTCGGCCCAGGAGATGCCCACGCGGCGCGACTTTTCCATGACCTTCACCGGCGACTGGTCGGCCGCCCAGCGGGCCTGGTAGGGCAGAAGCACGCCCGTGGCGGCGCGTGCCTGCTCGAAATCGTTCTGGATCGACGTTTCGGTCATCAGACAATTCCCAGGATCTTTTTCCTTATTTCCTCGGCCTTCTCGTCCGAAAGGCCGCCCTGTCTTGCAGTCTTCACAACGCTCTCGGCCGCCGCAGCCGCCTTCTTCCGCATTTCGGCCATCCATTTCTTCTGGGCGATCGATGTGCGATTGAGATCCGCGATCATTCGTCCCAGCTTCGGAAGCGATACTTCGCCGGCGTCTTCCATCTCGACGAGCACCTGGAAGGCCTTCTCCTGGGCGAGCCGTGTCAGCGCATCGCCCATCACGCCCTCCTCGTCCCCGACGGCCTCCGTGATGGCCCGCGCCTGCTCCGTGGCGATCTTGAGCGCCGCCAGTCGATTCTCGAATTGTTGTCCATAACGATGGAGAGCCGATCTCGAAAGCTCGAAACCCTGCTCCCGGAGCCAGTCCGCCAGCTCCTGGTAACCGGAAAATCCGCCCGCGATCAGGCGGCGATCCAACTGGCCCTTCACGTCTTCCGGAAGGCTGTGTACGGCTGGTCGTTTCGGCATCTCACCACCATTTCGAGGGACGGGCGATTCCGGCGTCGCAGGGCACGGTATATTCGACCACGTCGACGCCGTCGCGAGTCAGCTCTCCGTGCCATGCAGGACTGTCCTTGCCCGTGATCCGGATCAGCTTGCGGCATTCCAGATAATCGAGCTCGCGCCGCAGTTGCAGTTGCGTGACGTCATTGATGACGCCGCGTACCGCTGTCAGCAGGATCTGCTCGCTGGCCCCAACCGGGCGCGCTGCGTTCAATGCGGCGAGGAGTTGCCATCTCAGGTTTTCCCGCTTGGCCTTCTCCAGATCAATCTCGCTCATCTTTCACCCCCATGCGGTCTATCTTCGCGGCCAGCGCATCAAGCTTGGCATTGATGACAACTTCCTGCCTGATCTGGTCTTCCTTCCGAACGTATTCGACGGGCAGCTTGGCGCAATGTTCCAGGAATTCTCTCTCCAGTTTCCGGACGGATTTTTCATTCATGTGCTTCTGCACCCCGAGGATGATCCCGGCCCAGAGGGACAGCATCCCGGAGAAAAACCCGACCAACTCCCAGTGATCCGGCGTCATGATCTCTCCTTCCTGGCCTGACACGACACGCACCGGACGGCGTCAGGGTTGGCCGTGAGCCGCTCCGGCTCAATCGAATCCTCGCAGTCCAGGCAGCAGCGCTCTCCGTCGATAATCAACGCCGTTTCCTTGCGATGGGCCTCTCTCAGGGCAACCCGCAGGGCGCCCTCCCGGTCCTGCTGCTGCAGCTCGGCGGCGATATCGCAATCGTCCATCGTCACACCTGCAACAAGCCATCGAAAACGGCCGTTACTTTCCTCGCTTCGTTCCGGATGAACTCCCGCCAGAGATCCGCCCAGTAGTCGGGCGTGGTCCCCCAGCCGGTGGTGTAGGTGATTTGCGCCTTGTTCAGCATCACTCCCATCAGCTCGGAACAGACCGGGAACGTCCAGTGAATCAGCTTTGCAGCGTTGACAAGGTGCAGCGGCAACCGCCAGAAGGGATAGAGCATGCCATCGTATTTCTTCACGGCCTCATGGGCCGCGGCGAAGCGATCCGGGGTCATTTCCTCATAGCGGACGATCATGATCGGACAGCCGACGTATTGCGAGATGTGGTAATGCCCGATTTTTTTCAGGCTCTCGAAGGTGGTCCCGTCCTTGTCGCAGACGATCCCGGCATGGTTGTAGATCGCCTTATTGTCCTGCGACCAGAGGGCCTGTCCCCAGTTGATGGCGCCCGCAAAGGGGGAGTGCGTCTTCACGACAAAGCAGTCACCGGGTTTCAGATTGATCATTTTCCCTTCCTCAAAACCCCATCCGCAGGCCGATTGACAGGTTCACTCCCACCGCCGTGGCTTTTGCGCCGAGGCTGATGTATTGCCACGCCGCCCTCGGGTGATATTCAACGCCGTAGAGGCTTGTCTTTTGCGGGAGCAGATAGGAGATAGTCGGGTGAAGGACCAGAATAGCCGCCATGTACTCGTTCACCTCGCCCCGCGTGGGGTGCGGGCCGAGAAGCGGGTTCATCTCCGTGTAATACCGCTTGTCCACCAGGTCCAGAGTCATGCTCCAGTCCGCGATGTGGAACATGACCCACGCCAGCTCGGCGCTGGTGTTCTCCGGCTGCCAGTCGGATGCCGCAGCGGGAGCGGCCAGGAAGGCCGCCAGGAAGCAGATCGCGATGATCCTGAGCCACAGCTTCTTCATGGCGTCACCTCCGCATACTGCTGGATTCTCTTCGTCCAGCCTCGCGCGAACTTCTTCTTCCCTGCTTTCTTGGAGACAATCGCGGCGTAGCGCATGAACTGGAAGCCATTCAGACAGATGAACAGTGCTCGCCTGTCCTTTGCGATCCAGCGGTTCAGGGTGCCGAGGGTTTCCAGCCCCATCACGCCGTCCTCGGTGAGCTGCTCACCCAGGTAGTTGCAGGCTTTCTGTGCGATAACGGCTGCCGCGCTTTTACCCATGTTTACGGCCGTGTCGAACACCTCGGCGGCGACATCCGGGTCGGAAAGCTCTCCCAGCCTCATTTCCATCCAGTACACGATGCGGAAAATTGTTTTCGCCTGCTCGATCGACAGGTCTTTAATGTCCGTGATCCCGGAGATGATGCCCCGCCGCAGGGCCTCGTTGAAATCGTCGATGGTGATCCCGAAATTTGTCTCCGGATCATCGGCGACATTGGAGTATCCGCCCTCAAGGCCAAGGGTTTTATTAACGGCGTATTCGAAAGCGTTCATGAGAACTCCCAGGTCCGAAAACGAAAAAAGCCCGGCTCCGGGGACGTTAGTCCCCGGAAACCGGGCTTCGTGAGCCTCTATTCACCCCACGGAGGGGGAGCTGTTATAGGCGATCGAGTCGCTCTGAATTGTCTATTGTTTTTTACAAATACTGTGCTACAAAGTCAAGGGTTTTTATCATGGAGGAGGGCCATGAAGAACACTCTTTACTATGGGGACAACCTTGACATCCTGAGAAAGTACGTCCCTGATGAATCCGTCGATCTGATCTATCTCGACCCGCCATTCAATTCAAAAGCTAGTTATAACATTCTCTTCAAAGAGCCTACAGGGAAGGCCTCCGAAGCTCAGATCACTGCGTTTGATGACACGTGGCACTGGACGGAAGATGCCGCAAGGACCTATACAGAGATTATGAACACCGCCCCGGCCAAGGTAGCCGAGACGATGTCTGCTTTCAAACAGATCGTCGGACTCAATGACATGATGGCCTACCTGACGATGATGTGTATCCGTCTTTTGGAGCTGAGGCGGGTGCTAAAAACTTCAGGATCCATCTACCTGCATTGCGACCCTACGGTCTCTCATTACCTGAAAATTCTGATGGATGTGATTATAGGTGCAAAGAACTTCAGGAATGAAATCATCTGGCTTCGGACTCCGTCAAAAAGCCTCATGACAAAGCGATTGCCACAAAACCATGATGTCATCCTTGGCTATCAGAAAAGTGAACAGGCAACATGGAACAACGAGGCAACTTTTAAAGCATATGAGCTTTATGATCTCGACGATAAAACAGAGAAAAAGTATTCATATCGCGATCCTGATGGCCGCCTATATCAGCTAACGAGCCTAATCAACCCAAGTCCTGATCGCCCTAATTTGACATATGAATTTCTGGGCGTCACCCGGGTGTGGCGCTGGACAAAAGAACGAATGCAGGCTGCATACGAGGCGGGTCTGGTCGTTCAACCTAGTCCCGGTTCAGTTCCACGATATAAACGATATTTGGATGAACAAAGAGGCAAGTCTCTTGGAGATGTCTGGACGGACATACCACCGTTAAATTCCCAAGCACAGGAACGCCTCGGATATCCGACTCAAAAGCCCGAAGCGCTACTCGAAAGAATTATTTGCTCGGCCTCCAATGAAGGAGATGTCGTTCTCGATCCGTTCTGTGGCTGCGGGACAACGATTTCCTTGGCCCAGCGTCTGAACAGGAAGTGGATGGGCATCGATGTAACCCATCTGGCGATCAATTTAATCAAGTGGCGTCTAAAGAATATGTTCAGCATTGATCCCAAAAGCGATTATCTTGTCGTTGGTGAGCCTGAAGACCTTGCCGGTGCGCGGGAACTCTTCAGCCAGAACCGTTACCAGTTCCAGTGGTGGGTGACCTCCATGATCAACGCTCGTCCTTATGGAGAGAAAAAGAAGGGGGCTGATACTGGTATTGATGGCTACCTCTTCTTCTCCGACGAGGAAGGAGAGTTTAAAAAGGCGATCGTCCAGGTCAAAGGAGGCAAGGTCGACGTTAGAGACATCCGCGATCTGGGCCACGTCGTCGAGCGAGAAAAGGCCCATATAGGCATCTTCATCACCCTTGAGAACCCGACAAAGCCCATGCTGAAAGAAGCGCTGCAGAAGGATTTCTACCATTCAGACTTTTTCGGCAATGACTATCCTCGAATTCAGATCCTGACTGTCGAAGACCTATTCGCAGGTAAGAAACCTGATCTCCCAAACCTCCCGTCAACTGCGGCACACATCAAAAAAGCACCGGCAGTCAACCTTTCACAAACTGGAAATTTGGATTTTCGATAGGAGAGTCCAATGAACGCCAGCCTCAGAGCAGACTTCAGCATTGAGGTCGATTTTAAAAAAGGATCAGAGGCCCCGAGCAGAGTATTTCGCACGATCTCCGAGCTGATCGAGGCTTTCAGCGCTTTCGACCGCGATCTGATTCGATCCATCGACGTAGAAATAGAACCCGTCATGCTGCTCGAAGATATCGAAGCGGGCTCCGTGAGGACATGGCTGACGTATTTACTCAAAGAGATTGATGATGACGCGCTGAAAAATCTGGACTGGAAAAAGGCAGTTGGGACGTATCTTGTCAAAGCGAAATATCGCGTTATAAAGTTTCTGGAAAATAAGACCCAAATTAGTGACAGAATCGAAATCATCGAACTGGAAAGAGATCTCCTGACTCTGGCGCAGGAGACCGATATTAAGCATATTCCGACGTACTCCCCGATTCCCCGGCCTAAACTGATCGAGAATCTGGTAACGCTTTCGTCAGCCGCGCACCACCTGAAAGAAGGCGACAAATTGTTTTATACAACAGCCGAAGACAAGGTCTCCTTTAATTTAAGCTTCTATATTATCCCTGATGCCATTGAAGATCTCTTGACGAAAGAAATCATTACATCCACTGCAGAAATGATTTTGAAGGTAAAAAAACCTGATTATCTCGGTGAATCAAAGTGGGAACTTAAGTATGAACAGAAAACGCTACCTGTAAAAATTCTAGATACCGCATGGCTTCAGAGCTTTCAAAACAGAGATGTTGATATCCGGCCCGGCGACTCGATCAGAGCCATTGTCGAAATAATAACGAGGTATGACTATGATAATGAAGTTGTGAGCGCGCAATATAATATCAAGCAAGTACTTGAGGTCCTGCCTTATAAACCACCTGTGCAGGGCTTGCTGATGAGCGATAGAGATTGAGAATGAAACATGTTTCCTGTTGACTATATTGCGTGTTACTGGAGATACCGAGATGAAAGAGACAATATTTGTGATTAATGGGAGTAGGGAAAATGGGCACTAAAACAGGAAAGAAGCGGATCGATGAATTCGATGCTGTAGCAGATAATGGAGATATGTATCACATCATAATTTTCCAAACAGTAATTGATGCTGGTTCGTTTCAAAATCCGCTAGAATCGATCGAAGGGCTGAAGCAAGCGATGACATCGTCAGGACTTCACTGTAATTTCATTGACGAGAATACTTTCGAGGTGCTCGGTCGTTCAGGGCCTATTCGAGTAATGAGGCTTCCGTAATATTTTCGCATAAACAGAGATTGTGTATGGGATTTGCGATATGAGCTGGGAAAAGAAAGAAATTTTGATCTGCGTCAAGACGTATCCCCAATACAGCTCGAAGTATACTGAAACGGTTTGTACCGCAGGCATATTGGCTGAATCAAAGCGCTTAGTTAGACTATATCCTGTTCCTTATCGTTATCTGGAAGGAGACCAGCGCTTTGATAAATATCAGTGGATCACAGCAGAAATTCGAAAAAGCAGTGAAGATCGTCCCGAGACCTATATCGTAAAAGATAACAGTATTGCTCTGGGCGAGAAAATGCCTTCGACCGCTGGATGGAGAGAGCGGAAAAAATGGGTATTGTCTGAACAAAATCTTTTTGATTCTCTGGAGCATCTGCAACAACAGCGGGAGGAAAAAGGAACTTCTCTAGGCATTATCAAACCAAAGCACATACTCGGCTCCAAAATATCAAAGAAAAGTAAAAGTGAATTGGATGAAGGTGAGAAGAAGAAACGATCGATTATGAATCAATTGAGTATGTTCGGAGAAAAGAAGGATCTGGAATTGCTGCCAGTGAATATATTCTTAAAATTTAATTGCAATGATAAAGAGTGCCCCGGCCATGAGATCAGTATCCTCGATTGGGAGATAGCTGAATTATACCGTAAAGTGTGCTCTCATCCAGATGGAGAGCAAAAGGTACGAGAGAAAATAATCCAGGATATTTTCGATCCTCGGCGAGATTCGTATCTGATCATGGGCAATATGGCCCGTCATAGGAATGTTTTCTGTATTCTCGGATTTTTCTGGCCGCTTCAAGATAATCAGTCGTCTTTATTCTATTCAGACTGACAATGGCTTAACCATTACGCCATTCTGGAGTTTTCTCACCACCTCTTCAGCGATGATCTTCCTATGACATTTATCGTGATCGCGTTCATAACAAAGCAATAGCACATTATTTTTCTTCAGCAGGTCGCAGATCCGTTCAACTTCCTGGTTCTTTTTCCTTAAAACTATTCGATAAGCATCAAAGAACGCGTCGTAGTCACCTGATTTCTTGAGAGAATCTCCCACCTCTTTAGGTGTGCCGAGTTCATGAAGATCAATATAGTTGATTTCTTTTTGCAGGAGAGAGTTTTCCAGAGAATTCTTGCTGAAATCCTTTCTCCTACTGGAAGTTTGTCTTCTAACGTCGACAACGACATCAACCTTCATGCACTTCAATTCTTTCAGGAACCGGGTAATATCCAAGCCCTCATATCCGAGGGTATATAGTTTTTTCATTTTCATCCTCCAAGGCAGCCGACATATCAAATCAAGAAAAAAAAAGAAAGAAAAACCTCATCATGTGAATGCGAAATAGTTCCTTCCAGAATGTTTACAATAGCTTAATCCCTGTGGGATAAATATTGCACCCACCCGCACTTCGGGCACTTTATTTGCACATGCTTAATCTTGCCCTTCATGAGAAGCCTCCGGCAGCGACGGCAGCGGATCTCGGGCAGGGGCTTGTGCGGCTCATCTTCCCACCCTACCAGTAGAAGGGGCGCGGTTGAGGTGGGCTTGCTCATCCTTCTCCCCTGCCCATTTTTATTTTCTTCTCGTGGGCAATCGCACACATGCAGGTGACGAGTACGCCCACGATCAGCCCTATCAGCGCCCCGGAGAAAAAGTCGATCATCCCCCGATCCCCTTCAGTAAATCCTGGACTCGTTTCTGGTTTGCCGTGTCGCTTTCGTGTGTTCGCCCTTCGACAGGCTCAGGACGGCGTCCTTCCTTCAGTTGCGCCTCTTTCGCCCGGAGATCCTTCTCCTGCGCGCGTCCGGCCTCTTTGGCCTCTTCCTCGGCAATGCCAATCATCACCTTCTTGAGGTAGTTGTGGTTCTCCAGGTGCTCGGTGAAATTCTTCTTTACGGTGATGTCCAGAGCCCGCACGATGCCGGCGGCGCTGATCGTGTAAATCTTCTTCTGGTAGGTGAACCGCTCCTGCTCCAGGAGAGCCTTCATCTCCTCGAGGAGGAGCCGGAACTTCCTTGCCTTGACCTTCAGAGGGCTGATGCCGAAGAGCATGCAGTAACCCGAGACCAGGTGAGCATGCTTGCCGAACAGGGGCATCATCTTGATAATGGCGTGAACGTCGTTCTCCACCTGGATATCCATGTAGTCGCACTCCTTGCGGCAGAAAGGGCAGTGGAATTTCATCGGCCCATCCTCGGCGGGACGTATGTCGTCACTTGTTTGTCGCAACGATGATCCTCGCGGACCATATGCTCCACGTTTTTCTCAAAAAACAACATGCGGCAAAACCCCCTCCCTGCCAACGCAGAGGTGAGCCGGAAGTCCTTGCACCACTTGCAGTTTACGGCTTCATTCGTCGAGCCTTTGCGGTATCCGAAGCTCTTTTTCCTGTCAACGGACGGCCTCTTCATTTCCATTCCTCGCACCCTTTATAGAATCTTCTCGCTGATCCGCGTGATAATCTCCCACTGCTTCGGGCTGATCAGGGTCTTGATGCCCCACTGCCGAAACCGCTCCAGGAGATCCTCGGCGAAGCGCCGCTCGAACTCCGTTAGCTCGTGCCAGTGCTGATCCACAGCGGGCGTGAGCTTTACGATCCAGTCGAATTCCTGCTGCTTCACTTCTTGACCTCGTAAGAAAATTTTGTCGCCGGTTTTCTTTCTGCGCCGATGAGAAAGAGCTTCTCGTCGGGCCACTTCTCGACGGCGTCGCGGTCGAGGCTCTTGGCGATCTTGATGACATCAGTGAAACCCTCCTGCTCCGCCTTGTCCAGGGCATCCCTCGGAATCGTCACCTTCCAGCCCTGGTTGCGGATGAGGCTGCCGTAGGACAGATTCAGGACATCGCCGTCGGCGAAGAGAGTTTTCTTCTCGGCTTTCATGAGGCCCGTGAGAGCCTTGTCGGCGCTGGCGATCAGGATGCGATACGGGATCAGCTCCTCCTCGTATTCTGCCATGATGGCCGCGATCTTCTCCTGGGCCTCGGCCTCGAGACCAGCGAGTTCGGCGGCGCGGGTCCGGATCTCGGTCAGAAGGCGGTCGGCCAGGTCTTTAGGCGAGGTCTTTTGCATCGCTTCCCTCCATACGGAGTCCCA
The DNA here is from genome assembly GCA_964540555.1 of uncultured Syntrophus sp. Classification (GTDB taxonomy): domain Bacteria; phylum Desulfobacterota; class Syntrophia; order Syntrophales; family UBA5619; genus JAKAFS01. The sequence goes on along the minus strand of CAZINF010000001.1, from coordinate 43,111 downwards.
TCTGTCCCCAGTACTCGCGCAAGCTGATCCGCTTTATTCGGGAATTGCGTTGCAAAATTTTCAACGCCCGGATCTCGTTGCGCCTGAGGTAGTTCGTCAGCTCGCTGCCGCCCGCCGCAAGGTAATATCCGCCTCCGGAGCTTGCAGAGGCCGAGCAGATGGGCACGCCCTCGTCGCGCAGCTCGGTGATCAGTTCTCGCAGAAGCTTCGTGTCGTTGATCCGGTGCCGCCAACTCTTGAAGTAGACGGCCTCGTAGAGCTCGGCCATCCCGATGGCGTTGATCTCTCCCACGTGGCGGGAAAGCTCCGTCATGAGCCTCGCCCGCCAGGTGTCCGTTGCGGCCGCTTCCGTATTTTTCATGGCATCCTCCGTGCTTGTTTCCCCACCCCCCGGGCCCCCGCCCAATGCGGAGGCCCTAAGGAGGGGAAGGTATGCGCGCCGATATTCCCGGTCGCACTTCCGGGATGGCCGCCTCGGCGCACAGGCGGCATGGCTTCAAATAAACCGGCACCACTTGCCGTCTCTCTTGAACCACCACTCGCCCTTCGTCGGCCCGTAGGGGGCAACGTCCCAGCCGTGTTTCACCCAGGCCCGCTGAAAGGCCCAGTAGATGCGCTCGCTATTCCAGTTGGCCGCTGAATTCGGCAGGGAGAGTGCGGCCTCGCAGGGAAAAAGAAGTCCCGCAAGCAGGAACGCTATCAGTGCTTTTTTCAGTGATCTTTTCATCGCTCAACCTCTCTCCCGAATCTCACCCAGGACTTTCAACAGCCGCTCGAGCCTGGCCTCGTCGCGGCACCATTCAAGCGCTTCCACGCCGCAGATCTTTTTCACAAGGCCCTGCAGGCGCGCCGTGCCCCCATCGAGATCGGCGGCGATCTCCCGGGCCCGCTTCCAGAGGGCAATGACCTGGTCGTCGGTGGTCCGCTCGTCGTGCGGCTTGAGCCACCGAGCCCTGATCGGCCGGAATCCCAGGCGCCGGAAATACTTCACGAGGTCCTCGAGCTGCGGGATCGTCATCTCTTTCGCGCTTCCTACCTTGAAGCCCCTGAGGACAGCCTCGTACTGGTCATCGGAGAGTCGGAGCTGCGCCTTGGCGATGTGTACCTTCGCCAGCAGGCCGTTTCGCTCGCGCTTCTCGGTGTCCTGTGCGGGCTTTCGCTTGCCCTGGATGAGTTTCATCGCATTTCCTCGATCCGAAAACGATCGCGGTCGGTGATGTGGTAGATCTGCTCGGCTCCGGCCCCGTGGGCGCAGAGGCGGCGGCCCACCCTTTTGAGGAGCCCTGCCTTTTCGAGCCTGTAGACGGTCTTGTCGATAAAGCTGCGTTTCGGTGCCCCCGAAAGGCGCTGCACATCTGTGACGGCAAAACTGCTCGAGACGTACATGGCTTTGAGGATTTTTGCTTTGAGAGGCGCGTTGTGCTCCATCTTTCGCCAGGAGTGGATATAGCGGTAGCGCGCCGCATTTTGTCGCCGAATCCGTTTGTCCGGTGCCCGGACGATCTCGCCGCGCTTCAGGAAATCGCAGAGATCCCGGCGTACCGCATCGCGCCCGGCTACATCGAGAATGCCCAGTGCGTCGCAGAGCTGCACGGTTGTGAAGCCGCCGTGTTTGGCCTTCATCCAGGCGCGCATAGCGGCCGCCCGACCTGTCTTGGGAATGTTCTTATGCGTTTCGGAGGACATCTTTCACCAGCTCCGGGGCGATCTCTGTGAGGTTGCTTGCCTTCATGGCCCGCTCGATGCCGATGGCCGCCGTGAGAACCGGCCTCCAGTCGCCGTTGCTGTGCTTGTGAATCGGCGCAGCGTGCTCCGGTGTGATCTTCAGGTCCATCGAGCGCTTGAAAAAGTAGGCGATGTCCTGCTGGGTGACGGGGCCGAACTCGAGCTTGCGGCGGATGCGGCTGGCGATCCGGCGGCGGCTGGCCACCTTGCCCCTCAGATCATCCTCGCCGATGAGCAGGACGGGGCAGGCGTAGCGCTCGTTGATGTTGCGGAGCATCTCCAGGACGATCATGGGCAGAAGGTCCGCCTCGTCGATGAGGATGAGCCGTCGGTCCTTCATCATCTCGTCGCCGATGACGGCCAGGCAGGCATCGGAGCGATTCGGGCGGACCTTGGCCAGCTCGAAGGAGATCTCCCGGAGCACCATCGCGGGCGTGCGAATGTTAAGAGGCGGGATGTAGAGCGCGTCGGTCTGCGTGGCAAAGCGCTTGGCCGCCTCGCTCTTGCCGCGCCCGGCAGGGCCCGTGACCATGCCCAGCGACGGACCGATGAGGCTTGTGGGGTCCGCCAGCTCGCCGCACAGGGCATTAAATTTGTTGACGTTGGCCGTCTCGATGAACTCGTTTTTCATTGCCTTCCCCTTCCTTATATAAAGGTTGTGCGAAACCTACTGCCCGGCGCTCAGGATGAACTCGTAATAATCGCGCTGCCCCTCGCTGAGCCCCGTCAGGTGATGCGCCTTGAAGGCGGTATCCTCGGCGCTCAATTCGCCACCGGCCTTCAGATAGTCGACAATCCAGGTAAAGCGGCTGTTGTCATCGAGGAAGTGTTGCGGCCGCGCGGGCAGGGCCCTGCGTCGTTCGGGCTGATTACCCTGGGCGGCTTCGAGCTTTGCCACACCGGCCTCCAGCTCCTCGGGCGTCATGATGTGGGCGAGCTGCCTGTTCTCCTCGGCGCGTTTCTTCCGGTTGTCTTCGATGAGGGCCGCCACGCGCTCGGCCTCGGGCACCTGCGAGTATTCGCGGAAGTCCGGGGCGATGGCCGAGAGCCGCCGGAATTCCTCGGCGAAGCGCTTGCGGCGCTCGCGTTTCTCGGCGATCTTGCGGGAGGCCAGGTCCGGGTCTTTCATGGAGGAGCGCTCGACCGGCACGGCCGAGCAAAGGTAGACGCCTTTCGAGAAGACGTGCAGCTCGTCGACGGTCATGGGGTTGTAGCGGAGGTCGATCTTTTCTTTGTGCAGGGTGAGCAGTGCGTCGTGCTCCCAGTGTTCGTTGGCGAACTGAATGCGGCCCCGGTCCACGATGCGGCTTGCGCGGGCCAGGAAGAGCAGGTCCGCCGCTTCGGGTGTGACCATCCGGGGTCGCCAGCCACCCTCGTAGCAGGCCCGCAGGCAGTCGTGAGGAGTGACCTGCGTGGGCGCGGGCTTCCAGGCCCACTCTCTTTTTACGCCTCGGTGTGGCTTGGAGCGGTTGTACCAGTCAACGGCCCGGTACATGGCCAGCGCGAACTCTCGGCCCGTGAGAAGCAGCCCCTGCTTTGCCAGGGCCTGGGCCTCATGGTGGTCGATGTCCTGATGGTGCATGTCGTCGGTGAGGCGCTTGGTCTGGCCAGGAAGGAGCAGGCGGCTTGCCATGATGCCCTCGAGGACGTTGAACGTGCCCTCGATCATCTTGGCTTTGGCGTTCTTCACGACGGCCTTGCGGTGTGTTCCAGGAACGATGAGGTGCGGGTCGATGTCCTCGCCCTCAACGTCGAGTAGGTCCATGATCGCGTCGTCGGTGAAATTCCATTCCATGCCGAGCGAGCGCAGGTTGGCGAGAATCGCCATGAGGAAGCGCGAGCACTCGGGCCGGCCGTTGTCGGTATAGATGCTGGAGAAGGCGCCGAAGCAGGCGATCCCGATGCGTAGCGACAGACCGATGAGCCAGGCGTCGTAGCGTTTGTCGACTGCGGCGCCGTAGATGATGCGGGTGCGCAGATCCTGCCAGAGGTAGCCCTCAGGCCGGTAGACCTCACCCGTCTCCTCGTCGACAATCCAGCGGTTGAAGCGGTGCTGGTCGCCTACCAGGATTTCGAAGGGCTGCAGGTCGGAATAGTCGCGGAGGATGGGGGGCAGAACGTTGTCCAGGGCGCGGATGCCGCCCTTCTGCATGGCCTCCATCACCGGGTTCCAGCGCTTCTCGAACCACCAGTTGGCCGATTCGTAGCTGCCCACGTCCCAGTTGCGGCGGGCGCCTTCGACAAGGAGGCGATCTTCATAGAGGGCGCGGCGGTTGGCCCCGCGATGCTCGCGTTTGCCGCAAAGGGAGACCCAAAACTCGATGGCCTCGGGTGTCCAGGCGCGGGGCTTTCCCTGAGAGGACTTGCGATGGCAGATCCCGGCGATCCCGCGCTTCTCGTATTTGTCAAGCCAGCGGTAGACAGCCTGGAAGGTGCAGTCGTGGCGGGCGGCGACGTTCTCGATCCACTTGCGGCGGCCCTTTGACCAGGTCCGGGGCATGGCGTCGACGTCGCGCAGGACGGCGAGGATCTTCCGGACGCGGGGGTTCTGTAGGTCCTGCTCGGAGATGGCCGTCTCGGGACTCCAGGAGGCGCGTGTTGTCGTGGCGGCCTCGGTCATGGAGAGGGTGTCCATCGGATGGAGCTGCTCCAGCGCCATCGCAGCCGCCGAGGGGGCCAGGGCGGGGAGCATTTCCGGCTTTACCCCTTCCTTATATATAAGGGCTTCCTGGATGTCGGGGGGGAGATCGGGGATGTGATATTTTCGGAGAGAGCCTCCGCGGGTCTTTTCCCCGGTGAAGGGCCAGTTTTCTTTTTGGGCCCTGCGAATGATTGTTGACTTGGACACCTTCAGCCGCTCCGCTATGTCAGATAGAGTTGAATAACCATCCATGCCGAGAACCCCTGGGGTGAATCGCTATTGAAGCCTGAACTGCAGGTAGCCGATGAAATAGCCAGCGGCGAAGATGATCACGACGATGCAGAACCGGTCGAGCCAGCGGCATTCAATGATTCGGTCCAGGGTGCTGACGGTGCGGTCGGCGATTTTTTCGAAGCGCATTCCCTTCCTCCTCATCCTTTATATAGAGAGACCTATTTCCGGGTCCCACGGATCTCCTTCTTGAGCTTCTGCATCTCGATGATGGCGTCATCGATTTTTCCCAGGGCGAGCTTGCGGACCTCATCACCCGCGATGACCCGGCCACCCTCGGCCTCCACAAGCGGACGGATGGGCTCCAGGGAACCCGTGACGCGCAGGACGGCGAAAAGCATCGCCGCGGGGATCGTGTATTCGCATGGCTTCGAGAGGTAATGATTGAACATGTGGATGGAAAGGTGCTTCTTGTTCTCCGGCTTCCAGCCGAAATAAGCGTTGATCCCGTCCAGCACGTCCTCGCGGCTTTTCCCGCTTCGGCGGATCGCCCGCTTGATGGCCGCCGCGATTTCGATGCAGGCCTCGCTGTAGTTCTCGATCGAAGAGATCGGCTCAGGCCTGGCGTCAATGATTTCGTCGCGCAGCTTCGCGTAGGTATCGATGGCGGCATCGAAATTGAGGGCCGTTTGGTTTTCGTCTAATGAATTCCGCTTTTTAGACATTGACTTGTCCCTCTTGATTGGTTTATCTATAAGCCTAAACGACACCCGCCTTTGAGTGCCGCCGTTTCGGCGGCTGCAGATAATACTCGGGGAAAACTTTGCGCACGTCGTGACCGATGCATTCGGCCACCTCCCGCATGATGCGGTCCGATACGCGATGCCGGTTGATGACCGTCGAAACGGTCATCTGGTGGACGCCGAGTTTTTTGGCTATGTCTTTTTGCGTCACCCCGTTCACTTTGAGCAGGTATTGTATTTTCGCGGGTGTCATGGAAGCTCCTCGTTTTCCCTATCTAAAACCGTTTCTTTTATAGATAGGTCTTATAGTGCAGTTTTTGCAGTAAATCAAGAAAAAAATGGTGCATCGCTTTAAATTACTGCATTTTTATACAATATATATGTAAATAATTGATTTATTACGGGAATAGACGTGCATCAGTTTGCATCGCTTTCTGCATCGCTTTCAGAAGAAAGTGGTGCACAAAAAAAGGACGCGTTATGGTAGAATCATCACTGGGAAACAGACTGAAAGAACTAAGGAAGGGGAGGGGTTTAACGAAGGCCGAAGCGGCCACCAAGATCGGGATAAAATATGGAACGTTTCAAAGATATGAATACGGCGGGCGGCCAAGCAGCCGTAATATAGATAAAATCGTCTCATATTACGGATGCTCAAAAGCTTGGCTGCTAACGGGAGAAGGCGAGCCGTTCCCCGGATCCCGTGAAGCGTACGTCTCCGCTTCAGAAGAGAGACCTGATAAAGGATACGTGGTGCTCAATGAGGAGGCGGAGAAGAGCCAGTTTGTTTATGTCCCCCAGCTCGATGGGCGTATCAGTGCCGGCAATGGCGCCCCACCCCAGGAGGCCGTGAAGACGCAGCTAGCGTTCCGCAAGGACTGGCTCCTGCGCAAAGGAAACCCCGCAAACATGGCCCTGATAAAGATTTCCGGAGACAGTATGGAGCCATTGCTGTATGACGGTGACCTCGTACTGATCGACCGCAGCCGGAATTATCTTGCCCCGGAAGGCGGGATCTACGCCATCGCCCTGGACGACGCCATCATGATCAAGCGCCTTCTGGCGGACGCTACCCGGAAGATCAGGATCATCAGCGACAATCGAAACTATCCGGAAATCCCGGCGGATGCGGACCAGGTCAAAATCAACGGCAAGGTGATCTGGTTTGGAAGGGAATTGGAGAGATAAAAAAGAAAGGAGAGCAATGAGAAAAATCGCATCATTCCTCGCTTACTTTTTTTTAATAGCCCTCATCGGCTGTGCCAGCCAGCCCCAGACAATCACATATTCAAAACTTGATAGATCCTTTCAGCTCGAAGCCACCCGTAATTTTCTCCCAACAGTCGCCTCCGTCAAGCATCCGGCCTATACAGTCTACGAAGGAAGTAAATGGAACTGCGCTTATAAGACAAAGGAAGGAGACTCCGTCTGCTGCCTGGATCAGTATTCAACAATGAGCCCCTGGAAATACTGCCTGCTCGTCGATGATCAATATAGCGCCTTTGCATTTGTCGAGCTCGGTGATGGCTCGCTCATGCCCTGGCCAGAAGGAAAGCAGTCGATATTTAAACCATCAAAATAACGGCAAGATTATCTGGTTCGGGAGGGAGCTAGAGAGATAGTAAGGGAGGGGCAGAATGGTGCTCAAAAATACATGTGTGACCGCGTTTATTATTGTCCTATTAATTCCTTTTCATTCATCTGCAGCAAATAAACCAAAGGTGTCCCAACCATCCTATATAAGCATCAATGCTTCATTCGATCCTGAATCCTCAATACTTCCCGCTAAGTACCAAGGACATAACATATCAGATTTATACAATAAAATGAAAAAGATGAAAGCGAAGAGTGAATTTGAAACACTGGAGGCGTATGAAAATAGAATAAAGTCTTCTCATGAAGACGCTGTATATGGCTTCAAATACGATGAACATCTAGCTAGTTACGATGCCGAAAAGCAAGAGATGACCGTCAGTTTATATATTTCATCCTATAGTAATACGGCGAAAATAAAGGATTCCAAAAAATATGGGAAGAGCTATATGGGGGTGAATGCCTTTGGTGTTAAAAAATTAATTAAAGAAGTAAGTGTGGATGAATATGCTTTAAAAATCAATAATATGAGTAACCCGTCATATCTTGGCAATGTGAAGGGAAAGGTTAAAAATGAACATGGCAATTGGGAGTATCGGGATGCAGATACTGACGCCAAATCAAAATATGATTCAGAATCGCGGAAGGTATATTTTTTTATTGATAGAGAAACAGCGAAGCATGTGAAGGGCAACCTCAAGATATTATTAATATGCAAGCCTGATGGATCGACTGGTGAATTCACTATAGATGATACGAGATATTCTTCAGCGACGATTCACAATCCCTACGACGTCACAACAAAATCGCATACAACTAATATTAAGCTCCTTCGGCTCTCGGTTTATGATTATTCTTCAGGAAAGGTTTATTTTTCTCAGGATTTTCTTTAATAGGGATCTGTCGCCGATTTCATTACGCCACATAGGGGTCCATGCCAAAACTCACGCGGCGACAAAAAAATCCCAAAATCCCACATAAGCCCTTATAATCCCGGCAAATCCCACCAAATTCATCCTAATATAACCCTGTCACAGATTCTATTACCCCTCACATTCTCAACTTCTCTTGATTTTCACTTTTTCCCATCCTTTTTTCATAAATACTCATAGATTCGGAGTGGTCACAAGTCCAAGACATAATAATAGCAAGTTACAAACGTTGGCTTGACTCTCATGGCGGGGTTAGACCTAGAAAGCCTGACTCTCTCCATTGTGCTATCGTTCAATCCGACTTGCAGGAATTCAGAGACAATTGGTCCATAATTGACAGCAGGCTCTAAAGGGTAAGGGGGTTTTTTCTCCCCCGCCCCACACTACCACCATTCAGGTTTGCACCAGGCGGTTCACAGAGATGACCGTAACCGGGTAGTGAATGTTCACCCACAGCTTCCGAATGGGAGCTCAGACTACTAACCCCGTTCCCTTGTATATATCCAGAACGATGAAAATTGGCGCAAATACTGGAATGATTCCAAATAGATAAAATGGCAATAAGAAGAGAATGAGAATTTCTACATTAGGAAATTCAAGAAATAGGACCGCCTAAGACCACTGCTCTTCCGTGACTCTCACCTCCCTTTTTTGTAAACGAGTTCATTTCCCTGTCCCGGTAACGGAACGAGGTGGGGATTGTCCCCATACGCGATCTCATCCGGGATTCCTTTCTTGAACGCTTTGCAGTAATTCACCTCGCTCTCTTCCGTCCCGTCAGGCTGTAGCACCCCGAGAAAATGCTTGCACTTTCTGTCCCAGCACTTCGGTACTCCCAGCATCTTACACCTCCTCTGCCCTTCGCGCCGATCCGCTGCCGTCGATAGTTCTGTCCTGTGTGAGAATTTCTCACCAATTGACACTCAATCCAGCTGCTTGAATTTCATCAATTGAATTTTCTTTCCAGAGACTTGACACAATCTCTCAAAATATCTTTTCTGCGAAAGGGTAATAACGTCCGCGCCTTTAGATTCACAGAAATACCAATCACTGCCGTCTGGCAAGTAGACGAAGAGATCTGGACATTGGCTGTTCCCAAAACCATTTTTCTTCCCATTGATTATCAAATCATATAACTCTGCGGTTATCTGACCAGAGGACGCGAACTGTTTCAATATATCATGCTTCCTCTTGTGGCTCTTGAACTGATACTTCTCGACAAGGCTCAGGTATCCAGAATTATGGAAAATGATGATGGCTGATAGCCATTCGAAATAATGACCCTTCGACTGTTCAACAGTAATACGGAAATCGTCCTCATCAAATATCTGAGGATACTGTTTATACCATTCCTTAAAAAGTTCACGTTTCTTAAACCGATCACGTTGTCTTTTACTATAAAAGAAGGTGTTTTCCACTATAGCAGACATTCAACTCGCTCCTTCGCAATTACGTCGATTATCCGTTAACCCATGTCCGCATGTTCTCTCTCTGTTTGCCAGGTCCTTTCTCCTCTAACACTTCATATACGTAATCTGTTAATTCATGCAAAATGTCGTCTGCCTTGGATAGCAGTTCTCCCCATTCTGTGCTCTCGGGCGATAGATAATATACTTTAAAGTGCTTGCTGAGACCATTCTGCCAAGCAAATCCTTCTATGAATCCTATCACAAGATAACCCGTACCCAGTTTGTGCCCGAATTCAATGCCATGTCCTGATCCACTCATCGGTTCAGAGGACATGAGAGATATCCATTCTAACTCGTATTTTTCAAGATTATGCTTCATATACATTCCTTTTTGGAGTGCCCCCATCCGGTTAGACAGATGCAGTTAGGGTAACCGGACAGGCTTTGGTTTGGTTGAACCGTTCCTCGAACTCCACAGGCGGCAGATACCCGATAGAGGAATGCAGCCGCTTGCGATTATAAACGTCTTCGATGAAGCTGGGAAGCCGATTTTTGACATCGTCCATTGTCCGGTATTCCCAGAGGTAGACCTCTTCGGATTTCAGGGTTTTGATGAAACTCTCGGCGGTTGCGTTGTCATAGGGATTTCCTTTTCGGGACATGCTGATGCGAAAGCCGTGATGAAGAAGCGCGTCCACGTAGTCGTGGGATGCATACTGGACCCCCCGATCGGAATGATGAATGACTCCTGCCGGGGGATTGCGTTGCGCGATGGCCATACGGAGTGCCTCCAGGCATAAGGCCGTGTCGATTCTGTGTGAAAGTGCGTGGCCCACGGCCCGGCGGGCAAAGAGATCCAGGAGGATTGCCAGATACACGAAGCCGCTCCGGATGGCGATGTATGTTATATCGGCCACCCAGGCCTGGTTGGGACCCGTCACCAGCAGGTTCTGGACGAGGCTGGGATACACCCGGTGGGAGTGGTTGCTGTCCGTGGTGCGCACCCAGCGGCGCCTGGGCTTTTTCGTTAATCCGTGATCGTTCATGATGCGCAGCACCTTCTTGTGGTTGTCCCGGAATCCCCGGCGATGAAGCTCGCGTGTCACCCGACGGTATCCGTAGCCGGGAAACTCCTCGATGACCGCCTCAATGCGGTCGATGATGTCCTGTTCCTTGTCAGGCTTGCTCTTTGACTTGTAGTAATACGTGCTTCGGGGCAGGTTCATCAGTTCGCACCCCCTTTCGATGCTGTCGACGAAGAAACAATGCTCCGTGATGAACCGCCGCTTTTCTTCGGGGGTGCGAGGCTTCGCTGAACGGCTTTTTTTAAAAACTCGTTCTCCAGGGTGAGTCGCCCGACCAGCTGTTCAAGCTGCCGGACACGCTCTTCCAGGGCTGCTTCCTGATTGGGAGGATTGTCGAAACGTCCTTTGCTGTACTGATCCTTCCAGTGATACAAAAGCCCTGACGAGATGTCGTGGCGGCGCATGAGCTGGGCTGCGGTACTGACCCCGCCCCGCTCAGGTATTCTTCAACCACCTGGCGCTTGAACTCGTTGCCAAACGTTCTGCGGTGCTTCATGGCAAGATCCTTTCTCCCCTTCTCGGGAATCTTGGGTCCTGCCAGCTACTCTAGCACATTCTGTCTAACTCAGGGGGTGCAGTCCAGAAACGAACGGCAGGGCATTTCTACCCTGCCGTTGCTTCCATTACACGCGAATGTGTGACCCAATCATTTTTTGCGGATCGCTGCAATGAACTTTTTTGTCAACTCACTGGTTCCATCGGGTTTTGAAAGGACCTTTTCCAAGTTAGGGCAAATACCGGAAGTGATAATCAACCCATCCTGCACAACACCCTGACCACTGTAGATTGCATCTGCAAATCTCGGATCGGCTCTGCCCCATCGATGTGTGCTCGTAAGAGGATCTGCAGAATAGGCAAACTTCTTACCTTTGAGAAGACCTGCTTCTGCTAAAATGATAGGGGCGTTACCCCCGGCAGCTACAGGTTTTCCTTCTGCAAGAGCTTTCTTTGTCAATGCCACGGCCTGAAGGGATACCGGCGGCCCAGGGAATGAGCCTACACCCATGCACGCCAGGATGATCCCTGCGTAGTTATTCAGGTTTACATCTGAAAGCCTCATTACTTTTGGGACTTTCTCTGTGCATCCCAGGATGGGTTGACCCGAATCAGTTGCTATATCCACGCTGAATCCAGCCTCCTGAAGAAGCTGATTCATCACCCCCACTTCCATCTTAATCATGAGGTCCAGATTTGACGAGTAACCTTCACGGGGGATCATGAGAACCTTTGAGGCGCTCTGCCCAAAAGCCTGCGATGAAAATGAAAAAATCCCCACTAAGATTACCAGGATCGCAAAGATGCTAAGTCTTCTCATTTTCGTCCTCCTTGTAGGAGTGGAATCTCACAAATGAAATATATGGAATCATGTCGCTCCGCAGCGTTTGCCTCCTCAGGGATTAGTTCATTCCCTGGAGGCCTCGCATGGGCAGCTTCAGAATACATCTCGACATATGGAACTCCAGGAGGTTAGGTTAAGGTGGTGGGTTGACAGGGATACAGACCGGATCGGCTGTAAATGTTGCTGAATCATATGCATAAACTGAAGGACTGTCAATGATAGAAAAACAATGATGATATGCATTTGAAATAAGGCATATTCAACTGACAGCATAAAAACAAGAGTACAGGAAGAAATATTTATTCATGAAAATTCTTTTTAAAAACATAATTAATCCATATTCATCGCCCGGTCTGGGGCGATAATGAGATTTCAAATTCGGCAATGCTTCCTAGAGGGTGCGCCAAAACAAAAAAGGGGTTGTAGCTTCAGGCTACAACCCCTTTTTTGTTTTGGCTAAGAGATGGCTAACGTGGAGGGCTCTTTTGAAGAAGTCTAGATCGTGATCAAGGCCTGATAGTTGCTATTTGCCATACTCCTTCAGATCGGATCCGCATCCGCACTTGCCGGGTTTCTGGCTGATCGTATCGCAATTGCAGCCTGGTCCGCATGCGCAGATGAATTTCCCTTCCGTCTTGAATGCTCGCTCTGTGGGCCAGCCATCCGCTTTCACGTAAGCCTTTCCCGCCTCAACTTTTGTCACCTTGGCTTTTACCAGATCGCTGCCGCAACTGCATTTGCCGGGTGCTCTTGAAATGGTGTCGCAATCGCAGCCTGCACCGCATGCGCATGCATAAACCTCACCGCCAACCTTAAGTTCGATTTTGTTCCCTTTGAGAGCTGCGAAAGCAGCCAATGAGATTGTAAGTGATAAAACAAGAATCGACAGTATCAGCAAGTGCTTCTTCATAAGAACCTCCTTTGATATTGTTTAAAATGTAGATACTTGGACTTATTGTTCTTGATAATATTACTTATGAAGATAGTCAAAGGATATCTAAAAATTCTTTTTTTGAAAATATAATCAATCCATATTCGCTGCCGGTCTGGGACTAAAAAGAGATAACAAAATCGGCCTTTCTCCACCTCTCCCCTCTGACAACTCTGGCCATCATAAATTCCTGCCCATTCCCAGCGATCCAAGACAACGAATGCCAGATAAGCATTTGTAAGAACTGATTGATTTTGGGTTAAAATGATCACTTCTCAGAATACAAGTCTTTCTATGTTTGGAATAAATCTTCCTATCGTGCGGAGGGAACACTATGATATGTTCGGTGTCAGTTCCCGGATAGCATTCTTCTCATCGAAAGAGACAGAGTTAAATAATGAAATCAATGGAATGACATTTTTTAAGGAGAGGCTATATGAGCAGAATTCGATCAGTCTGGCTGTGGAAAACTTTAGGATTCTTTTTCATCTGTTTCATGCTTTATCAGCCGTCATTTGCGGCCGACGAAGGTGAGACTATCAGACACACGGCTTCGCCTGATGGTTTGGTCGAACAATGGGATATTATTTGTCCGAATGTTAAAGTACCTTTAGTCCCTTACCCAAATATCAAATTCCACAAGGGAGACAAGATCACGATTAAAGCCGGCGGCTGTGTCCAAACCGGGTCAGGCAGGATGAAATACGTAAACCCGATTGGACCCAATTCAGACAAATTACATTTCGGCCAAATAATGATCATGGGTGTGACGAATGGCCTGGAGAGGATTTCCTTTTATGTCGACAAACCGGCGCGTCAGGCAACCATGGACGGCTTTCTTCACCTCGGTTATACCGATAATCGATACGACGACAATGGTTACTACAACGAAGACAATGGAGTCCAGAACCAATGTATGGGTGAATACGCCGCTTATGTTAAAATCAAAATCGACCGGGTGCCGACAGGTCCGGGAAGCCCCGCGGGTCTTTGCGTCAGTCCAAATCTTAAGTTCGTTTTGCCTGCAAACGGCATGAGCAGCCGATGTGAATTCCAGACTTGCCCGCCTCTGATATTAAAATGGGCTTATAAGAATTTACCGCAGCCGCAGTTCAAGACGGTCAAAATCACCGTCACTGATTTCCACACCGGCAAACCGCAGTTCTTCCCCAATATTTCCTTGGGGAAAAACGGAAACGGAGAGTTCATTCTTAACAACCTCAGGCCGCATGGAGATACTCATTACGCCGTCAAAATTGAAAGCGAGCAGTCGCCTACGGTTTGCAATGTCGTGAATTTCAATCTGTCCTACTCGGCGAGTCCGGGCATGGTGCCGATGCAAGGGAAAACTTGCACTGCCGATGATATTAAATACAACCGCAATGGCTGCGGCGAAAAGAGCACCGGCGGAATGATGCCGATAACCCGGTGATTTGACTCAAAGGGAGGACTATGGACGAAACCACGTCATCACGATCTTAAGTAAGAACATTAAAATAGGAGAATAGGGTCAGGTCTTGTATTTCAACATGCGTGTAGAGATTGAGCCCTAGAGGGCACGCCAGTAATGACAAGGGGTTATCCGAAAATGGATAACCCCTTTTTCTTGTTTTGGCTAAGAGGTGGCTAACGTGGAGAGTCTTTTTCCCTACTATTCTTCACCCTATTGTTGGCAGAAACTCCGAGATCGTAATAGAAATCATGTCATTCGATCGTGAATATGAAAATGCCGCCTTTGATATGCCTGTGAGAAAGTTGCCACCCTTGATCATCATATTTGGGCACTAATGTATTCATGACGTCTTTCATCAATTTAACGTAATTTGATGTACGAGAGCCAGCGTCCTTCTTATCCGGATGATTTGTGACTACACCATACCGGGAGGGCATCTCATAGATGACCTGAAATTTCAATTCGTCGATCTCTCCGCTTTGTAATCCTTTTTCCTTCAATTTCTTGTCTATTGCAGACTCTGTGTCTTTTGCTGCCTCTGCAATAATACGATTATATTCTTCCTCAAACTTCTTGGCGGCTGCTTCCTTCTCTTTTTTTACCTGTGCCCTTTGGGCTTGCTTTCTCCTAAAATCATCATTCTTCTCTAACTCATTAATAAATTCACCTTTCGCAATAACCATTTCGTCCTCCCTGACTAGGCGCAAATAGAGCCTAGAAAGCTTGAATTTTTCTAATCAATAATCGGTAAATGCACCTTGCGCTTAAATATATGGATGAAGTGAGCAAATTGTATGCCATTTTTTCAAGGGCAGTCCTGGCGGATGCTTCTGTTACTAAATACTTTCTATCAAATATAGAAGCCATACCTCAGCCATTTCGGCAACAATCCAGTATGAACTTATATTGCCTAAATAACCATCGCCGCAGGTAGTTTTTATGTCCGAACCCTAGAGGGCACGCCAGTAAGATCAAGGGGCTGTGGCTGTTGCCGCAACCCCTTTTCTGTTTTGGCTTAGAGATGGCTAACGAGGAGGGTCTCTTACACCTACGAATGCTGAAGCTCAACGTATTGTGAGTCGTGAAGATCCTTAAACCGTTGTTGGGTCGTTACGCTCGGTGACAGAGCGTCCGGCGGGAGTTTCCCTGCGCTCATGGTGCTTGTCGTGCGGCGAACAGCCGCTCGGCGTTCTCGTACGCAATGCGCCTAGCCGTTGCGGGACTCATTTGAGAAAGCATTTGACGGAACGCCTCGATTCGTTCCTCGTAGAAACTCAGCGCCGGCGTATGTGCCGTATCCGTTCCGAGCAGGAAGCGATCGCTGAAATCTTCGAATAGCCGCAGCATTTCCGGATACACCTTTCCACCGTCAGCCTGAACGAGGTGAATGTAGGGCGTCCGCTTAGGCCAATAGCGTCCATAGCCTCCGCGATCGCTGGGTGTGACCATCATACCACCGAGGTCGCACATCAATCGGGGGAATCGTCCAAGCATCTGGCGGATGCGGTCGGCATTCGCCAGACCGCAGTTGTGCGCCCATACGAATGTGGTGTTCGGATGAGCCTCAAACAAGCGAACGGCCTCTTCGGACGGCTCTGGTTCAGCCTCCAGATGAAAGAGTACGGGCGCCTGATACTTGGCGCCCAGCGCAGAGATGCGCTGCATGAGTGGTGAGTCAGCGGGCAACCGCACCTCGTTGCCGATCTGCCCCCAGCCCCCGAGATCATAGGCGTGGTGAAACAGGATGTACTCGCCTAATCCGAAGAACTCGCCGCTCTGCAGTTTCTCTTCGGCTTCACGAAGATACCAGCCGGCGGTTTCAGGATTATCCCAGATGTGGCGAGACAGTTGCCCGAGCTCTCCGCGCTGGCCGGCAATGAACGGAACAAAGCGCCCCTTGTGGCTACGGGCAAAACCGAGCGCCTGCGCATCAGAGCCATAACCCGCGTCCTGCGGATTTGCGTAATACCGTGCCATGAGGACCATCGTGCGGACGCCAGTACGGTCCATTAGGTCGATCAAGCGTCCGGCCTTCATGTCACCGTTCAGGTGCGTGTGAAAGTCGACGATCGGCAAGCGCTCGGGTCGGGCGTGCTCGGCAATTGAAACGCATCCTGAGAGACTGATCGCTATCACTCCGGTAATGATCAACCGAAGCATCCAACCCTCCCTAAAGCTAGCGATTACAAAAAAATGCGGCATAAATGCATATTTATAATAATCGGATTTTCAGGACTTCTCGCCTAACTGGATTTTGCACACCGATAAACCTTTATTATCGGCTACACTTACACATCTTCACTGCGGGAAGTACTGGTGGCGTAGCGATTATCAATAGAATTATGTTTAAACCTCCCACCGAATAGCCTAATTTATACAAGAGATGAAAAGTATACTTTAAGATTATCTTGTTTTTTTAAACCAAGCTTTTTCCTGATACGATATCTATTAATATTGACCGAGCCTTCGGTTACATTCAAAAGATCGGCAATCTCTTTTGATGATTTTCCTTCTTTTAATAATTCGGCAACACGGACTTCTCTATTTGTGAGAGACATATATTTCAATGACAATTTGTGGCTAAAGGGAGATATGATGTTCCTCAGGTTTGTCTCGAGAATTTTAACATAGGTCATGTCTCTGTCGTCTATCCGCTTATTCTTTAATTCTTCTACATAGGGTAATACCAGTTCCTTGACGTTGGCAACCAACATTCCTTCAAGCTCTATTTTGTCGTTTTCCCTTCTTTTCAGGAGGACAGTAAGGGCCGTATTCAATTCTTCCAACTCAGTGGACTTTGTCTTCAATTCTCGCTCTCTTTTCTTTACGGCCTCCTCTGCAAGCTTGCGCTCCGTGATGTCGCGCAGAACCTCAATGGCACCCACAACGTTTCCTTTATTGTCGTAAAGAGGACTGGCCTTTCCCCAGAGATAGGCGTCTCTCCCTTTCATCTGAATGCCAGGGACTTCCACCTCAACAAGCACTGTATTCGTTTCTCTTTTAAAAACAGAGTAGGTCTTCTCGAATATCTTGTTCGGCTCAAGCATCAGGTTAATGGCCATAGGCCTTCTGATTCTCCAAAATGGCAGGGAAGTTTCATAATTTCCCTTTCCCAACATGTCTATCGCTTTAACTCCCGTGAGTTCCTCAGCAGCCCGATTCCAGGCAATCACTTTTCCCTCGAGGTCGATGGCAAAGGTCGCGTCGGGAAGAAAGTCAATAATGTCTGCTAGACGCCTCTCCGACATGCGGAGAGCATCTTCCGCCAACTTGCGCTCCGTGATGTCACGAATTGATTGGATGGCACC
>CAZINF010000001.1:0-25621 GCA_964540555.1 uncultured Syntrophus sp. | reverse complement strand
GAGCATCTTCCGCCAACTTGCGCTCCGTGATGTCACGAATTGATTGGATGGCACCGACAATATTCCCTTTGTCATCGTAAAGTGGACTTGCTTTGCCCCAAAGAAAGGAATTTATGCAGGGTGCCCATGTTTCCACGACCAGTTCGTTTTTTTGCCTCGCAGATATCAAATAAGTCATTTCAACTGCATTGTCCGGTTTCAGCACGAGATCGATGATGATGGGCCTGCGCTTCCCATAAAACGGCAGGGAATATTCATAATCTCCCTTTCCCAACATATCCTTTGCGCTGACCCCTGTCATTTTCTCAATTGCCCGATTCCAGGCAATCACTTTTCCCTCGAGGTCGATGGCGAGGGTCGCGTCAGGAAGAAAGTCAATGATGTCGGCTAGACGCCTCTCCGACATGCGGAGAGCATCTTCCGCCAGCTTGCGCTCCGTGATGTCACGAATTGATTGGATGGCACCTACAATATTCCCTTTTTCATCGTAAAGTGGACTTGTCTTCCCCCAGAGAAAGGCGTTTATACACGGTGCCCATGTCTCAACGCGTATCTCATTCTCATGCTTTTCAAATATCAGGTATGTGTTCTCAACTGCTTTGTTGGATTTCAACATGAGATCGATGATGATGGGCCTGCGCTTCCCATAAAACGGCAGGGAATATTCATAATCTCCCTTTCCCAACATATCCTTTGCGCTGACCCCTGTCATTTTCTCAATTGCCCGATTCCAGGCAATCACTTTTCCCTCGAGATTAATGGCAAGTGTCGCATCAGGAAGAAACTCGATGATATCAGCAAGACGCCTTTCCGATTCTCGAAGTGCATCTTCCGCCAGCTTGCGCTCCGTGATGTCCACAGAGTTCCCCAAGACTGAAGGTTTTCCTTCATAAAATATGGGCGTTACAGTCTCCACAATCCAACGGACGAGTCCATCCTTTGTGATAATTCTAAATTCATATGGAGATGTGCGTTCTCCGCAAAGCATCGCACGAATGTTTATCTTTACATTCTTCCTGTCTTTAGGATGAATAATGCTGTCACATTTTTTCCCGATCAATTCATTTTCATCATATCCGGTATATGAAATGGCATTTGCGTTTGCGAATTTAAACTCTCCATTTTGTGCCACATAGATGCCAGCAAAAGACTTCTCCGTTATGACGTTTAACAATTGCTCGCATTGCTGCAATCTTTTTATCGTGCGGTTCAGGTCAGCGACTTTTTGTTCCAATCTTTCATAAGTCAGTTTTTCAGACATATGATATCTCCTGTCGGATTCATATCGTGATTGTCATTTAATCGTCTTAGAAATAAATGCTCTCCCCTTAACACTCCCTTCTTTTTACAGTCTCGGCTTCTCTCTAAATACAACGTTTTTCCGAAGGAGAGTACGCTACAAGGATCAACTTATACATCATAATATTCAATTTAAATATTACATAATTAGAAATATATTGTAAATATAATATAGAATATTATCAATATTATTTCACATATCGTAATATTATGTAAATTTTTTTTAATATTGCAGTCTTAGCCATTCAACTCTATATTTCACACGCTCACTGGCCACATTTACTAAGCATCATATCTATAAAATAACTTCTACTGAGATAAGGAAATAAACTGATGAATCGTTTAACAGAACTTTTGAATATCAGATATCCAATCCTTCTGGGGGGCATGGCTGGCGTGACGGATGCCGCATTAGCCGCAGCAGTCAGTGAAGCAGGGGGTCTCGGGACAATTGCCGCCGCTAAGGAATCTGGACAAAGCCTCAAGGAAGCCATTGTCAAACTTCGTTGTCTAACAAAGCAACCTTTTGCTGTAAACATCCCTCTTATCGTTCCGCAGGTCAAAGAGTTAATTGCTGAGGTAATTGAGGGTGAGGTTCCTGTCGTTATCACGGCTGCCGGGAATCCTGCAATCTACACGAGTGTTCTGAAGGCAGCTAACATTAAGGTAATCCATGTAATTCCATGTGTCGATGCCGCAAAAAAAGCCGAGGCACTTGGCGTTGATGCGGTGATTGCCGAAGGATTTGAATCAGGGGGATTTGCCTCGCCTTACGAAATAGGGACGCTGGCTCTGATCCCCCAGGTTGTAGACGCAATAAAAATACCCGTCATTGCAGCCGGCGGTATTGCAGATGCTCGCGGATATACGGCCTGTTTAATACTTGGTGCCGAAGCGGTGAGCATTGGAACAGCGTTCTTGGCTACTGCTGAATGTTCACGGGTCGGCAGTGCGTGGCGGTCACAGCTCATTAATGGAAATGACGCATCCACAAAGATTGTAGCACGAGGAGTGATGCCCCTGCGGATGCTAATAAACAGCTACTCTGATGGCTTAGAAAAGCTTGTTGCCGAGGGTGCTACGAAAAAGGACGTGGCTCAATATGTGTTTGCGACAGACACAATGAGCAGTAGAGATGGTGCCTTCCCTTGTGGTCAGGCAGTCGGATTGATCAAGGAAATAAGGACAGTTAGGGAGGTTATAGAGGATTTCGTCTACGGTGCAAAAATCATTATTAGCCGGTTGTCCACCGAAAGTTCGAAAAAATGAGTCTCCTGAATGCTGTAAGTATTGTTTCTACAAGGGTCTTTGATCCCAAATATGAATAGGAGGGTACCGTATGAATGTCAAGGAAGAGTATAAGAAGAAACGTGTAACACTGAAAGAAGCGGCGGCACAGGTAAAATCTAACGAATTTGTAGGCACAGGGCTTGCGTTTGGCGCCTGCTCTCCGGACATGTTCCATGCCATTATAGATCGCGCAGATGAATTGAATAATGTGACGATCAGTGATTGCGTGCCTGTTCGGCCATCTAAGCTTTACGAGCTAGAGCATATGCTGAAGTTTGACGGCAAAGTAAATTACCATCCGAGTTTTGGCACGCCCCTGTCACGAAAAATTCTCGAACCTCGTTTCTGCGATTTCTACGTCGAACAGAGTCATGATCTTGGAGACAGATATGGTCATTGGTCGGATGTCTATATTACCCAGTGTTTGCCACCGGATCAGAATGGTTGGGTAAATCTTGGCTTGACGAATTTCTATACCATGGAAGCCATTCGAATAGGGAAAGCTCTGGGCAAACAGCGACTGACCATTGGCGAGGTCAACGATGCACAACCGATGGTATACGGTGACAACTGGCTGCACATATCTGAATTTGATCTTTTTTACGAAAATCAAGTTCCTGTAGCCGCATTCAGCAGGGCAATTCCGGGGAAAAGAGAGAGTGAAATTGGCCAACACGCTCTGGAATTAATTAATAACGGAGATACGATTCAGATGGGTATCGGGCAAATCCCGGAAGCAGTTGTTGCAGGGATGGAAGGGAAGCACGATATCGGCGTCCATACGGAGATGTTTCCGATAGGGCTTCCTCAGTTAGTTGAAAAGGGTATTGTTACAAATCAAAGAAAACCGTTCCACAAGGGAGTTACGATCGCGACTTTCACCATGGGGGATCAATCCATGTACGATTATGTTCGCGAAAACCCAAGTTGTCAGTTCTATCCCGTTGGATATACAAATAATCCTTCCCGCATTGCTTCGATACCGAACATGGTGGCCATGAATATGGCTCTCATGGTGGATCTTAGCGGACAAATCTGCTCTGAGGGGCTGGGCCACAGAATGGTGAGTGGTTCAGGGGGACAGTTGGACTTTCAATTTGGAGCCTTTCATTCGAAGGGAGGGAAGGGAATTACATTACTTTATTCATCAAGAACGTTGAAAGACGGTTCATTGGCTTCATCCATCGTCCCGGAACTGCCGATCGGTTCACCTGTCACCGTTCCCCGTACCTATGCCCATTATGTCGTGACAGAATATGGAATTGCAGATTTAAGGTATAAGTCTAGAAGGCAGCGCGCAGAAGCGCTCATCAATATCGCTCATCCTGATTTGAGGGGGATGCTGCGAAATTCTCTTAAGAAGAATTTTTATATGCAAACAAATAAATAATAAACGTGGCATCGTGTGTTGCCATTATGGAGGCCGGGTTAGTGCAAGACCGGCCTCCACCTCCAATGAGCACGTACAAAATGGTCACATACCATTTTACTCGTCATGAGGGCCTTCTGGACATATTCGAGTAGGCCTTCCTGAATGTTCATATGCATGAGGAGTTAGGCTGAGCATGGGCATTCTAGGAGTAGCGGGAAACATGACATTAATAATTATAACCACTTGAAGTCTTGCATGGCTACAACAAAATCTGATCTAACGCTTTCAGGAAGACATATCCTTTCATGAAAACTCTTTAAAAAAATTATCTGTGAGATAGGGAATTTAATATCTTGGCGGCTGAAGCTATCTAAGGTTTTTAGAAGGGCTAAATCTTCCTTTTCCGGATGGTCCTTTCCAAGGATATCGATATCGTATAGTCAGAGTATTATTTGTGCGAAACCCTCCCTTCTTCAAATCACCTCATCCGTCCTACCTCATGCGGATGAGGTGATTTGTTTCATGCTATCAATCAGGGTGTGCAGGGCAGGACCAGGACCTTGTCGCTGCCCGTGAACCTCTTGAACCCGGAGCTGGAGACGACTTTGCTGATACCCGGCCCTAAGACACGGGCCTGGACCGAGTTCATGTTCCAGTTGTCACCCCCCATGCCGCCACCAAAGGTAGTGCGGATCGTGATGGTCATGAGCATCGCCGGCGGGACGGCGCGGTTCAGGCTCAGCGTGACCGTGTGGGACGTGCCGTCGGCCCATCGGCTCGAGTGATTCACGTTGTCAAAGGTCTGGCTCGTGCCGTCCTTGAACGTGATCGTGACATTGACGTTGTCGTTGCCGCCCCGAAGGTCGTCATTGCCCGTCTTGAAGTCCAGATCGAGCCTGTCCACCATTCCCGAAGGCGTTGCAGGCTTGGGACTCACCGCGACGGCGATCTGTTTGGCCTGCCCGGTGAAGCGGTAGGGACCTGCCTTGGCCACGTCTTTGCGGTCGAGACCCCCGCCGATGGCCCGAACCTTGAGCGACTTCATGTCCCAGTTGTCTCCACCGACCCCACCCCCGAAGGTCGTCGAGATGACCAGGTCCTTGATTTGAGCCAGCGGAGCGGGCTTTGACAGCACGATGCGCACGGTTTCCTGGTAGTTCACGATCCAGCGGCCGCCAAGGTTGACGTTCTGGTAGGTCTGCTGTGTCCCGTCGTACAGATTGACAAGTACGTTCACGTTGTCGTTGCCGCCTCGCAGGTCGTCTCCACCGGTCTCGAAAGTCAGCAGCAGTTCTCTCACCGTGCCGTCGTTAGGATAGGCCGGGTTCACGATGGAAGGCGGGTCCTTGGGCTTATAGGTTTTGTCCACGAAATAGGACTGCCACCCGGATGCGTGCACGTCCGCGAGGCGCCATATCTTGAGCTTAAGGTCCGGTATCAGCGTCTTGGTCACTCTCGGGTAGTTGGGGTCGAGGATGAAGATCTTGAAGTCGTCCTGGTAGGGGCCCAGGTTGCCCTGATAGCGACCCATGTCGTAGCCGATTGCGATAACCTCGTGCTCGCCGGATCGGCCCGAAGCACCCTGCAGCGCCAACGGCACTGGCACGCCCCGGTCGATGAACGATCGGAGCTCGGTGATGCGGCTGCCGGGCTTCGTCTCAAGCCCCCATCGGAAGAACTCGTCGTTGCGCACCCCGCCAGGGTTGAAGCCGAGTTCCGCCATCCCGGCAAGGCTGGCAGCATTGGAGTCCATATGTCGGTTGAACAGATAGCTCTGCAGCGGTGTACGGTTCGCCGGCCGGTAGTCCTGCGTCGGGATGGGCTTTCGCGCGTAATAGTAGTCCAGAACCGTGTATGACATTCCAGCGCACAGTCCGCTGGTACGCACATCGAGCTGCGGCACGTAGTCGCTATGGAACGTGTTGGCGAACCAGAACCCATGTCGCGCGGGATCAAGCGGAGTCATCTTCGGCGCTGCCATTACCGGCGAGACGAGAAGAGACGTTACGAGTACGACGAGCAATGCGGTCCTGGTCATTTGATGCCTCCCTCCGGGATAGTAATTTGCTTTTCGGCTTTCAGAATTACCACGCCAAACAATCCGCTGTCAATGTGCTCTAATATGTAAAGGACATTCGAGCCCTGGAGGGCGCGCCAATAAAATCAGGGGGTTGTGGCTTTAAGCCACAACCCCTTCTTATTCTGGCTAAGAGGTGGCTAGCGTGGAGACTCTTGCAATGCTCAATAATTCCGTACCATGAAGGATCGAGGAGTAAAGAAACCGACAGGTGCACACCGCGATGAAAAATCTGAGACAGGCCCAGCCAAAAATGCAGGGTGCGTCTTCATTTTACATTTTGTGTGATATATGGCAGGAGGTCAGGCTCAAGCATACATTTTGCGAAGAATAAGGCTTGTCTCTCTCGTGAGCGAGAGCTTGCTCCTTGTTCCGGCGGAAGCAGCCGCGTGAAACGCGCGGGCCGGAGAAAGGCGCATATTGACGAATGTTGATGAGTGTGCGAAGTATCCAAGAAACGATCAGATGATGATGAACCTGAGGTTGTCTCAGATTCCGCGTTCGATCTGTATAAACTCAAAATTCGTGAAAGGAGTTATGTGAATGAAGAGTCTTTTCAAGCTCAGCGGTCTGTCCTTAGCGGTCATCTTCCTGGCCACCGTGGCATTGTTGTTTTCCATAGATGTGGGGAAAGTCTCTGCCCAGCAGATCTTCAACAATGAAAATGGGATGGGTGTCGCGAATTCACCGACCAGCCCGACCGTTGTCACCATCAAACAGCCCGTCAAAATCACGCTGCTGAGAACCTATCACTGGAACAACGGCCGCGGAACTCCGGCACCCGGGACGATTGGTTTGAAAGACGCGAGCGGAAAAATGTACGGTCCGTGGCAGGCAACCGGTTCACCGGGGCAGGGCGGCGTACCGAATGCATTCTGGAGTGCGGCACCCAATATCATGGTGCCGGCGGGTACGTATACGGTAGTGGACTCCAATCCCGCCACATGGTCGCAGAATGGAACTTCCGGCGGAAAGGGGTTTGCAGTTATTAACGGCAGCCTTGTACCCGTCGATGACGATGTGAAAGGCAGAGTCACCCTGCCGGTCAAGAAGTAGACTCATCCCGGTGCCTTGCTCGAAAACAAGGGACCTTCGCACAATAAAACAGAGCAGAACAGGGGAGCCGATCCTGGCTCCCCTGTTTTCATTGCTCCCGGTTTCCGCGTGCCGAGATTCTCTGATCGGAAACCTTTTCAGGGCAGTTGCTTGATCCATGCACCGCTTTTGAACCACTTCTCCTGAATGGCATTCATGTCTCCCGATGCTATCATCATCTTCATGAAGTTATCCAGCCAGTTGATCCACAGGGCATCTTCTCGCACAGCAATTCCGAGCGGCTCGAAACTAAGCTTCGACTCCCCGACGGCCAGCCCCTTGTCCGAATATCGAGCGGCTACATAGGCACAGAAGGGGTAATCCGCGATCACGGCATCGACCTTATCTTGAAAAAGCAGATTCAGCGCTTCATCGTATGACGCCGTTAGTGTCAGTTTGGCTTTGGGAGCGGCTTTTTCAACGACATACTGGCTGGTCGAACCTTTCAGTGTCGCCACTTTGAACTGAGGGTTGTTTACGCCGTCCTTCTTGAAAGACTCAAGCGATTTGATTTTGGTGAGAATCCCTTTTCCGGAAATATGATAGGGACCTACGAATGCCACTTTCAAATTGCGCTCCGGCGTCATGGTCATGCCGGATATGATCATGTCGACTTTACCGGTTTGCAGTGCCGGCAGCAGCTCCGGGAAAGACATCCTCGAAAACCGAATTTTCATATTCATGCTCATGGCTATCGCGCGAGCGATATCGGCATCGAGACCGATAACCTCACCTTCCTTCGTCGTGGCATTCAACGGGGGCTGATCGCCTGTAATCCCCACGATCAGCTCTCCTTTTTTCAGAACGCCATCAAGGATCGTGCCTGCACTCGCAATACTTCCACACATGAGCACAAATAACAGGACAAGCACAGCAATCGAAATCGTCTTCTTCATCATTGGCCTCCTTTTTATATACTTCCCATAATGTACATTATGGGAAATCTCCCAAAAGCACATAATTCATGGTTCGAAGGCACCTTACATTTTGACTGACTGATTATATATATAAGAGAATTGGCGATTAAGGAAAGTATTTTCATCCGCTGCCATAAATCGGCATGGATCAAAGAGCCGCCGATTTCAATGATGTCCCCAGCGCGGTCTAATTCCATCAAGCGTATTGCGCCCAATTGCGGTTGATCATCGTGCAGCCGGACGCGCCTTTAACGGGGCATTCGGTTGAAAAGCGGATGCGCGATCATGTAGAATCTGCTTTTGGCTTTGACCCATGCAGAGTGGCGTCCGATCCGGTTGCTGCCGTAGGCTATCCACATATAACCGTTTTCACCCCAATCCGTACCCCACGAATTTTTCACACGCCATGCGCCCAAGTCATCATTCCAGCCAACGATCACAACAGCATGTCCCTGACCGTCAAGGTCAGAGGCGACAAATTCATTGTACACCCCACCGGTGTACGCGAACAACGCATTGAACACGACACGCATGCGCGTGGCGAGCGGCCCGTACGTGCAGAGAGCTGTTTTGATCTGTGCGGTGGTGGGGTGTTCGACGGTTGGATCTACAAAACCCCAGGCGACGGCACCGAGAGACGCAGCGGGGTTGGTGCAGGCTTTGTTTGTCCCGGTGTACGGAACCATTGCTTCACTGGTACCTCCTACGCGCACATAGTGCTCCAGTGCCCAGGCCGCAAGGCCACCGTCGCAACTCCCTGCATCGGTCCCATCATCCCTTGCTCCGCAGTCATTAATGTACTGCTCTGATGCATCTACGGTAACGGCATTCCGCCGCAGATAGCTCGCCTCATACGCGCCGGTGGCGGCAAAAGCCCAACAATTTCCGCACACCTGTTTTTTCACCGGGGTGACCTTATTCAGGCCGTTCCAGTCGAAGGACCGAAGGGTTGCCGTGCACGTTATTTTCCGAATCAGAATATCCGGCATCTTCTCAGCCATTGCCGGGTTCTGCCTCACGAATGCCGCCTGGGCTTCTTCGTCTATTTTGAGACGCTGGACAGCAGCCAGGTTGACCTTCGCCCGGTACTGCGGGGTGAATTTCGGATCGTCCTTGTCGCCCAGGAGTGCCTCTCTCGGCATATCCAGAACCTTCGTATACCCCACTGTATACTTCAGGTTTTTCTTCTGGATTTCCGAGCGGAATTCCTGCAGTTTCTGCTTTATATTGACTGGGGCCGTCAGTTCCCGTTGCTGGAGTAATTGCTGGGCACTCGCAGCCGTTGGTGGTTGCGGTGGCATCTGCTGTGCCAGAGCGGGTGGTGCAGCAAAGACCATCATGACGATGATGGCTGTCGATGTCAGAAAGCGGTGAGATTTCATGAGGACCTCATTTCTCAGATCAGGTTGATTTCGTTGTGGGTGAACACTGATGGAGGATATGAAGCGTGATCCCTCGCCTGCTTGTGTATTCAGGGGATTCAGTTATATTGAGCCCTGAGCGCTTTTGCAATGAAAAACGAATGTCCGGTTGCGCATTGCGGTCTCCTGCCCTCTCCACAATCAAGAAAGCGGCAAGGATATTCACTGCGATGGTGCATGATACTCTACGGTTGGCTATCGATGTTTTCCCTACCGGACAATAACGGTATAGGTCGCTTCCCGCTCAGGCGGTTTGCCTTTTTCCCAGGGACGGATGTAATGTAAGCAGATCGTTGTCTTCCCTGCCGCAACTGCAGTGAAGGTCCATACTTCCTTCCCTCCCGCACCGTCGAGGTCACTCCTGGCAGATAAATATTCTGATTTCAGGAGTTTTACCACCTTCTCATTAATGGGTTCTGCAATCTGCCACGAGAATCCCGTTGTCCTGTTGGAAGCAATGACAACAACAAATTTCGCGCCCGGCGACACGGTAAGCGGACGGGCCGGGTCGGTTATACCCTCGTAGGAGCCGGGTGCCTGGGGGTTATTAGCGACCACGCATCCGACCCCGGCAACTGTTATTATGGCAACTACGAAACATGCCACAACAACCTTTTTCATTGCTATCCCTCCCGATCAACATACTTATGTTGCTCCATAACCATTCGGGTCCATCTCACTCCACTTATATCTATTATATTTAGCACAGAACTAGAATGAACAACAGGGTACAAGCATTCGCCGCGTTTGCGGTCTGTTGATCATGTATTTTTCATGACTACCAGAGGCTCTATGTAAAAGCCAAAAGGCAAAGCGTGGGATTCCTCTAGGGAGTCTTTTGGAGACTATCTCGCAAAACGATGGTTATCGAGGCAGTCCTCGGCACTGCCCTCAGGATATTGTGCTGGTCTTGCGGGGTCTGGGGTGCCTATCTCGTATTCGCGTATTCCAGCGTATCATTCTTACATGTCGACATGTCGACAAGCCATTTGCACAAGATTGACCACGATACGGTTCGTCTATTGACAGATTATCATTGACAATCAAGGGGAAAACCCGCGAAATAATCAGCGCTAATGCCGACCGCCGTTCAGAAACTCAGCAGTCAACAAAAGCAATACTACAGCGAAGACAAGGAGAGAGGATGAAAAAAACATTATTGACAGTCATCATAATTGGAATTCTCCTTTGGACAGCAGGGGTCCATGCGCAGCAGACGAATCAACTCAGCCGCCCGCCCCTTCCCAAGCCGGGGCCGACTGTCGCGGAGGACTGCGTATCCTTCAACCCGGCCGCTGCATCCGTAGAGAATGTGCAAAACAACTGGTCGATCGTCGATGGCGGCCATGGGGTATTCAGTTTTGGCAGCAACCAGGCAGAGGCCCGGCAGACCCTGGCCATCCTAAAGAACTACGGGATGAACCAGAGCTGCTTCGTCGGCAGACCGCAGCCCTCTTTCCAGTATACGCTGGTCTCCGGGCGTGCCCCGGCAGGGTCTATGACCGGTGAAGATTGTCTGTCCTTCAATCCGGCCACAGCCACCGTCTCATTTATTCAGAACGACTGGAAGATCGTGGATGGCAATCACGCGATGTTCAGTTTCGGCAGCAGGGAGACCGAGGCACGACAGACTCTGGCCATCATAAAGAAACACAATTTCAACTCGTCATGCTTTGTCGGGCGGCCAAACCCCAGCTTTACCTACATGAAGGCGGCCGGAACGGCTGCTCCATCCACCGGTCAGCAGCCTGTCCGCCCCGTGACCGGGACGATTGCAACCGGCGTCCCCGCCACAGTGACCGGCACCCTTCCGGTACCTGCCAAGTCCGATCTGCAGGCGGATCGAATCTGGATCGCGCAGTACGTCCCACCGGCAAACGTGACTCAGTATGCTCCCCTGTCGGGCAATCCGAAGCCGGGGCAGGAAGTCTACCTGGTCTGTGAGTTCCACAATGCCGGCAGTGACCTGAAGGGCAACTGGCGGGTCTCGTGGCAGGTCGACGGCAAGGAAGTGTACACGACGCGCTTCGGCGATATCGAGGCTGGTGGCAAACGGAATCCGGGCGCCCGGTACCTGATGCCGGCCACTGGAGCGCATCGTTATGAGTGTGTCCTCGACCCGGATGGTCAAATCGCGGAGGCCAACGAGGCGAACAACCGGGCCAGTGGCACCTTCCAGGTGGCAGCGGCGACTCAGCCGGCCACGCCGACCCTCCCGGATCTCAAGGTTACCCGGGTTTGGCTCGCCCAGTACACTCAAAACGTAACCCAGTATACTCCCCTTTCCACCAGCCCTGTGCCGGGTCAGCAGGTCTATCTGGTGTGCGAGTTTGAGAATGCCGGAGCCGATCTCAAGGGCACGTTCCGTCTCGCCTGGCTGATTGATGGAGTACAGGTCGCCACGACCAGCTTCGGGGACATGCCGGCCGGGATGAAGCGCAACCCCGCGGGCCGCTACACCATTTCGGTGAGCCCCGGCAGTCACAAGGTTGAGTGTGTCCTTGATGCCGACAACAAGATCAATGAATTGAACGAGCAAAACAATCGGGCAGGCATTACGTTCGATGTTGCCCATGCAGCCGTGCCGGCAACTCCGCCAGCAGGATCAACAGGATCGACGAGCGGTTCCACGGGGCCAACCAGTTATGGCACTCCTACTACGCAGGGCAGCACACCGGCGGCAGGTGCGCCTGTCCTGTCGAGTATGACCCCGACAGGAGCTCTTATCAATGCAAGGCTCTCTGTGACCGGCAAGAACCTCAGTTCCATTCCGGGTTCGACGGTCGTCATTCAGCTTCAAAGCGGAGAGCAATTTACCGGGGTACCGGAAAACGTAACAGCCACTCAGTTTACCATGGCACCGGTACCGGACGTTTACAAAGGGTACAACGTGACGGCCAAGAATAACGAACACAGAGCGAGGATTCAGCAACTCAAATTCTTGTACCTCAAGAAGGGCAGCACGGAGAGCAATAGACTGACATTCAATATCCGATCGCCCTATCCCATCCTGGATCAGGTCTATAATCCTACCGCCAAACCGGGCGATGTCATTACCGTCCGGGGCGGCAATTTTGAGCCCGCAAAAATCACTCAGTACACGGCGGTATTTGAGTATCTGCCCGGAAAGACCATTCAGGCCAAGCCAGCTCCGCTTCCTACCCCGGCGCCCGCCATACCGTTTCCGTATTTGCCTGATGTTACGATGGTTGGGAACTTCATCGTGAAGGTGCCCGATGTTTTCGCCGGCAAATCGCAGGCAGATCAGGATGCGATCAATCGGTATACAGGAACCGTGGCCATTTCCGGACCGGGAACAGCTCTCAGCAATAAGCTCCCCTTTGGTTTTCGCAAGACCTCCTCTCCGAGCAGTGCCAGCCAGCCCAGCACCGGTACCGGCAACACCTGTCAGGCAGGCAAGTATCTTTCCGGGATGACCTACGTGGGTCAGCCGGGTTGCGCCACCGGAAACAGGGCAGACCATCCCAGCGCCTACCTGATGTGCGACGCTCAGGGCTTCTACTGTTGCGAGTCCGCCCAGGGAGCGAACACCAAATGCGGTGCAAATCGCTGGATGTTCCAACCTGATTGCGGGAACTACTGCGGAGTGGGCGGTTGCGATGTTCAACTCATCCAACCGTACGGGTGTTACAGAAGCAATCCGAAATAGAGAGTAAAAAGCTTCTCATGTCAGCAGGGCGGGTCGCTAGCGACCCGCCCCAGGCGCAAATTCATTTCACGGACGCCAGGCAGAGCCCAGTTGGCTCTGCCTGGCGTTCCTTCGCTATCAGCAACGAGTTGCATCATTACGCTTGGGTCAGGATAGCGTCTACCTGCTTCTGCCAGTCCTCCGGTGTTTTGTGAATGGCACGACCGATATACGAGGTCCGCAGCTCCCTCAATACCGAAAGTTTTCTGCATGCAATCGCGTAACGCCGGTAGCGGAGCTGAGTGGCAAGAGCGTCGTCTGGCAAATAGATGGGCTCCCGTCTGAAGTTGAGCAGTACGAGGGCAAGATTGAGCCGATGAATCGTCGATTCAATACCAGCGCCGGACTTTGCCGGGTCTGGATTGATGCGGAAAAAATAGGTGGCTCGTCCGGAATGTGTGGTGGCTTCCCACGCAACGACATTGGCGGGGCCTGGCTTTGTTGCAAGAGGGAAAAAGAACCAGTGGAGCACCTGCTCCTGCTTTTCGTCATTTTGTTCTGAGTCGGCTTCGGAGTCGGTCTTCGCAACAGGATCTGCACCCGGTTCTTCCGTCGTCGATCTTTCGTTCTCGCCATCCGTTGATACAACGGATTTCCTGCCGGCTTCGTTTTCATTTTCCGGCCGGATCATTTTGTAACCGGCGAAATAATCACTATCGGGTGCCATTCGTTTTTTTAGAACATCGAAGCAAGGCTTCAAGCTGCTATCGACGGCCTTTTCGATAAGGACCGGCTCGATTTTGGGGTGAACGGCCGCAATTTTCGACACGGCTACCGAATGCCCCTCCTTCATAAGCCCTGCAATCGTTTGAAACTGGTCCGGCGAAACAAACGGGAAGAGTCCCTGAAGGATTCTGGCGCTGTTTTCTGACATGTCATCCATGGCTGAGCGCAAGCGGTCAATGAATTCACGGGTGCGTTTTGCCAGCTTCGTGATGATGAGGCGCTCCGTCTCCGAGCGAAGCTCCAATTTGTAAGCGGCTTCATCAAAGTCTATGCTTTTGAAGTCGCTCAGCCTCCAGTGCAGCCCGGAGGCGGTTTCAGGCAGAATCGCGAGATTGCTTTTGTACAATCTGAATTGGGCGGGGCTTGAAAAAGTGTTGTCGGTTGAATCGAGATGAACGAACCCCTCAAAGCGTTCAATCTCCTCCAAATCCTCCAGGAGCAGGCATTGAAGCAGGCGGTTGCGGTAGGCCTCCAGAAAATCGTGAGACAGGTTCTGAAATGTTTTCCCAAACTGATTTAGCGTGATCGTCTTTCCGGTATAGAGTTTCAGGGAGAGTTCGTAATCGCCACAGGAAACTGCATCGATATCGCCCAAATCAAGTGCAAGGGGCTGTCCCTTTTCAGGGATTACACGAAGGGCCTCATCCTCAATCGTGAGCCGACACGCCCCGCTTTGCATGACAGCCCCTGCCTGATCCAGATACTGGAACTTCCCGGAAAACGATGAGTTCATATAATCTTATTGCCGCATTCAGGACAGAATTTTGTCCCTTGCTCTGTTTTTGTCCCGCAACGGGGACACTCGTTTTTCGGACGGAGCGGTTGGCCGCATTCAGGACAAAACTTTGCTCCCTGGGTGCGCGCGCCGCAACTCGGGCAGAGCGCTGCAGCTTCGCTCGTAATGTCAATGTCCTTGGTCAAATCAAGATTCTTTACTTTCTCACGAACCTGTTCGACAGTTGCCTGGGCCTGGGCCGCCGCCAACTCCGTTTCTACATTCGGCGCACATTCGAAACACAGACCGCGCTTTTGATTCCAACATGTGCTCAGACAGGTCCATTTTGTACATTTGGGACACTGGCGGAAGTTTCCTCTGATCTCCTCGATGGCTTCGCGAAAAGCCTTGTCGTGCGCCGGGCCTAAAATGGCGCGCTCAATCTCATGAGCTCCCCTGCTTGCCTGGCCCATGAAGCCGCCGAAGAGATCACCCGCAGCTCGCAGGGCACTGGTCGCGAGACCGGTTGTGGACGTCTTGAACTCGCTCGTGAAACCATTTCCGCAGCGGTCACAGAAGAACTCAAACTGGAAACCCTTGTCCGTGGAGTGATCCGTGTGGTTTCGGGTGAACTGAATAGCTGCCATGTTCGGCTCCTGAGACATCTGGATGTCTGTTTTAATGATAATGTATTTCGGCATTTGTATACGTACAAGGGATTTAGGTGTCAAGAGAATTTGGGGCAGATGATGTTGTCGAGGAGTATACCGACGTCTCATTGGAGTCCGCGCTGTCTGTCTTCTTTTCAGGCAGGAAATCGAAACGGCCCTGTCCTGATATTGAGCGGACCCTGTTGCGCCCTGGAGGGCGAGACAGGAACATCAAGGGGTTGTGGCTTTAGGCTACAACCCCTTTTTTGTTTTGTCTAAGCAATGGCTGACGTTGCTAAATGTAATTCGCTATCCTTTCATTGAGTCAGATAAATATAATACTGAACCTTATCGGCTGTGTTAGGAGGTCCAACAACATGGATCATCAAATGAGGACCGATGACATCGAACGAATGAATATTTTTTGAATCGCGCGGTTGAGTGATTATCTCTGTTAGAACATTGCCGGACATTTTTCCCTGCCATAACTTGATAGCCGTGTACTTAGATGCTCCAAGCCCGATATGAATCTTTCTGTAACCGTCTATGGTAAGCACATACTGGCCGAGCGTGCTGGTCGGGTCGAGAATCAGCCCTCTTTCTCCATTTGAGCCATAGGTGATGTCCATCGAGGTATCCGCGAAATTTATGAACTTCGTCGTCGGAGAAGCCGTATTAACCATTCGGGTAGCGGCAATCTGGGCTGACGCGAACGAACTCAGAGCCAAGGTGAAACATACAACAGAGCAGATAAAAGCGATTTTCCTCATGACAGCTCTCCTTTCAAATCACGCAAAAATGTTGGTGATGGCAACAGAAATCCATTATCTACAGCGGCTTTTATATCACAGATGGGAGTATCTCGATATTGTTAAAGCACGGCCGAAAGCAAGGAAGCTTTGGAATCTTTTTTTGTTTTGGCTAAGAGGTGGCTAACGAGAAGGGTGAAAATATCGTTTGATTCCATTCTTGGGGTTTGTTTATAGTTAGGTCTTAGTGCAAGGATCTTATGCAATTCTGGAAGGAGGTGGTCACTGCAGTTCGAAGCAATAAGATCAGCGACAGTAAGTATCCAGCCTTTTCACCATATTTAGAATTATAAAGGAGGGCACATGATGAAGAGAGTATTGGCGGGGTTAATCATTCTTCTACTGATCAGCAGTTTTGCATATGCACAGGATAGAGGGAATGCATCGGAGGCCATGACGTTGCTGGATAAGGCCGTTGCCTATTACAAAGCAGATGGTCAAGCAAAGGCCTTTGCCGCCTTCAATGATCCCAAGGGGCAATTCATTAACAAGGATCTGTATATTTTCGCTTTGGATATGAACGGGAAGATTCTTGCCCACGGCGCCAATGCTGCATTGATCGGGAGAGACATGATGGGAGCAAAAGACGCTGATGGGAAACTGTTCATGAAAGAGATGGTAGAGACAGGAAATACGAAAGGAAAAGGCTCTATCGATTACAAATGGGAGAATCCGAAAACGAAGAAGGTAGAACAAAAATCCTCGTATGTTGAGAAGGTGGACAATGTGATTCTGGGCTGCGGATACTACAAGTAAAGCACGGGAGAGATAAATCCACGTGGGGGGCAGGTTGACTATTGTCAGCGGCTGCCCCCCGTCTTTTTTCAGGCATAATGAGATTCCTTATCTAATAATGCAGTTTTTGAGATTCATAGACTATGCGAGCGACATCTAATGTCTAGTCCTTCCTGTCAGAGGGCTCGCAGGAGTCGCCGCCGTTGCGCGAGACAAGCCTGGGCCGGAATCTCTTGAGATTCCAGCGATCGGCCAGATACGGCAGTGCGAAAAGAATCGCAACGACCATGAGTCCCAGGATGAGGGCCATCGTAGAGCTGATCACAATGAGGGACCCGAAGAAATGATAAAGGAAGGTCATGGGCAGAGAACCAAGGAGCGTGGCCAAGGTGAAGCTTCGGAGGGACATCCGGGTGAGTCCCGCTCCGTAACTCACCACATCAAAGGAGATCAGCGGCAGGAGCCGCGAAAAGAAGATGATCTTGGTCAGCAATCCCTCAGAACACTCGCAGCAGATGACAACCTGCTTGCCCACCAGCGACTCGACAAAATCCCTCCCAAGGAACCGGGCAACGAGAAAGGCGATGACCGCTCCGGCCAGGGAACCAACAACAGCGTAGACGGTGCCCAGGAAGGAGCCGAAGAGTGCGCCGGCAACCACGAAAAGGGGCGGCCCCGGGATGGGAATGATGACGGCGGTTGCCGCCATGACGGCCATGTAGATCAGCGGGGCGAAGGGACCGAGGTTTTCCAGGATCGCCTCGATTCGCGCGGGCGCGAAAAGGGCAGCGATATCCCAGCGATACCAGGTATAAACCAGAAGTAGGATGATCAACAAGGCCGCCGCGGCCTTGAAGATGACGGCACGTTTCATGGATTAAGATTAACAGACGAGGCGCGTGCAAAACAAGCGGGTTCTTGCCGCTTCTCCAAGAATCAAGACGATGATTCCCTTTGCTTTCCGCGCCCCCTGCCTTAATCCCGGATAAGCCCCTTCATCCTGCTTTTCATCGGAGGTGGGCAGCTACTTTTTCCTGGGATACCCTACCGACTGAGCAAGAATGATTCTTTGCTCCGGCCTGAGTTTCATTGCTTTTCCGAGGGTCGGCTTGTCGAATCCCACACGCACGACCGTGGCCAGACCTTCGGAGGCGCAGTACAGGTAGACATTTTCACTGACGAACCCGGTGTCCGCTGCGGAATATATCAGTTTATCCTCTTCCGTGCCTTTTTCAAATTTGGCGTAATCCGACACATAGACGAGGTTGATGGGGGCTTCCTTCACGAAAGCCTGGCGGCCGGTCAGAGCTCGGATGTCATCTTCCAGTATCGGCTTCAGTGCATTGGCTTTGGCATCATAGAGGTAAAGACCATTGGCGGCTGCAACGTAGATGTCGATCTCCTGACGATTGCTGGCCGAAGGCGCCGTTCGCCTGCCCGATTCCGGGCGGTTAATCCCGAAGGCCGCCCACAGCAGGCCCGACAGTATATTCACAGGCAGGGGCTCGGGGCTGTATTCCCGGGAAGAGCTTCTCTTTGACAGAAGCTGCAAGAACGAATTGCCTCCCGCCGGGGGCTTCAACTCAATCGGCTTCTGAGCCTGTGCCGACACCATCCCGGGAGTCACTGAAAGAATCGAGCCTCCGGCAGCCAGGATCATCCCCGTGGTGCCTGCCGCTTTCAAAATGTCTCTTCTGCTCAGTTTCGTTTCCATCTTCAGAACCTCCTGTTGACGCTTGTTCTCCTGTGTTGGAACGACAATTTTTTGATAAGGTATTACTTTGGGAAAGGCAAGAGAAAAGCCTCATCCAGCAGAGGCAGGAACCGGATGAGGCCGTCATCAGGTGGGAGGGGTATCTTTCTATCCTCTAGTGACTCGGCCTTCGAAATAGCGCTTCACAGAATCCATGATCGCATATTCAAGGTCTTGCCTCGGTCTCCCCGAGTCGCTTTGGAAGTAGCGGCGCATGGTGTCTACTATGCTCGATTCCATCTTCTCATCACGGACAGTTCCGATCTTTGTCTCTTTGTTCCTCTCTGTCGGGATTGTCACGATCCGTTTCCCTCCTTCAATCGGAATGTTCATCTCGATAAGTCCTGATTGTTCTTGCTCACCAATATACAGTTGAAAAATAATGATTCCTATCCGTCTGCGCCTGAATTTGATGGTCTAAGTATCTTAGAAACTCTCTCGGTGGACTGGGCTCTCTCTGCCCCCTGCCTGAAATATGCATCGTGACTGAGTCGTTCACCATGAAAATCATCAATCCTTCTTGACATTTATGGCACTTCTGACTTCGTACCCGGACATGTGTATGAGAAGAGGGTCAGACTTGCATATTGACATTTGACTTTCGTTCCAGGTCATCTATGCCGGCTGCTGCGCACAGGCAGCATAGATTATTCGAAAATAACAAGGGCCGTCCTCTACAAGGGGACGTCGTTTTGCATTGCAATAAATATTTGTTAGACAAGGATGCCATTTCGGGACCTACAAACAATAATAATTTTATAACTATCTATTATTAAATAATATTTAATAATATTCGGATTATTGCCAAGCGAAGGTTGCTAAATATTGCATTGCATCATTTATCTTGACGTACTGTCATCATCCTAGTATGGTGCTCATAACGAGATAGAAGGAGATGAAAAGAATGGATCACACAGAGATTGCAAAACAGACCACCGGATTTTTCAAAAACGCATTCGAAAACAGCTTCAACACGATAACCGTGCTCCATGAATACACGGAGAAGACCATCAGGCTTTCTCTGGTGCGATCCCCCTGGTTTCCCGAAGAGGGCAGGAAGTTCGTCCGTGAATGGCTGAAGGTCTACAAGAAGGGCTATGACGATTTTAAGATAGCCGCAGATGAACAGTACAGGAAACTAGAGATGTTATTCCATCAGGATAACGGGGCTTCTTCTGTTCTGACGACCGAGAAGGCTGACAAGGACCAGGAGGCACAGAAGACGAGGAAGGCCAAGTAAGCTAAACAAGTCGTTAACATGAAAAAAGGAGAACGATGATGACAAATCAGCAGTTGAACAAGCAGGTGACTGAAATCACGAGGACGACGATGGACAATGCCTCGAAAGCCCTGGCCACTTTTCAGGAACAGACGGAAAAAATGACAAGCATGTTCATAGACATGTTTCCCTGGATTCCCGAGGAAGGGAAAAAAGCTCTCAGAGACTGGGACAAGCCCTACAGGAAAGGTCTCGAAAATTTCACGGCGGCCATGAATGAGAGCTACAAGAAAGTCGAGGAACTCTTTGCCGGATATAGCAGGACCCTGCCGGGAGACATTTCTCCTTCAACGGCAAAGTAGCCGAACGTCATTAACACATTGAATCAAACGGGGGGGCTTTCCACAAGGAAGCCCCCCTGTCATTTGGCTCCCTTTTCAGGCTTTGGAAGTTGCAAAGCAGGAAACGGATTGAACAATGGCAAGGCAGTTGGAGAAACGGCTGGATGTGATGAAATATCTAAAGAATTGGACAGTGGATCTTTTAAGAGTTCTGTCCATCGAGGTATCTTATGAATGACAACGAACACGAATTCCCATCGCCCGAGGACTGTGCGAGTCGAATCTTCGAATTTAGCGGGACGAGATTTGACCCGGAAATTGCTGCAACCCTCTGGTTACAAATTCTAGACCACAAATGGCTTCTGTCTGAAAAAGTCGGTCGGGACGTCGGATTCCGCACCGCTTGCATTGATTTTTTAGAAAATATGGAGCAGGCACCTGATGAATACAAGACCTATAAAAATAAGGACATCTTAAATGAGATGGGGGCGCAGACTATCGGCAGAGAGATATGGGATACCATATCCGATTCCCAACCTCCCAAGCAGCTGGTCCGACGCAGGATAATTCTGCCGTTAACCGAGGCGGACCTTTCCAAGAAGCATGGCGTTGTTCCTCCTAAATCAATCCTTTTCTTCGGTCCTCCCGGCACCGGAAAGACCTATTTTGCAAAGGCCATTGCCGGCGTCCTTTCCTGGCGGTACATTGAGATCGTACCCAGCATGCTTATGGCGGACGGGGTGGAAAAGATAGGCCTCAATCTGAGAAAGGTAATGGAAAAGTCGCGAAGTCTGGATGAAGCGGTCCTCTTCATTGACGAGTTTGAAGAGATCGCAGCCAGTCGCGACAATGCAGACCGGATTGACAAATCTATCACCAACGAGTTTCTCAAGCAGGTACCCTTGCTGAAAAATCAAGGAAACAAAATACTGCTCGTATGCGCCACCAACTACATCAGACAATTGGATGAAGCCATGCTTCGCCCGGGAAGATTCGATTGCATTATTCCCGTTGGCGGATTGGACAAGGAAGGATCTAAGACCATCCTGCAGCACTACCTCTCCAAATTGAATACCGGGGAAATAGACCTCGACCAAGTTGCAGAAATGACAGCCGGATTCACTCCCGCAGACATTGAATACCTGTTCCAGCAGATTGCTCAGTTTGCCTTCGAACAGGAACTGGCTACCAAACAGGACTATCTCGTTACAACGGAAACACTGTTCCGGATCATACCCACGATTCGCCCGTCTTTGACAGACGAAACAATAGAGGAGTTTGAAAAAGACAGCGTCACGTATTCAAGAATCTGAAGTTACAGGGGACCGTCTTCGACACGCGGGTATAGTTCTTATCTGTTCGAAGCCGAAGATCAGGATATTCCTGCTTGTGCATCACTGCACAATTCTGTGTTATACTACAGTGTATGAGCAAGAGTTCAAGCATGTTCATCCATTCGCAAAAGGAGATACAAATGATGAAAAATGCAAAGAGTTTCATCGCCGTGTTGGCGATGCTCGCCATGTTCGTGGGGCTGTCGGGCTGCGCGAAAGAAGGCCCGATGGAGAAGGCCGGCAAAAAAGTCGATAAGGTAGTAGAAGACATCAAGAAATAAGAGCCCTGGCAAAAAGATAAGCCCGGATATAGGCTGTCTTGATACCGATCTCTCCCCATGTTCCATGATGATGTGAGAGAACATAACGGAATAGGAGCATCGGGTCAAGGGACCGGAAAGGTGTTTTACCCGAGCAGATTTCAATCGGCAATTCTCGATGCGGAAAAGTAAAGGCAGAGCCAATGGACTCTGCCTTTACTTTGTTTGAAGAGTGTGAAGAAATGGAGTCTCCAGCTTATACAGTTTGACAGCGTTTTCTCGAAGTACCTTTCTGGCTATGCCCAAGGCCTCCTCGTGGGTAATTTCTTCGTCGCGCATCATTTCCGTGAGCGCAAGCGCCAGTGCCTGCCGCGCGCTGCGGGTCCCCATACAGGTTAATTCTTCCCAATTGAGGAAAGACAGGTCCGGATCGATTTCAAACCCATCGGTCCCAAACAGGATTTTGTCGGGCGAGATCTCCAGCCAGCTCCGCAACACATCGCTGAGCTCCCGCGGATAAATGAGAAATGCGATGGCTGAGAAATCGGCATAGACATTGGGCTTCAGAAGCATGGCTGCCGTTTGCTTCGCGAAAGGCCAGCCTCCGTGAAGGATGACAAAATTGGTTTTCCGCAACAGCGGATCGTTGAAGACCGTCTCCAGCAGCAGGGGATTCGAGTCGACGACGTCGAAATATCCACCGATGCCCAAACCCGTATGGATGTGGACGGCCAGGTCCAACCGGCCGGCTTCGCGTGAAATGTAGCGAAACAGGTAATCCTGCAGCGTCTTGTATTCACCTGCCGTCGGCTTCCCTCCCTTGGCATACCGGTCATACACGCGCTTTGCTTGTCCCGCTGATGGATTGGAAATATCCAGCGTGCGCACGTAGGCGGTCTGGAACTTGACCGCCGCCGCGCCTCCCTGCTTCTGGCGCTCCATCGCAGGGGCAACAACCCCGGTCAGGTATCCCTCCAGATTGGGCGGCAATCGGCTCATACCCAGGTCCTTCAGATGGGTCTGCAGCAGCCGCTCCAGGCTTCCGTAGGAGGGAATCAGATCGGGCCTTGCTTTTTTCACTTCTTCGTTGGAGAGCGGGAACATAAATGCATCGACGTAAGGAACCCAGCGAAAACGGGGAGCGGGCAGGCTGCGGTCCATGACTACGCGGTTGGCGATCATGGTCTCTATGCCCAGTTTGTCGAGAACCCAGGTGGGATAGTTGTCGGCCTGCTCACGCATGATCCGCCGTTTGGCCTGTACCAGCTCCCGGGGGAGATCCTTCGTGACGGGGCCGACAGAAAGTCCATAGAGGGCTTGCCAGACGGCCAGGAATTCGGGGCTTTTCGGCCGCAGCCGAAAGGGAATAAGCGGCATCTGGGCCCCGGGATCGGCGGCGGCGGTTTCGAGGGGATGATAGCTCAGATCACTCCATTCGGTATCACGTTCCCTTTCTTTGAGAACCCGCAACGGATGGGCATGGTTGTCAACAGCCTTTATGGCGGCTATCGCTGTCACCAGTGCAGGATCGGGAGTTGTCTGCGCCCTCAGCAGATACGGAAAGGTGAAAGACAGAAGGGTACAAAAAGCCAACAGGGCAAGCATCTTCTTCATGTATCCATGCCTCCTTGATGCCTGTGGAAAAGACCGTAGATGTGACTGACCACGATGAACGAAGGGATCTTCGTATCAACAACATAAAATGTCAATCATTTCTACCCCCTTTTCGATTTTGTGCTGCAAGAAAACATCCTTGACATATAAGGATGCTTACAATATTGTCCCTCTTCGAGTAAATGCAGGTTCCGACTGGTGCAATTCAAACCGAAAAAGGAGGTACCCGATGATTAACAAGTCCCTCATGAGATCCTGGCTCCTGGTCGCCGTGGCGGTCACCCTGATGCTGGGCGTCGCCCCGGGCCAGTCCCTGGCTCAAGAAAAAGTCATCAAGATCGGCACCATCTTTCCCCTGACCGGCCCCGTAGCTCTGGCCGGCCAGCGCTGCAAGGCCGCGGTGGAGACGGCAGTCGAGATCCTCAACAACAAGTACCCCAACATCAAGGTACCGCTGGCTGACAAGAAAGGCTGGCTCGCAGGATACAAGTTCGTGCTCGTGCACACCGACAGCCAGGGCAAGCCCGACGTGGGCAAGGCCGAGGCCGAGCGCCTGATCAACCAGGAAGGCGTGTGGGCCCTCATCGGCGCCTACAACAGCTCGGTGAGCATGCCGGCGAGCATGGTGGCAGAGCGCGCCAAGAAGATCTTCATGTGCGGCGCCTCCAGCTCCGCGGCACTGACCCAGCGCCCCGACATGAAATATTTCTTCCGCACGGCTTCCACCGACGAGGTCGAGTCCCACGAGTTCGTCGAGGTCCTGAAGTGGCTCAACAAGACCCAGAAGAACGCCAACGTGAAGACACTCGGCCTCATCTATGAGAACTCCGTTTTCGGCAAGCACGCGGCCGAAGAGGCCAAGAAGGCGGCGGCGGCCGGCGGTTTTACTGTCGTGGCTGACGTGCCCTTCACCCCGGGCGCCACCAACCTCGACAGCGAGGTGCAGACCGTCAAGTCCAAGAACCCCGATGCGCTCTTCGGGGCCGTTCTGGGTGCGGACTACGCCCTGATGGTCAAGACGATGAAAAAGATGAACTGGATCCCCAAGGTATCCCTCAACTACTGCAGCGGCTACCAAGATCCGGTCATCGCCAAGCAGTTGGGCCCCGATGCGGACTTCTTCATGGGCTCGACGGGCTACTCGCCTGAGTTTGCCGGCATGATGCCCGCCGTGGCCGAGGTGGAGAAGATCTTCAAGACGAAGACTGGCGGCGTGCCCTACGACAGCGACAGCATCCAGGAAACGATAGCCATGTTGGTCCTGGCCCAGGCCATCGAGAAGGCCAAGAGCCTCGATCCCGAAGTGGTGGCCAAGACCCTGTACGCCAACACGTGGCCCTCCCCGCTCTCCCTGAGCGGCAAGGTCGCCTTCGCCCCGGGCGGCCAGAACAAGCTGGCCCTGAGCATCGTCACCCAGCTCCAGGGCAGCAAGTACAAACGGATATTCCCCACGGAGAAGGCGGACACGAAACCGATCTTCCCCATGAAGCCGTGGGATAAGCGGTAGTTCCAAGCCACATTCATGTGAACCGAACCGGTGCCGGGGGTCTCTGGACCCCCGGCACCTTTATGAAACCTCAGATTATCTATGGACACTCTGCTTCAAGTACTGCTGGATGGCATCCTCAACGGCATGCTTTACGCCTTGGTGGCCGTCGGGCTCTGTCTGATCTGGGGCGTGATGGATGTGATCAACTTCGCCCACGGCGAATACGTGATGATCGCGATGTACGTCACGTACTGGCTGGGGTTCCTGGTGAACGTGGATCCCCTCGTCTCCATGTTCGCCGGCGGTCTTTTCATCTTCATCCTGGGGGCCCTGACCTACAAACTGATCATTCGTTACACGATCGGCAAACCCCCGCTCTC
Source organism: uncultured Syntrophus sp. (assembly GCA_964540555.1). Taxonomy (GTDB): domain Bacteria; phylum Desulfobacterota; class Syntrophia; order Syntrophales; family UBA5619; genus JAKAFS01. The sequence continues at coordinate 416 of CAZINF010000001.1, read as the reverse complement.
AGCCCTGCTGGCGACCTTCGGGCTGGCGATGCTCCTCAAGAACCTGTGCCTCAACCAGTTCACGCCCAACTTTCGCATCCTCTCCGACACCTGGTTGGGCGACAAGACGTTTCAACTGGGGGCACTGATCGTTCCTTTGCCCCAGCTCGTCACAGCCATCGTGGCGCTCGTCGTGGTGGGCCTCACGTACTACATGGTCCGCAGCACGCGCTTCGGCTGGGCCATCCAGGCCACCGCCATGGACAAGGAGGCCGCGGAGCTGATGGGCATCAACACGGAGCGGATCTACCTCCTGGTATTCGGCATTGGCGGGGCCACGGTCGGCATCGCCGGGGGTATCATGCCCACGTACCTGGCCGTACACCCGGAGGTCGGCACCATGTTCAGCCTGATCGCATTTATCTGCGTGGCTATGG